>JBAYZO010000051.1:0-10441 GCA_041672465.1 Eubacteriales bacterium
TGCGGCGGGCATCCGCCGCCGGGGTTAGACTGCCGTCGCCGTTTAAAAGGCTGACAAGTCCGAAAGCGGCTTTTATGAGATTGTTTGCCGTTGTCTGCATATGTTTATCCTTTCGGGCCGCCTTTAGGGCGGCGGGGGTTTATCTCGACGCGACCGAGTTATATACCCCATAGATTTTTACCCCCAGCCCGGAGACGGTCTGAGCCGCGCCGGGGTTTACCGTAAGGGTGACTTTGCCGCCGGCGTCTTTCACAAATCCCGTCTCAAGCCTGAAAGCGGCGATTTTACCGGACGCCAGCGTGAGTATGTTGGGTGTGTAGCTGCCGTGGTTCGGGGCGGCTTTAAGTTTTGCCGTAACCGCGGCGATCGCTCCGTTCGCGATAATGATATAAGCCGTCTCGTCTTTGCAGGGGAAGACAAACTCAAAGTCTTCTGAGGTCCCCGCCACCTGCGACACGCCTGTCGCGGCGGTGAGGGCGTAACCTGTGTTCGACATGCCTATTCTGTTGGGAGTGACAGTGATTGCCATGAAATATTTTCTCCTTTTTACTTGTTTTTGTTTTTTATTTGGTGTTTCGGCGGTTTATTTCAAAGATTATGTTAGGAAATATCCTGAACCTCAATCTCGTTTCCGCCGTCGACGACGGGCGCGCATATCAGCTCCGCCGGACGTATTACTTTCGCGCCGAACACGACTCTCCCCCGCACCGCGGTTTCAAACGAGCCCTCCAGCCTGTCGATAAGCTGGGTTTCAAGGATTTGTTCGGCGTAGGCGATAGCGGAATACGAGCCCGCCAGCGCGTAGCAGATGGTTCCGGAGGCAGAGAGCTGGTTTGACACATACAAGTCGCACCCGAGCTCGTTTGTGTAGCCGATCGCTCCCGTGCCGTTGATCCCCTCGTTAATCGAAAACTTAATTCCGGCGAGGATGAGCTTTGTCTTTAAAAACGGGGGGATGACTATCCACGACTGCCCGTCGGGGACGTTTGCCTTTTCAAGCGCCTCTTTCATTTCGGCGACTACGGTCAGCGCGTTGGCGACGGTGACGGTCGTGCTCTCAAGCGTCACGCCCGCCGAGCCGTAAAGCCCGAGCACATAAGCGTCTACGGCTTTTTTAAGGTTGTACGAGGCGCGCTTCGCCTGCGAATCCTTAAGCCCTATCGAGCTCCTCAGCGCCTCAAGATCTTTTACCTTAAAGGCAAAATACTTGTCCTTGTCGATGTTCAGCGTTATGGCGTTGTCATCGATGTCC
This sequence comes from Eubacteriales bacterium, assembly GCA_041672465.1. Lineage (GTDB taxonomy): Bacteria > Bacillota > Clostridia > Oscillospirales > CAG-382 > UBA1206. Next base: position 1,253 of record JBAYZO010000051.1, read on the forward strand.
TCATAGCTTATCGTGCCGGTGTAGTCGTCCACCGTGGGCTCGTTAAGGCCGACAAAAGTCACGCTGTCGCCGGCGTTTTTAATGTCGCCCTGAAACGAGGTGGAGCAAATCCTGTTGGCGATAAGGTTGTCCTCGTTTGTGCGGAGTATTTCCGCGGAAATAATTTTTTCAATGGAATTGTAGTTTGACATTAGGTTTTCCTTTCGTTTTTAATTAAAACTTCCACTTTTTCATGGAGCTTAGGATTTTTTTGTAGTTGCCTTTCACCTTGTCGGGGGTCATCTTTTCCACTTCTTCTCTTGTGAACGCGGGAATTTCTCCGCTGGAGGCGGAAATTACCGCGGCGCGCCTGTCGTTCTCGGCGTTTGTGGCGTCCGCCCCGGTAAAGTCCCCGTCGCCGCCGGCGGTGGCTGATAACGTCAAAAACAGCGCGTAGGCGTGGGGGAGGGAAATGCCGCGGGCGACTTCGTCCCAGACTTCTTTTGGTATGTCCTCGGGGTTTACGCCGGGGAAGGCTTTAACAAACCCCGCTATCTCCTGCCTGAGCGCGGCTTTTTCCTTTTCTTTCTTGGTTTTCGCGCGGCTTTCCGCCTTTAGGTTTTCGGCCGCCATAAGCTCGTCGGAGACTTCCTTGGGGTAAGCGGAAAACCTTTCGCTTTTCTTGGCTTTCGCGGCTTCAAGCTGTCTTTCGAGGTATTCCTCGGGCGACACGCCGTCTTCAAACGCCAATTCCTCTAAAAGCGCGTATGCTTTTTTCTCGGTCATTTTACAAAATCCTCTCTTTTCTGCGGGGCTTCGTCAACTGCGTTTCGCTTCGCGATTTCTTTTATCAGCTCGTCTTTTTTGGGGATAATGTTTTGCGGTACCCGCTCAAGATAATCGGTTACGCTGATAAGCCCCTTTGATAACAGGTTGTCAAGGGTGTTGAGCGCGGCGATTTCCGAATAATAGCTTGAGGCGCCAACGTCCACCCTGCAGTCGAACAGTTCGCCCTCGGACGGGGACTTCTCAAAGGGGAGGAACTCCTCGCCGTCCTTTGTGTTAACCCTGACCAGCCTGCCGTTGCCGTAATAAGCGTTTATAAAGTCAAGCCAAACAAGTCCGATATCCTCCACAAAGCGGTAAAACTGGCGCTTGACCGTCTCCAGCGGGAGCGAAGACGCCTTTTGAAGGGCTAAAATGGCGGAGGTATTTTCGGGCTTAACCTCGCCGAGCGCGGTTTCGGTAGCGCCCATCGATTCTTTTGTGGCGTTTATCGCCATCGCGATAACCTCAAGCATCCCCGGCTGGAGCTGACCCGGCAGCACTACTTTCGCCACGTTCTCCACGGGGCCGTCGACCTTGACCGCTTCCCCCACTCGGTTTGTCCACTCGCTTATAATCGTGCCGTCGTACACCACTTTTGAAAACGCGGTGTCCATCATATGCTTCATCACCATGGCGAACGCCTTGTTTATAAACGTCTGGTTTTCAATAAGCCCCGTGACCGCCGCCTCGCCGTGCCAAGAGGTTTTTGATTTTGTCCAGTTGAGCACGCAAATCGGGTATTCGGCAAGCCCGGTGTCGGTCTCGGGGATCACAACCGCGCTCTTTGTATACTTGGCGAACATAACCTTGTTGTCTTTGTTTTTCCAAAGCTTAATTAAGCTTATGGCGCGGTTGTTCTCGCCGGGGAGAGGGGGAAAACCGTCTTTATCTTTTTCCGGGGTGATAAGCTCAATCTCGCTCTTCGGCCGGCCGCTGTTTTTGGCGGCTTCCCGCAGGGACTCGACTTCCTCGCTCGCGGCGATAATTATCCAGGGCTGGCTTTTCACCCCCCTGAGAATGGGACAGCCGAAAAACACATCGGTGTTGTCGAGAAGAACGGTTCTGAAATCGCCGGAAAACTTCTGCCCGGTCTTGATTTTTGGGTCCCAGTATGTGTACGCCACGGCGTCGCCCGTTATGGCGGCGTCGTGGAGCGCGTCATCCATAAGCTCGTCCATTCTCTGAGTTTCCCAATGCTTTTCGCAGATCTTGTTAAGCGCGTCCTCGTATTTGAGGGACGATTCTTTCCCCATCCCCGCGCCAAACGGTGAAGAATAGGAAAAGCGCATCGCCACCGACGACGATAGAATAGAGGAGCTGTAATAGTTGATTATCCGCCTTATAACGTTAAAGACGGGCTTGGGCAGGCTCGCGCCCCCCGCGCCGTCCCACTGAACGCCGCGGTAAAAGCGCTCATTTTCGCTCACCTTGGCGCCGAGGCCGAGAATGTTGTCATAGTCCTTGCATTGCTCATAAGTCGCCCAAACTTGGGCGGCGGGGGTTTTAGGCTTCAAAATTTTTATACCTCCTTAGGGTAGTGCGGGGCGGAAAAATAAAACTCAGGGGAAGATGTAATCGGAAATCTCTTCCGTTTGGGGGAATCGCCTGCTCTCAAACGAGTAAAGGGCGGAAAACGGCTTCCGCGTGGGGGGCGGCAGTTTCGGCACCCGCGACATAAGCCCGTAGCGGAGAGACTCCGGCGCGTGCGTTATCTCGTGGGGTTTATCGGACGCGTCCTCGGTGAGGTCTTTGTCAAACGCCAAAAGCGGAAGACATCTTATCAAATTTTTACACCGGCTTAAAATAATAAGGTTCGGGCCGTCGTCTCTGTCCTTAAGGTATTCCCTCACCACCCGCCAGCCCGCAACCCGCGAGGAATCCGCCTTTCTAAGCGATAAAAGCCCGTTTTCCGCCATTATCGCGGCGCCGCTCTTTCCGCTGTCCTGACGGCGGTTCCAAAGGTCGGGGGACGCCGCCGTGTAGCGGATAACCTCCCCGCGCGGGGTTGCCTCGCAAATAAGCCGGGCGGCTTCGGAAAGAATAAGCCCGCTTTTGTAAAGCTCGCGGTAGACGATAAGCTTTCCGCCGGGGGCGGCGGCAAACCAAAGGCAAGCCGTCATATCAAGCCCGTAGTCAAGGGATCTGAACCTAAGGTAATCGGACGGGATATGAAAGGGCGGCTTTACATGCGTCTTCTCGTCAAACTCGGGGAAGAACATCCCCTCAAAGGCGTTCCAGTCGCCGTAGAGCATCGCCCTTTTGCGGGTTTCGGGGAGAGCCTCCAAAACCCTCACATATCCCGGGTCGTGTTTCATAAGGTAAGCGTTGTCGTAGACCAAGCTCTTTATAAAATAATAATCCTCGGGATTTTCGCCCGGACGATAGATCTTGTCTATAAACAAACGCTTTACCCAGTCGCTCCCCACCCCTCCGGGGTTGCAGGTAAAATACATCCTCGGCTTGAACGGGGTTGACATCCCCCCCGAATAGCGGTTGCACTCGGTAAGGCAGTTAAACTGAAAACAAGTGAACTGGGTCGCCTCCTCCATGCCGATTACCTCATAGGCCTGCCCTTGGTATTGCAGCGCGTCGCCGTCCGTGTCAAGGTATCCTAACTTTATGCGCGAATGGTTGGGGAAGAGAAACTCTCTTGCGGTTTCCCGGTAATCGGCGACATTAAAGAGAAGACGCTTCAGCGGAATAATATGGTTTTCCCTAAGCTCCCCTAACGTGCGGCGGAGGAGAAGGATGTTTATGCCGGGGTGGCAAAGCGCCAAAATCACAAGCTTTGTCCGCATCGCCCAGGATTTGCCGCCCCCCCTCGCGCCCCCGTAGGCGGTGTATCGATAGTTCGATTTGAAAAACAAAAGCTGTTTTTTATTGGGGGTTATTTCAATAATCCTTTTCAGTTTTTACTCGCCCCATTCAAGCACGCTCCCCTTAAGCACCGTGATATTTTTGTTTTCCTCGCTCTTTTCGCGGTAGCCGTGGTCGTTTTTCAGGTCGAACGCCAAAAGCGTGGCGTTAAGCTTGCCCTTGTAGCAGAGCTGCTTTTTTTCGGAGGCGATTTTTGTCTTGGCGAGCAAGACCGCCCTCCCCACTTTTTTGTGGGACTCAAGCAAAGCCAATTCCTCCCGCGTGACGCCGAGAAAAGCGGCAAGCGATTCGATGTCCGCCACGACTTCCGGCCGGGATTTTAAAAATTCGTCGAAGTATTCGTCAATTTTTTTCGGCAGACAGGAAACGTCAATCTTTAAACGCAAGCCAAACCTCCTTTTCTTTTCACTTCGATATTTCGCCCCGCAATTCCATTATAAGGGCGGTTTCGGCGTTTTTCAATTCGCCATAAGTAGGCTTATTTTTGGCGGTTACCCACAAAATGTGATATGTGTTTTTATGCGTATTGCATAAGGAAATAAAAAAAGACGCCGATTGGCGTCGTTTTGAAAAGCGGCTTATTAAAAGTAAAAACTTTGTTTTAAATGAGTTCGCTTATAATTGCGTTTGAAACCCTGTACCCTTTGTCATTCAGGTAAAACCTGTCGCCGTCAAGCCCTCCGTAACCGAGCTTTATAAACTTTTCGGCCTTTTTCAGCTTTTCCCCGCTAAGACTAACCCCGCGTGAGGTTCTCAGCCCAAGCATAATTCGCTCTTCGTCCTCTTCTTCGGGGGTAAGGGGAGACTTTTCATAAAAGTCGGTGTCGGCCAAAAAGGGAAGAGACGAGTTTTTAATAAACAGCCCCGTGTCCGGCGGGGTTGAAAACCTTACCCCGCGGTAAAACGAATGCGCGGACGGCCCTATGCCGATATACGGCAGGCGGCGCCAGTAGCCCAAATTATGGCGCGACTCATGCCCGGGTTTTGCGAAGGCGGAAACCTCATAGTGGTAAAACCCCGCCTGTTTGAGCTTTTGGCAAATATAAAAATATTCCGATTCTTCTTTTTCCTCGTCGGGGAGCGGGTAGCGGCAGCGGTTTTTAAACATCGGCGTGCCCTCCTCAAGAATAAGCGAATAAGCGGAGATATGGTCGAAACCAAGGGACAAAACGGTCTCGACGGTTTTTTCTACCCCGCCGCCGGGGAGGGCGAAAATAATATCCCCCGAAACAGACGGGAAAAGCTCCTTGCCTGCCCTTGCGGCGTTTACAAAATCAGCCGAGGTGTGCCTTCTGCCAATGGTTTTAAGCACATCGTCGTCGCCCGACTGAAGCCCCAGCGAAAGGCGGTTGAACCCGGCGGAAGCAAGCTTTTTAAACGAATGCTCCGCGTTTGGCTGAGGGTTTGCCTCAAATGTTATCTCGGCGTTTGCGGCGACGTCGGCGGATGAGAAAATCTCGTCCAGCGCGAAGCATATATTGTCTTCCCCCAACGTCAGCGGAGTGCCGCCCCCAAAGTAAACCGTGTTAAATTTAACGGCAGGGAGAGAGCGAATCCTCCGGACCAGAGAAGAAATATAACCGTCAACGGCGGCGCGGGTAGGGACGGCAGAGTAAAACGCGCAGTAGGGACATTTCGAGGCGCAAAAAGGGATATGGACATAAAGCATTACCCCGTCTTTTTGATTTTTGTTGTCTTTATTGTCGGGGGGGCTTTTTTCCATATCCATATCCAAATCCAAATCGCCTTTTACTCAGTCAAGCTTAAGCACCGCGGCAAAAGCCTCGGGCGGGAGCTCCACGCTGCCAAGCGAACGCATTTTCTTTTTGCCCTCTTTTTGCTTTTCAAGGAGCTTCTTCTTGCGGGTTATGTCGCCGCCGTAACACTTTGCCAGCACGTCTTTTCTAAGCGCCCTTACCGTCTCGCGGGCAATGATTTTCCCCCCGATAGCGGCTTGAATGGGAACTTCAAAAAGCTGTCTCGGGATAGCGTCCTTTAGTTTTTCGCAAATCCTCCGCGAGCGGGCGTAAGCGTTTTGGGCGAAAGTTACAAACGACAGCGCGTCGGCTTTTTCGCCGTTGAGGAGTATATCAATTTTAACCAAATCGGTTTTCCGGTAGCCGATAGGCTCATAGTCAAGCGAGGCGTAACCCCTTGAGCGCGACTTTAGTGTGTCGAAAAAGTCATAAATTATCTCCCCGAGCGGCAGGTCATATTTGAGCTCCGCTCTTTTCGGGTCAAGAAAGCTTATTCCAAGGTATTCGCCCCGCCTCTCCTTGCAAAGCTCCATAATCGCGCCCATATGCTCGGTTGGGGTCATTATAGACGCCCTTACAAACGGTTCGCTGCCGTCCTCGACTTCAGCCGGGTCGGGGTAGTCGGCGGGGTTGTCGACCTTAAGGGTCTTGCCGTTTTTCAGCGTAACCTCGTACACGACCGACGGCAGAGTGGTTATAAGGTCAAGGTCAAACTCCCGCTCAAGCCGTTCCTCAATGATTTCCATGTGGAGCAGCCCCAAAAAGCCGCATCTGAACCCAAAGCCCAGCGCCACCGAGGTCTCCGGCTCAAACGAGAGCGAGGCGTCGTTCAGCCGCAGACGCTCGAGCGCGTCTCTTGTTTCGGGGTATTTCGACTTATCCGCCGGGTAAATCCCCGCGAAAACCATGGGGAGCGCCTTCCTGAACCCCGGGAGCGGATTTTGGGTCGGCAGAGCGGCGCCGGTTACGGTGTCGCCCACCATTGTCTGGGCTATGTCTTTTATGGACGCGGTAAAATATCCCACCTCCCCCGCGGAGATTCCGTCCTGCCCGATAAGCGGCGCGGGGACAAGCCCTTTTGGGGTGATTACCCCGGCCTCAACCACGTCGAACTCCTCGCCCGTGCTCATAAAGCGGATTTTGTCGGCCGCGGAAAGCTTCCCGTCAAACAGCCTTACATAAACTATAACGCCCTTGTAGCTGTCGTAAAACGCGTCAAACACCAGCGCTTTCAGCGGGGAACTAACATCCCCCGCCGGGGGCGGGATATCCTTTACAATCGCTTCCAGCACGTCCGGGACATTAAGTCCGCTCTTTGCCGAAATTCTCGGGCACCCCTCGGTGTCAAGCCCGAGTATGTTTTCGATTCCCTCGGCTGTAGACTCGATTTCCGCCGACGGCAGGTCGATTTTATTAATAACCGGAACAAGCGTCAAGTCGTTTTCCACCGCCAAAAAGGCGTTCGCCAGCGTCTGCGCCTGAACTCCCTGCGTGGCGTCGACCACCAAAACCGCCCCCTCGCAGGCTTTCAGCGAGCGGGAAACCTCATAGTTAAAGTCGACATGCCCCGGGGTGTCTATAAGATTCATCACATAAGTTTCGCCGCTTCGCGACTTGTAAAGGAACCGCGCCGACTTTGCCTTTATGGTTATCCCGCGCTCTTTCTCAAGCTCCATATCGTCAAGAATCCGGTCTGTCATTTCCCGCTTGCTAAGCGTTTGGGTGTGTTCGAGCAGCCTGTCGGCAAGGGTGGATTTGCCGTGGTCAATATGGGCGATTATCGAAAAATTGCGTATTTTTGTTATATCGTATGGTAAAGTCATGGGTTTATTCGCCTTTCTCCCTAAACACAAAAATTTTCCGCCCCGCGTAGTTCCAAATCAAAACTATCCCCGCCGAGACAATATGGGTTCCGTAATACGGAACGGGGAAGTCGCCGAAAGAAGCCAAGGGGTGCGAGGTGACAAGCGCGCCCGCCGCCATAAGGGCCTCTTTCAAGGCGAAGCCGAGCAGCCCCACGGCGGAGAAAATAAGAAAAGCTCGCGCCGTTCTGACTTTTTTCTTTTGCGACTCCAGCGTGAACACCCACGCCACCGAAAGCGCGTAATTAGCGGCGAGCCCGACCGTAAACCCCGCCGCCGTGGCGATAAAGTGTTGAGGTCGGTTTCGCTTCCCAGCGCGTATTTCCAAAGCGCCAGATGCGTAAGTGTTTCAAGCACAAAGGCGAACCCGCCCACAAAGCAGTAGCGTATGAATTCCCAAAAAAGTCTTTTTTTCGAGCTCTCCATTGATTTTTCCTTTTCAAATATTGAAAGATGATTTTTTGTTTAAAATCGTAATCCGAAATCATCAAAAAGTTTACGTTACGATAAAAGCAATCACAAAAATATAAATATAGAAACAACAAACTCAAATAAAGGTAGATATCTTTGCTTTTCCCGCGGTTATAATATCATAAGTAAAAATTTTTTTCAAGAGCGCCGCGGTAAAATAAGCGAACAACGGCAAAAAACGCCGTATTACGCAAAAAACCTTTAAAATTAAATAATAACCGGGAATATTCGGGGCGGGGATTGAAAACGGTAAAAAAATATGGTAATATGTGATAAATAAATGAAACCCATCGGTTCAATTGGTAGTGTTCGGTTCAATCGGTAGGCGTAGGGCGGGGGCTCGCTCCCGCCGAAACGAAAATGAAAACCGTCGGTTCAATTGGTAGTGTTCGGTTCAATCGGTAGGCGTAGGGCGGGGGCTTGCTCCCGCCGAAACGAAAATAAAAATAACAGATATAGATAAAAATATATGACAAATAATTTTGTTTTTGAAATACAGCGTCCCGGCAGAAAGGACTAATATAAAAATGATTTTTAAAGATATAGCCGCCGTCGGTCTCGGCGAGGGATTTTTGTCCTCGGAAAAAATCAGCGTAGGGGTAAAATCGGGGAAAATTGACTATATCGGCCCGTTTAAACCCGGCTACGGCGAGGAGTTTGACGGGAACGGATTCTTGCTCGCCCCCGCGTATTATTCTTCCCATTCGCATACCGCGATGACGCTGCTCCGCGGGGTCGGGGGGGACTTGCCGCTTGACAGATGGCTCCATGAGGCAATATTCCCGCTTGAGAGAAAGCTTACCCCCGACGACATTTATAACGGGGTGGCGCTGGGCTGCGCCGAAATGCTTTACTACGGGGTTGCGGGCTGCAACGATATGTATTTCTCCGGGCTTTCAATGGCGAAGGCGTATATTGACGCGGGGCTTAAGGCAAACGTTTCGGTTGCCGTCACCTGCTCCGACAGCGAAAAAAGCTACCTCGGGACAAACGAAAAAAAAGAAAACGACGCGCTGTTTGAGTACCTTAAAAATAACGATGACGTCAAGGCCGATATTTCCGCTCACGCCGAATACACAAACACGGTAAAAGTCCTCGAAGGGGTGGTGGAAGAAGGCTTTTCCCGCGGGGCGGGGCTTCACATTCACCTGTCGGAAACAAAGCAAGAGCATTTAGGCTGTGTCGGGCGGCACGGCGTCACCCCCGCTTTTTTGTTTGACAAGCTCTCGGCGTTTTCGCTGAGGACGGTGGCGGCGCACTGCGTCTGGTGCGACGACGACGACTTCGCGCTGATGGGGGAAAAAGGCGTGTTTATGGCAAGCTGCCCCACCTCAAACCTAAAGCTCGCCAGCGGGATACCCGACTACAACAAAGCGGCATCCCACGGGGTGAGGGTTTGTCTCGGCACCGACGGC
>JBAYZO010000052.1:0-10216 GCA_041672465.1 Eubacteriales bacterium
TGAGCAAACCGCCGCGGAAATTATAAGCGAGGTGGTCGCCGAGTGCGAGGAGATTTTGAAAGGAGCCCATAAATGGGTAAAATAGCCTTTTTGTTTTCCGGTCAGGGCGCGCAGCGAATCGGTATGGGAAAAGAAATCTATGACGCTTTTTCAAGCGTTAAAACTCTGTTTGACTCAGCCGAAAAAGCTTCCCCGGGAATACTTTCGGGAATGTTCGGTTATGCCGGGGCCGACGCTGATTTTCTTAAAACAACCGCGAATGTTCAGCCGGCGCTTTATCTCGCCGATTTGGGGGGAGCGATCGCGCTTGAGGAAAAGGGAATAAAGCCTGATTTTCTCGCCGGGTTTTCGCTGGGCGAGATCCCCGCGTTGGCGTTCGGCGGAGCTTTCAGTCATGAAGACGGCTTTAAAATCGCCGAAGAAAGAGGGCGGCTTATGAGTATGGACGCGAAAGCCAACCCCGCCGGCATGGCGGCGGTGCTTAAAGTTGATAACAGTACCGTTGAATCCGTCTGTAAGAAATACAAAAATATATACCCGGTCAATTATAATTGCCCCGGTCAGCTTGTGGTATCGGGAGCAAAAGATGAGTTGCCGAAGTTTATAGATGAAATAAAATCGCTCGGCGGGCGGGCGGTAATCCTCGGCGTGGAGGGCGGGTTCCACTCGGTCTTTATGTCGGGCGCCGCCAAAGCTTTCAGGCTGTTTCTTGACGGCAAGGCCGTCTTAAAGCCGAAAATCCCCGTTTATTCAAATTATTCGGGCAACCCCTACGGGAGCGAGGACAATGTGGACATGGACGTTCGCGACTTAATGGGGCTTCAAATAGACCACCCCATCTATTGGGAAAAAATCATAAGAAAGCTCGCGGACTTGGGAACCGATATATTTATTGAAACCGGCGTGGGAAACGTGCTGACAAAGCTTGTTGAAAAAACCCTGCCCGGAGCGGCGGCGTTCGCGGTCGAAAATCCTGAAGACATAAGCAGGGTTTGCAGGGAGGCGGCGGTATGCTGACGGGCAAAACGGCGGTTGTCACCGGCGGCTCGCGGGGGATTGGCCGCGCCGTTTGCGTGGAGTTCGCCAAAAACCACGCCGACGTCGCTTTTATTTACGCCGGAAACAAAGCAAAGGCGGAAGAAACTCTTGGCCTGCTTTCCTCCCTTGGGGTAAAGGCAAGGGGTTATGAGTGCGATATCGCCGACGACAACGCGGTTAAAGATACTTTCGCCAAGATAACAGAAGACTTTTCGCGGATTGATATTCTTGTGAACAACGCCGGAATAACAAGGGATAAGCTCGCGGTGATGATGTCGCCGGAGGAGTTCAGGCTTGTCGTTGACGTTAACCTGAACGGCGCTTTCTACTGTGCCAAACAGGCGCTTGCCGTTATGCTTAAGCAAAAAAGCGGCAAAATAATCAATATAACCTCTGTTTCGGGCTTGTCGGGCAACCCGGGTCAGGCAAATTATTCCTCCTCAAAAGCGGGGCTTATCGGGTTGACCAAAACGCTGGCGAGGGAGTACGCCTCAAAAGGGGTGACCTGCAACGCCGTCGCCCCGGGGTTTGTGCGGACTGATATGACCGAGCCTTTTTTAAACAATGAAAAAGTGTTGGCGGCCATACCGCTGAAGCGGTTCGCCTCCCCCGAGGAAATAGCCAAGCTGACCGTGTTTCTCGCCTCCCCCGCCGCCGATTATATTACCGGAGAGGTTGTGCGCATTGACGGCGGAATGGCGATATGACAAATCTTTATTTTAAACTTTAAGTAAGGAAAATAATTATTATGAAAAGAGTAGTGATAACGGGAATGGGGGTCGTCTCCCCGATCGGAAACAGTGTCGGCGAGTTTTGGGATTCCCTTAAAAAAGGGGTTAACGGAATTGACCATATCACAAGGTTTGACGCCTCTTCTTCTAAGGGCAAAGTTGCGGCCGAGGTTAAGAATTTTAACGCCTCCCACCTCTTTGAAAGACTGCTTGAAAAAAAGATAGACCTCAACGTAAAATACGCCGTTTACGCCGCCGATGAGGCGTTCCGCGACTGCGGGCTTGAGCCGGGGATTGACAGAAACGACATGGGGGTGATAATTGCCACCGGGGTCGGAGGTATAAACACCACCTGCGAGGAAGAAGATAAGTTCAGGGAGGGCGGGCCGCTTAAAGTCAGCTCGTACTTTATACCTAAAATGATTATAAATATGGCGGCCGGGCATGTCGCCATTCGGCTTAAATCGCACGGCACGGCGCAGCAGCTTTCCACCGCTTGCGCCTCCGGCAGCGACGCCATCGGCGAGGCTTATCGGGCGATAAAGGACGGATACCTCACATACGCGGTTTGCGGCGGCACGGAAGCCGCCATACATCCCCTTGCGATTGCAGGATTTGTAAACTGCATGGCGCTGTCTTTGTCCGACGACCCGAACGCCGCCTCTATTCCCTTTGACAACCGCCGAAGCGGATTTGTGCTCGGCGAGGGCGCCGCCGTGTTGGTTTTGGAAGAATATGAAAACGCGAAAAAGAGAGGGGCGAAAATGTACGCCGAGATTTGCGGTTACGGCTCGACATGCGACGCGTTCCATATCACCGCTCCCGACCCCACCGCGACCCAGACGGCGAGAGCCATAAGCCTGTCGCTTGAGGGAGTTGACTATAACCCCGAGACGACATATCTCAACGCTCACGGCACAAGCACGCCTAAAAACGACGTGTCCGAGACCAACGCCATTAAGCTCGCGTTTGGGGACGACGCCAAAAAGCTAAAGATAAGCTCGACAAAATCCATGACCGGCCATATGCTTGGCGCCGCCGGCGCGGCGGAGGCGATTGCCTGTGTGCTGGCGCTGACCGAAGGGATTGTCCCCCCGACTATAAACCTTTTCGAACCCGACCCAGAATGCGATCTTGACTACACCCCGCTTGTCGCGCGCGAATGCCGGATTGAAACGGCGATTTCCACCTCCCTTGGCTTTGGGGGGCATAACGCCTGTATCGCGCTCCGCAAGGTTAAGCAGTGAACGGAGCTCGGTTATGAACAGGGAAGAAATTAAAAAGCTCCTCCCTCACCGCGGCAATATGCTCCTCCTCGACGAGATATCTTCGCGTGACGGGAAAGCTTACGGCAAAAAATATATTGTCGGCGACGAGTTCTTTTTACAAGGGCATTTTCCCGGCAACCCCATTGTTCCCGGGGTGATACTCTGCGAGATTTTAGCCCAGTCCGCCTGCGTGCTGGTTTCCGCCCTAAACGAATCGAAAGGCGAAATAACCACGCTCACGCTGTTTACCGGGCTTGACAAAGTTCGGTTTAAAAACCCCGTGACCCCCGGCGACACGTTTGAGACCGAGTGCGAGATTACAAAACAAAAAGGGCCGTTTTTCTGGGCTAAGGGTAAGGGGAGCGTTGGCGGAAAGCTTTGTGTGGCCGCCGAATTTTCATTCGCGATTTTCAAAAAAGGAGGTTAGCGGCAAATGTTTGGGTTTTTAAGAAAAGACTTCGCCACCGAGCGCGAAAAGCTCGCGTTTTCGGCCGGTGACAATAAAACGTTCTGCAAGGGCTGCGGCGGCGAGGTGTATGACCGCAGCTTGATAAATAACTTTTATATCTGCCCGAATTGTTCCGAGTATCACCGGATCCCCCCGCGGGACAGGATCGCGATTTTGGCGGACAGCGGCTCTTTTTGCGAAGTTGACAAAAACATTCAGGCTGTCGATTCTTTGAATTTTCCGCTGTATAAAGATAAGCTTGAAAAGGCAAAATCCTCCACCGGGGAAAAAGAAGCCGTCATATGCGGCACAATGATGATAAAAGGCATTGACTGCGCTTGTTTTGTCATGGACCCGCGCTTTATTATGGCGAGCCTCGGCGCGGCGGTGGGGGAGAAGATAACAAGGCTGTTTGAGCTTGCCACCGAAAAATCTCTCCCCGTTTTGGGGTTCACCGCCTCGGGCGGGGCGCGGATGCAGGAGGGGATATTGTCGCTGATGCAGATGGCGAAGTGCAGCGGCGCGGTTAAGCGCCACAGCGACGCGGGCAACCTGTATGTCGTCGTCCTCACCGACCCGACCACGGGCGGGGTCACCGCCTCTTTCGCCATGGGCGGGGACGTTATTCTCGCCGAACCAAAGGCGCTTATCGGGTTTGCCGGGAGGAGGGTTATCGAACAGACCACGGGAGCGAAACTCCCCGAAAACTTTCAAAGCGCCGAATTTATGCTTGAACACGGTTTTATCGACAAAATTGTTCCCCGCGACGAACAGCGGAGCATTATCGCCTCGCTTATGCGGGTGTATAGTTACGGAGGGCGAAATGACGGCTTACGAAAAGCTTAAAATAGTCCGTTCAAACGAGCGCCCCACGGGCGGGGCGTTTATAGAAGGGCTTATCGACAATAAAATTGAGCTCCACGGCGACAGGAGATACGGCGACGACGGCGCCATTATGGCGGGCGTGGGCGTGCTTGGGGATATGCCCGTGACGTTTATCGCCATTGACAAGGGCGTCAGCCTTGAGGACAGGATCCGCAAAAACTTCGGCTGTCCAAAGCCGGAGGGATACAGAAAAGCGCTCAGGGTTATGAAACTCGCCGAAAAGTTCCGTCTGCCCGTGATCTGCATTGTCGACACTCTCGGCGCGTATTGCGGCGAGGACGGCGAACAGCGCGGTCAGGGGCAGTCGATAGCCGAAAATCTTATGGAAATGATGACCCTCCGCACGCCGGTCATTTCAATAATAGCCGGCGAGGGGGGGAGCGGGGGCGCGCTTGCGCTCGCCGTAGCCGACCGGATATATATGCTTGAAAACGCCGTGTTTTCGGTGATAACTCCCGACGGCTGCGCGAGCATACTCTGGAAAGACCCCGGACGAATGGAAGAGGCGGTCGAGTGCCTTAAAATAACGGCCGACGACATGAAGCGCTTTGGCGTGGCGGAAACGATTATCCCCGAAAACGGCGACAACGGCGGGTTTGGAAAGCTCTGCGGGGAAATAAAAACCCGGCTTGAAAAAGATTTTAAAGAACTCTCAAAGCTGCCCTTGGAAAAGCTTATCGAAAAGCGTTATCGGCGGTACCGGGGAATAGGCGATTATGCCGAAAAGAAGTAAAAACCGTTTTTATCACGGCGGCGGATTGAAATAAATTTGTTTTTTTATCCCTGTTTCGCGTTTTCTATTGACTTATCGCTTTGTATGTAATATAATTACGCCTGCGCGGGGCGTGGCTCAGTTTGGTAGAGCGCTTGGTTCGGGACCAAGAGGCCGTGTGTTCAAATCACATCGCTCCGACCAGAAAATCCTGTCTTTTGACAGGATTTTCAATTATATTCGTCCTGACGGACGAATGATATTCACTTCGTGAATGATATTCGCCCTTACGGGCGAGTGATATTCGCTGCGGCGAATAAAAATAAGGACGAATATAATATCATTCAGCGTTAGCTGAATATCATTACACAGTAATATCATTGGCGAAGCCAATATCATTAAAAACTAAAAAATTTAGCATTTTTTTATTAATTATATTTGTGATCGCCCTCATGGGCGAAATATATTCGCTGCGGCGAATAAAAACAAGGACGAATATAATATCATTCAGCGTTAGCTGAATATCATTACGCAGTAATATCATTGGCGAAGCCAATAGCATTAAAAACTAAAAAATGCAGCATTTTTTTATTAATTATATTTGTGTTCGCCCTCATGGGCGAAATATATTCGCTGCGGCGAATAAAAACAAGGACGAATATAATATCATTCAGCGTTAGCTGAATATCATTACGCAGTAATATCATTGGCGAAGCCAATATCATTAAAATTAAAGAACTACGCATCCTTTTTATCAGCCAATCACAAAATCAAAACCGATTTTTTTTATTGCTTTTGATTGCACCCTTTACTTTCACGCCCATATGAATTATAATGTGGGCGTGAAATTAAAGTTGATTAAAATAATTCGCAACTTATTTGCTTTAATTATCAATTAAAACACCATAATAAGGAGATTTACCGATGAAAAACTTTACTATCACCTTATTGTTTTTAATTATCCTATCTCTTTGTCTATCATCTTGCGCTAAAAAGCGACCCTACTCTATATCGGATTCCTCCGCTTATTTTCCCACCTCAAGCGCCGAACTCACTTCAGAGCAAAGCGGAAAATTATTAGCTCATTATACTCCTAACGGCAATAACAATGATATCATTTTAAACAATGAAACCGCGCTGGATTTATACTCCGCGCTGGATTTATCAAAATTTCAAGAAATTACAATGGGTGAAGATTTTTTTAGCGATTTAGAGTCTAAAAAAAGTATTTATCTGTGGCTGCGCATTGATGGCGAGGACATTTTAGAAGGCTCGCGCGGGTGCTTTACGATTTACGAAAATGATATCGTTTGTTACAGTATTACTATTGTTGTATCTGCGTGCTTTTACTACAAAGCCCCCGACGGTACCTATAAAACAGCGCAAAATCTAATTAAAGCCGCGATTGAATGACGATTTGAAAACCGGGCGCGAACATTGAAAACATATCATCACCAATAAAAACAACAGCATTTTTTTGTCAGCGTGGCGCAAACAAGAACGCTAACCTTGATTATTACCGTATCAAGATTAGCGTTATTTTTTTATGCTTTAAACTGTTTGATATATCAGGATTTTTTTGCCAAGAAGTATTTATTGCGCCTCTGCCCCAAACACTTCGAGCTCAACGATACTGATAAATCCGGCGGAGCCGCCGGCGATACCTATAAGCCTTATGCCTTTGCATTTAACCTCGTCAAAAGTGAAAGTATATTCTCTGAAGTTGGCGCCGAACGCGTTCATCGAGTTGGCGTTAGGGTATTCGGGGGTTACCGTGCAATCAATATCGACCCATCCCCCATTTTTATATATCTGAGCTTTCAGCGTTCCATCGGCAAACCAGCCGCCGTTGTCAAAATGCATTCCGTCGGTGAATATAATTTTATCAATATTAAACTCCTCATAAAATATATATCCTACAAAATCATCATGTTTACTGACATAACCTATATATGTGTCATATTGGGCTGTGTTCGAGCCGGATTTTTTACCATCCCGAATGACTTCCAAGCTCTTGCTGCCGCTTCCGGTAGGATAAAAATCGGAACAGATTGGGACGCCCGAATTCGCGATATTTCTGATATTTCCTTTGTCCGGGCTTGTGGTTTTTTTGATAGCTTCAATTTTTATTGTTTTTTCTATTTCAAAAACACCATCGTTAACATTGGTTATTGTGCATTTGATATCGTATTCGCCGGCTTCTTCATATACATGAACGGTATTGCCGCTGATATCCGCCGCGCCGTCGCCAAAATCCCAAAGAATTGTTTTTATACCGTTTAAATCAAAAATATTCGCATTGACGCTAAGGATATTATCAATTATTTGAAAATCGACTTCGGCGGACGGTATATCGGGCCATTGCTCAAAGGGAACGGGAAGAATTTCGTCATCGGTAACAATCTCCCAAACCCTGCCGTCCTTTTTAAAATCTTTAAGCTCAAGCATTTCTAATGCGAGGACATAGTTTAGTTCAACGGCAGATTTCATAGTGTGATTTGTATACGCGAATTGATAGCCGGTCATATTGATTTTTGAAGTCCAAATCTCCGGCAAAGCCTTAAATCCGTAATAATTGCCGAGTATGCCGCCAACGCTCGAGGGATTGCAGTCACTGTCTTGACCGCATTGCATTGAGATTTTAATTGATTCCGTAAAGTCGCCGTTACCATAAAGCAACCCCATAAGGATATATCCGGCATTTAGCTTGGCGTCAATATTCGCGTCGGAGTTTGCGTACCAGATACAGCGATCCGTCGCGCCCCAAACCTCCTCAAGATTCTGCCAGTTTTCTTGCCAGCTCAGCCCTTCGGAATGCCATTTTACAACATCTTCAAGAAGAAGTCTAAACTTTGTGTCTTTGGGTATCGCCGAAATTCCCGCCGTGATGATTTCATCGACGCTGTCCGCGAAAAACGCCGCGGAATGCATCGCGGCGACAAAAACACCGCCATAAACCCCGTCGCCGTAATTCATTATATGACCGATTTCAAAGGCGCGGGCGGCGCACTCATTTACCATTCCCGGGTATATATGACCGAGAAAATCGGATTCGATTTGCCAATCAATATCGTCGCAATGAGGGTTGTATTTGTAATGTCCGGACATCGGCGCCTCGATACCGCCGCGCAAATTCTCTCTCCCGATTTTATTGGCATGGTCAAGCGGGAATTCGGAGTCGCGGAATTTATCGGCAAGACGTTTCAGGCCGCAATCAACCCCATACTCTTTCATAGTCTCAAGAAACGGGATTTCAACATATAAATCATCCTGACCCGCAACAGAATCTAAGTTTAGGCTGTTGATATCGGGCACCTCATCATCGGGAATCATTCTTTTCAGGTAATTGAATTCTGTTGGCGCGCCCCAAACAACACCTGCCGCTTGACCTGCCCAAGAGCCGAGAATTTTATCATAGAGTTCATCCTCGTCAATATAATGAATCTTTTTTTCGTTTTGCTCGTCTGAAATTTCAGATGTTTCTTCTTCGCTTGGCTCGCTTTTACCCCCGCAAGCAGAGAGAACGAAAATTACCGCTAAAATTAGCGAAAACACTTTTAACTTCATAATTTCACCCCAAAATAATCTTTTAACTGTTCAAATGTAATTATATTATAAAACAATGAATTTATCAAGGGTTGGTAAAAGGTATGTTAAATTTTATTTATGTTGACAAACCCCAAAAAAATGTTATACTATTGTTAAAGAATAGCAAATTTATAAAACCGCAAAGTACCTTGTCCTTTGAATTTAGGTGCATCAACATTGGCGGCAATGACAGGTCTCCGGCGGGGTTAGTCTTTTTTAGTTTAATTTGTTATTAATATCAGAACATTAGAACCGCCGCCAAGTCAATCGGTTGCGGCGAAATCACACCCCCGTTTTTCAAAAAATCCGTTTTTTGAAAATTATTTTGCTTACCGATGTTGAATTTTCCGTAATAACCGGGAATCGTGTCAGATTATGTTTTGCTTTACAGGCTTGCCGTGTCTAATTTAGACACTTAAAGCTAACACATATTAAAACCTCTCCTTATAGCGAGCAAAGACGGTTATCACGATTATGTGAGCCCGACAATATCAATTGAATTTGATGTAATAAAACACGATATACATCTTGAGCCGATAATAGCCGTCAGCGCGGTTGTATATATACCTGAAGCAAATATCACTGATATTAGTAATGGTGTTATTTATGAAAATGGAATATTTATAATTCCGGACGGTGTAGTTGAGTTTACGTTCAAAGACGGCGATAAAGAGATGAAAGCTTATAAGGAGGGGAATGAAAACTGGGCATTTAAAGAATTAGGTGTTGATAAAGACTATAGTATGGTTGCCAAAGTGCTTGGAATTATCATTGTGCTTGGATTGAGCGCTTATATCATATATGTTATTAAAAGAAGATCTTGGTTACTGCTAATCGGCAGAAGAGGCGAATGGATAATCGTTGAAGTTATTGATGATAAGATGAAAGATAAATTAGTAATTAAACCGATTAAAACAACCAAGGATTTTGTGGAATTAAAATATGATGAAAACAATTTCATAACCGATATTAGTAACAAAGTAATCTTTGATAGAATAAACAGAAAGTTCATTGTACCAAAAGACATTGAAGATTTCACATTTACAGAGGGTACAAGAGAAATGATGGCAAAAAAAGTCAGGTAAGAACCTGAGATGCCTATTGGAATATTTCGTCTTTTGTGTAAAGACAGAACCGGACATAGTTAAGAATAGTAATTCTATGGCGGTTGAGTCGTAAATCGTAACAATATCTGTGAGGTTGCTGTCGTTTTTGGCAACTATGAGTATGAATACCATATAAAATTTATGTTAAATTTATCTTTGCCATACGAAATGTGTTGATTAATGCTACATTTTAATGTAGCATTAATGCACAAAATAAGGAAAGGGCTACGCGATATGAAAAAAGTTGTTTTTATATCTTTGTCAATCGTATTACTTCTTGGCGTTATTACGGTAAGTGTACCTTTAAAGTCGCAGGCTACTGAAACCCTGCCTGAACCATATGCTAAAATTGATTTTTCAACAGGCGCGGCAATTGATCTGAAAGGGAAGGTCGAGCTTACCAACAATGGCGCCAGCTTTTCAGAAAAAGAATTCAAACA
>JBAYZO010000053.1:0-10083 GCA_041672465.1 Eubacteriales bacterium
CGGCGTGACCGCGGTCACCTCCGCCCCGCTCACCACCCTCAGGGAGCTTACCGATTACCTTATAAAAACGCTAAGGGAAGTCTCCGCCCCGGGCGCGGGGTTTTGTTCCGGCTGCGGCCGAAAGTTCAAGCCCGGTGAAAAAAGAAAGATAGTTACGTTTACCGGCGGCCACGGCGAGGAAAAAAAGCTGTTCTGCGATTCCTGCGCGCTTGACGCCGCCGAGGAAAGATCCCCCGCCACCGAAAAAGCCCGGTCGGAGCTTAACCATAAAAACGGGATAGTCGCGTCGCTTATCGCAAGCGTGCTTGCCGCCTCTGCCTATACACTTTTGTTCTTTTTACTCGGGCTTAACGGCAGAAGCGATATTCTTAAATTCTTCGCCTGCTTTTTCGCCGTCATTATCGGCGGAGCGGCTTTTTTCACCTACCGCGCCGTGGTTAAGAGGGTTAATCCCCGCGGGCTCGCGGCGGTGCTTATCGTTTCGGGTTTTCTTGTCCTTGTCGGGCATATTCTTGCCTGCACTGCCGGAACGGCGAAATACCTTAAGGAAAACTTCAATATAAGTTACAGTACCTTCGGCAAAACTTTTTCAAATTATATCAGTCTTCAGTTTACCGATTCCAAAAACTTTACCTTTCTCGCCTTAGGGTTCGCGCTGGCGCTTTGCTCGGCGGCCGCGGCGGTTTTGCTTCTGTACGGCTCGGCGAAAAAGCGCGACAGCGAATCGGACAACGTTAAAGTTACCATTCAGACGGTAAACTGACTTCTTGCTGATATGAATGTGCTTGTTGTAGAAGACGAAAAAAAGCTTGCCGACAGCATTCGCGAAATACTCACGGGCGAGAAAATCCACAGCGACGCGGTCTATAACGGAGAAGACGGCTATGACTTCGCCGCCAGCGGAATTTACGACGTGGTTCTGCTTGACATAATGCTGCCAAAGCTTGGCGGTTTTGAGGTGTTAAAGAAGTTAAGGCTTAACAAAATAAGCACTCCCGTAATCCTACTCACCGCCCGCGACGACGTCGACGACAAGGTTAAAGGACTTGACCTCGGCGGCGACGACTATTTGACAAAGCCCTTTTCCTCAAAAGAACTGCTGGCGAGAATAAGGGCGGTTTCACGGCGAAAAGGCGAGATGGTGATTGACACCGTAACTTTCGGCGACCTTGAGCTTGAGCTTGAAACGCTGACGCTTAAAACTACAATAAGAAACATCTCTGTAAAGCTGGGATATAAAGAGTTTGAGATATTAAAGCTTCTTATTTCAAGGCGCGGCGGGATTGTCAGCAAAGAGGAAATAATCGTTAAGGTATGGGGGTATCTCTCGGACGCCGAAGACAACAATGTGGAAGTTTATATGTCGTTTTTAAGGAAAAAGCTTGCTTTTATACGCTCGGGAGTTTTAATCGTGTCAACGCGGAAGATTGGTTACAGCTTGGAATACAGTGAAAATTAAGCGTAAATCGCCCTAAACGGGGCGATTTTCAAACTTTTTTGAAAAAACCTTGACAAACGGCTGAGTTATTGCTAAAATACAATGAATGAAAAAGTACGGCTTTTACGCCGGTTTTTTCTCCTTACTCCCTTTTAAAAAGGGAGTCATATGTCCAAAAGGAGGTGTAAGAATGGAAGAGAAAAACACGCTTTATGAAACGCTTTTTATAGTGAATAACCAAATAGGCGAAGAAGCTATAAAAGCGACGGTTGAAAGGTTTACAACCCTGATTTCGGAAAACGGAACGGTGGAAACTTCAAACGAATGGGGCGCGCGGAGACTTGCCTACCCGATCGATGACATGACCGAAGGTTATTATGTTTTAATTCGGTTTTTTTCGGGTTCGGATTTCCCCGCCGAGCTCAAACGGCTGTTTAACATTAACGACTCGATTCTTCGTTCGCTTATAATTAAGGTCGAAGTATAGTCTTAGTGTGACAATCATCAGAATCTGACAGGAGTGAATGTTTATGGCAAGCTTTAATTTAGTTGTTTTAATTGGTAATCTGGTTGCCGACCCGGAACTTAAAAGCACCCCGAACGGTATACCGGTGACTACTTTCAGAATAGCGGTCTCAAGAAGATTTCAAAGCGAACAGCAGCAGGCTGATTTTATCGACATTGTGTGCTGGCGTAAAACGGCCGAATTTGTCACCAAATATTTCACCAAAGGCAAACCCATACTCGTGCGCGGCACGCTCCAGACCAGAGTTTGGACCGACAGCTCAAACAACAAGAGATATTCCACCGAGGTTGTCGCGGATGAGGTTTCGTTTGTCGAACGCAAAGGAGACAGCGCTCCTTCGCAAACGCCCACTTACGGCACGCCTAAGGTAGAGGGTTCTTTTGAGGAACTTTCCGCCGACGACGAGCTCCCGTTTTAATTTTCATAAAGGAGTAAAAACACATGGATAGAGATACCAGGGACGGCGGTAAAAACTTTCGTCCCCACAGAAAAAAGAAGGTTTGTGTTTTTTGCGTGGATAAAGCCGAGCATATCGATTACAAAGATGTGGCGCGGCTTAGAAAAAACCTGACCGACAGGGCGAAGATACTTCCCCGCCGCGTCACGGGAACCTGCGCCAAACACCAGCGTATGCTGACCGAGGCCATTAAACGCGCAAGACAAATAGCGTTGATACCGTATATCACTGACTAGATGCCAAACTAAAACCGCTACTAAGTAGCGGTTTAATTGTTGGCGGCTAATATATTGCTACTAAGAATTAATAGCAATATATTAGCATTTGTTCAATTAACGTTTTTCAATCAGCATTTGTTCAATTAACGTTTTTCAATCAGCATTTTTTCAATTAACGTTTTTCAATTAGCATTTTTTCAATTAACATTTTTCAATCAGCATTTTTTCAACCAAGCTAAAATAAATTTATATTTTTACCTTATCACTCAGTGACAAAGAGCAAGTCGCCGATATTTATGTTACAACAAAACCCAAAAACCCCTCCCAAACATGGCGGTTTTTTTGAAAATATTTATTAAAAACCAAAACGGCCGCCTTTACGACAGCCGTTTCAGTTTGTTGTGGTATTAGGGAGCAGCGCGTGTTTTGTTAATGTTTTTCCACAGCGGCGTTTGCCGGCGCGGGCTGCCCTTGCTTTAATTTGTGCCATCTACAATGAATTTCTTAAAATCAAAGTATCTGTCACGGTCAGAGGTAAGCGTAAGGTCGTTCCAGTTAAGGTGCTGCGCCAAAAGCACTCCGAGCAGGCTCTTCGCGTTAACGGTGAGTTTCGCTCCGCTCTTAAGGCTCAACTTCCCTTCCAGCTTTGTGGCGATCTTAACAAATTCCTTGACATCCTTTAGCGTGGTGAGTTCGATTTTGTAGTTATAAACCAATTTGGTTTCTAAAGCTTTATCCATAATTAATTTCTTCCTTTCATGTAAGTATTGCTACTCCCTTTTACCACAAAAAGAGTTTTTACTATTTTTTCACTATGCTTAGTATACTCAAAATGTATGAACAAATCATTGCGTTTTGATTAATATAAGGTAAATATATACAAATTAATATACAATTATTTGTGCATTATACCCTAAATATTTGTGCAAAATAGTATAGACGGCTTTTCTCCGCGGAAAAGCAAAACAAACAAATCGCAAGAAGGTGATTATATGGATGAAAAAGGGATCCCGTTGGGTTTTGGCATGGCGCTCTCTCAAAACCAAAAGGCGCTTGAGAAGTTCTCGCTCCTTGACGAGGCGGCAAAAAATGATTATATAAATAAAGCCAGAGGCGTAAGCTCAAAGAGCGAGATGCGTTCTCTCGCGGAGGATATCGCGAATACCGGTGCTTCGGGTTAAAATAAAAAAGAGCCGACGGCTCTTTTTTTATATAAAAATTTCGTTTTAACCTTTATTTTACCGTGCCTTGCGCGATATCCACCGTGCCCGGGCAGTTTATTGTCTTGCCGCCGGCTTTTATGGTAACTTCCCCGCCCTTGACAATAATCGCCTGTTCCGCTTGAAGCGCGTCATCGCCGCTGATTATTGATATCTCGCCGTCCCTGATATAGATAAAACCCTTGCCGGGGGTGCTGTCATTGGTGGTTTTTATCCCGTCGTCAGAGGATTTAATGGTTAGCTTGCCCCCTCTTATAGAAACCGAATCGTTGCCTTTAAGCCCGTTATTTTTAGCGTTTACGGTTATTTCACCCGAAATAATTCTGAGGTCGTCTTTTGAGCAAATGCCGTTGTTGTACCTGCCGGTGACGATAAGCGCGCCGGTTCCGTTGATTGTGAGGTCGTCTTTTGAAAAAAGGCAGGCGTTAGGCTCGTTATCCGGGTTGTCAAATACATAGCGAGTGGAGTCGCTGAGGTAGTTTTTAGTCCCCGCCGCAAGCGTTATGGAAACTTTATCGGCCGATTTAACCCAGACGGGCGAAGAGGTTTTACAGGTAATGTCAACGCCGGTAAAAATCAAATGAACTTTTTCGGTTTTTTTGACGCTGACTATTATCTGTCCGTCGCTCATCACGCCCGACACAACATAGTCCCCGGGTTCGGTTATATTTATTTTTCCGCCGTCCGAGGCGGCGCCGCTCCCCTTTATCTCGACGCTGCTCTTTGTAAGCGTTATGACAGTGGCGTCGGTCCCGTATGACGTGTTAAGGTCAAACTTAGAAAAATACTCGTCGGGTTTTTCGTCTTGCGGAGTTGAAGTTTCGCCGGGCGTCGATGTTTCTTCGGGTTCGCTTGATGTCAGCTGATCGCCGGGGCCGCCGGTACAGGAGGCAAAAGAAACAGCCATCGCGAAGCAAAGACAAAAAACAACAATTATCGCGAGGTTTTCTTTAAAATAAAAAGCTTTTTTGGGCAGGCTTTTTGCCTTAATATCGCCGGGGTAATTTTCCATTGCGTGATAATCCTTTCTTTGGCTGAACTTTTTTTATAAGCGGTTCGGGGTATTTTAAGTGAATTTGCAGGATGTTTTGTTTTTGCCACCGTTTTTCGCCGCGCAGAGCCGGGTGTCGGCCGCGGGGAGGGTTTCATAAAACGTGAGTTCCCCTTTGGGGGCTGCGCCGATTGAGACGGTAAGCTCGGGCGTTCCGCGCTGACTTCCAAAATCGTTTAGAGCTCTCTTTAGGTTTTCCGCCATTCCGCCGATTTCGTCGAGCGACCCCGCCGGAAGCAGGGCTAAAAATTCTTCGCCTTCATAACGGCAAATGTTTTCAAAACCAACCTCTTTTGCCATAAAATTCGCCGCGGTTTTTAAAATTTCGTCGCCGTACTGATGACCGTATTGGTCATTATACTCTTTTAAGTCGTCAATATCAAGCATTTCGGCGTAAATATCTTGCCGTAGCTAATATTCGCTCTCCGCTTTGGAGATAAGATAGCGCTATTATTATCCCCCGCCATATTAAGTGTTTTAAAATTCAAAAGTGTATCAAGAAAAGAAACGAATAAAGTGATAGGAAACGAATGAAACGACGGGGAACGAATGAAGTCGCGGCTTTGCCGCTAATGAAGTTTCGTTATGGCGAATGGTTGTAATATTATAATAATTGCTTTTCGTCAAGAAAAGCTTCCTTTACTCTTATCTATTCTCTTTTATCTATTATCTGGAAAAAGTCGCAAAAGAACAAGAGAAGAGAAAAGAGAAAAACGAAGAGAGAAAAGTGAAGAGTACAAAAAGAAAAAGCCGCATAACTGCAAAGCTTTTATGTAAAAGCTCCTTTTGTAACATCAAAACCAGTCTCACCTCTTATGGTTGTAATATTATAATAACTGCTTTTCGTCAAGAAAAGCTTCCTTTACTCTTATCTATTCTCTTTTATCTATTATCTGGAAAAAGTCGCAAAAGAACAAGAGAAGAGAAAAGAGAAAAACGAAGAGAGAAAAGTGAAGAGTACAAAAAGAAAAAGCCGCATAACTGCGACTTTTTCTTTTTGGAGGCACCACCCAGACTCGGACTGGGGAATGAAGGTTTTGCAGACCTCTGCCTTACCACTTGGCTATGGTGCCACATGCTTGAAAAATGAAATTTTTCAAGCGGCAACTTTTTTCTTTTGAATTTTCACAGCTTGAATAATCAATCTTTCAGCAATATATTATCATATGAAAAAATGTTTGTCAAGAGTTTTAAGCCTTTGCGTTTGTCGCGGCTTGTTTGGTTTTGTTCCGCCTTTCGCCGATAATATCATATCTTATTATCGCGATTATCAGAGAAGACATATTGATGATCTCCCCGAGTATCCCGGGAAAGGAGCGCGAGTAAATATTATATGTCATCCAGAGCGGGGATCCGGGGAGGTTGAATATCCTGAACCACTTTTCTTTTTTAATGTTAAGGCAAAGGGTTGAAATGGTCATGCCAAGTATCGGGAAAATTGAAAAAATGTTTTTGTATGTAACCCCGCCCACAATAAATATCGCCGTGAGGATAAGGGCGGTAAATGTCTTCGGTTTGAAAAAAGGCTTGTTTTCAAAGTAAAATAAAACGCATCTGGCAAGGGCGATAATGTTCATCACCATGCCGGTGTAACTCCCGCTGTAACCCGCAAGCAGCGCGAAATGAAGGGAAAACGCCGCCGCGGCAAGGATTTGAAATAAAAGGATTTTGCTTTTTTTAGGCATTTGGTATGAGATGAACATAACGGCGGTTCCGAAAAAACCAATGCCCTGAACGAAATAATAAAACATATACACCCCGCATTTTCGACAAACGACGCCGTTATCATAACCTTTGCCGATAACTTTGTCAAGACAAAAACAAAAGCTTAAAGCGAAACAGGGCTCTACACAAAATAAAAGCGTTTTTGTTGACTTTTTTTGTCTATCATGCTATGATATGGGGGTGAAAAAAATAGTTGCAGCGGGGTTTTTTATGGAAGATTATCAAAGCTTAAAAACCGAATCGCCGCTTGAGGCGAGTGAAAATATCGATTCCCTCTCAAGCTTAGGCATTGTAAAAATAATGAACGACGAAGACAAAAAAGTGGCTTTCGCCGTGGAAAACTCTCTCCCCGATATCGCGAGAGCCGTTGACTTGCTCGCCGAAGCGCTGAAAAACGGCGGCAGGATATTTTACTGCGGCGCGGGAACTTCGGGGCGGCTCGGCGTGCTTGACGCTTCAGAATGTCCCCCAACGTTCGGGGTTTCCCCGGAAACGGTTCAGGGCATTATCGCCGGGGGCAAAGAGGCCGCTTTTTCGTCTATCGAGGACGCTGAGGATTTGGACGACTCCATTGTCACCCAGCTTGTTGAAAGAAAGTTTGATAAAAACGACGCCTGCGTGGCGATTTCCGCCAGCGGGAGCGCCGCCTGCGTTAAGGGCGCGCTTGCCTTCGCGGGAGGGCTTGGGGCAAAGACAATAGCGGTTACAAACAATGTGAACGCCGACTTTTCGGCTCTGGCGCAAGTGACTATAACCATCCCTGTTGGCGGCGAGGTTATAAAAGGCTCAACCCGGCTCAAAGCGGGAACTTCCCAAAAAATGGTGCTAAACATGCTCTCGACCGGGGCAATGATAAAATACGGGCGCACGCTCGGCAACCTTATGGCTTATATGGTGCCGTCGAACAAAAAGCTTGTGGCGCGGGCGGTTAAAATGATAACGGAAACCACCGGCTGCACAGAGGAAACGGCGCTTGCGGAGCTAAAACAAAACGGAATGGTGCCGGCAAAGGCGATACAGGCGCTGCGGAAAAAATAAAACTTTGGCTTATATAACCGATTTAAAACTTTCGGCGCGCCGATAAATTTACAGATTAAAATTCGCTCATATTATATAATATACAAAAAATAAATTAAATGAAGGAGTCAGCTTAATGAAAAAAAGAATTATCGCGGTTTTTATAGCGGCGCTGTTTGTTTTCTCGCTCTCCCCCGTCGCGCCGAAAGCCGAAGACAAGCCGATTGTCACCATTCCCTACAATTCTCCCGCGATCCCCGCCGATGCGGGCGAAACCATTGATTTGACGCGGTTTAACCTTGGGATCACTTCGAGCAGTGTGGCGGCCGCGGCGGAAATTACCTGGAGTGACGGCGGCACGGTAATCACTTCTTTTAAACCGGCGAGCCCAGGAGTGTATAAACTTACCGCAAGCTATTCCAACGGGGCGAAAAACGTGTATGTCGTCGCCAAAAACCCGTCTGACACCGATTATGTGCTTTATACAAACGATTTTGACGACCAAAACGCCATTGACGACTGGACAAAACAGATCCAAGGCAACACTTTAATTAAAATTGAGGACTCAAAGCTTGTGATTGACGCGAGAAATTATGAAATGCTCCGCGTCATGCTCCCCGAATGGCTGGGCGAGTTCGGAAACTACCGCGTTAACGCCCTTGTGTCTTCTTCCCATGAAAAAGACACCTCGCGGTGGAATTCCATAATGTACCGTATCCAAAACAACACCTACCCTTATTATCATATGTGCGTTCGCAAAAACAGCTCCCTTTCAAACGGGGTTGAGTTCGCGCTTAGAAACGCGTCTAACCAGTGGGAAGTTATTACCACAGGCGCGCATATCGCGTCGCAGGTGACGGGAACGTTTTATGAATATCAAGTCAGTATCAAAGACAACGTGATACTTGAATCCATTGACGGCCGCGATATTGTCTATAACGAGGATAAAAAGCTTTACAACTCCGGGCGGATAGGGCTTCAGGCGAACTATTCAATTATGTATGTCGACAGCGTCACCGTTTCGCTTCAGCTTGAAAAGCCCGAGTTCACCGTTGAGAAAACCCTTATTGAAACGACCTCGGAGGTTGAAAACATACAAAACTCGCTGGCGCTGGTCGCGGTTGTCACCTCGCCATCCTCGTTTGGCGGGCTTGAAGGCGTTTCAAACGCGCTTATCTACACCAACGGCAGCGATATTTTAAGCCCCGCCGGGGACAAAATAGGCGAACTGCAAAACATCTTTGAGCTTTTGGGCGACACGGTTATACCGCTGTTTTACTGCCCGTCAAAAGCAGCCGTTGACGGGGTGTTATCCCTTTACGCCGGCAAGACTATTATTGACGCGGCAATTGTCAGCCCGGACGAGACCGTTATTAAATATGCCAAAGCGAAAAACGACAAAATACGCAGGATTGCCGACTTCAGAGGTAAATATAAACATAAGATTGAAGACAAGGAAATAGCCGAAATCCGGCTCAGCGTAAACGGCTCGTTCGCGAAAACGGCTCTTATTGACGCGAATGTACTTACTCAGGAATCAACAAAAAAGCTAAGAGAGCTGCTCCTCACCGTTTGGGCGTATGACGACTGCGCAACCGCCGCCGACTCCGCCGCCGCCATAACGCTTGGGGTTCACGGCGTAGCTACGCCTAACCCGGACAATGTAAAAGTCGCTTATTCGCTGTTTGAGCCCGACGCGCTTACGAGAACGCCCGCCGTTATCGGACACAGGGGAAACCCCACATATGCCCCGGAAAACTCGCTTTCGAGTTACCGAATTGCGTATGAAAATGGGTCGGATATAGTTGAAACCGACGTTTACCTCACCACTGACAACGAAGTTGTCATTATGCACGACGGCACTATCGACAGAACCACCGACGGCACGGGAAACATCGAGTCAATGACCCTTGTCCAGCTTAAATCTTATCACCTTTGGGGGGATAACGACAAATACAAAACGCAGTTCCCCGACGAGCGTATACCCACGCTGAGAGAGCTTCTCGAATACATACAGGACAAAGACCTCGGCGTGTTTATAGAGATTAAATCAAGTAAACCCGCCATTTGCAAAGCCATAGCCGATATTGTAGAGGAGCTTGGGGTGACGGATAAAGTCAGCGTTATCTCGTTCTCGCTCCCGCAATGCGTTCAGATGCAAAGAGTAGCCCCCGCCATAAGCTGCGGCTATTTGATAGGCTCGGTTCCCCAGTCTTCTTCACAAAGGCTTGCCACTTCCTCGCTTTACTCGGTGCTGTCCTCGCTTCTTATAAACAACACCACCCTTAACCCGGGTTACGGCGCGCTCACAAAGAGGCTTAACGATGTCGCCAACGAGAGAGGCGTGACGATTTGGCCTTGGACATATTCGACAGGCACGGCGGCTCAGTTTTGCGGAGCGTTTTTATGGGGTTACGGCGCTTTGGCCACC
>JBAYZO010000054.1:0-10050 GCA_041672465.1 Eubacteriales bacterium
ATATAATATCATTCAGCGTTAGCTGAATATCATTACGCAGTAATATCATTGGCGGAGCCAATATCATTAAAAATCAAAAAAGTTCCTCATTCTTTTATCTACGGATCATAAAAAATCACGCCCTTTGGCATTTTGTCAATTATATTCGCCCTTGCGGGCGAGTGATATTCGCTGCGGCGAATAAAAATAAGGACGAATATAATATCATTCAGCGTTAGCTGAATATCATTACGCAGTAATATCATTGGCGGAGCCAATATCATTAAAAATCAAAAAAGTTCCTCATTCTTTTATCTACGGATCATAAAAAATCACGCCCTTTGACATTTTGTCAATTATATTCGCCCTTATGGGCGAAATATATTCGCTGCGGCGAATAAAAATAAGGACGAATATAATATCATTCAGCGTTAGCTGAATATCATTACGCAGTAATATCATTGGCGGAGCCAATATCATTAAAAATTAAAAAAGTTCCTCATTCTTTTATCTACGGATCATAAAAAATCACGCCCTTTGGCGTTTTGTCAATTATATTCGCCCCTATGGGCGAAATATATTCGCTGCGGCGAATAAAAACAAGGACGAATATAATATCATTCAGCTTCAGCTGAATATCATTACGCAGTAATATCATTGGCGGAGCCAATATCATTAAAAATTTAAAAAACTCTATACTTTTTTCTTGACATTGTTGAGTTTTCAATGATAAATGACACTTCTATAAAGCCGCTCACTATTCACTCTTCACTCTTCATTGTTCATTGTTCATTGAAAAAATCCCCCTTAAAAATGCTGAATGTTCAGCATTTTCAAGGGGGATTACCGTTGTACTATCCGGCGGAGGAATTATTTATTTCCTCTGACAGATCTGCGGGTATAAATATAAAATAGTAAATATTAAATATCAAATATTAAAAATCAAATATCATAAGCGGAAAGGATTGCCGCCGGGGTTTTCTTGAGAAGGGCTCTCGCGGGGAGAAGACCGGCGACGAGCGAGAGGGCGTAAAGGAGCGCCAACGTGGACAGCGCCAGCCATGCCGGGTAATAGGCGATTTCCGATGTGTGAACGCTCAGCGAGGCGAGCTGTGTCACAAAATAGGAAGAAGCGAGGTAACCGATAAACACGGTCAGAGTGGTTACAAGTATTGTTTCCGCGAAGAATTTATACAGCATATTCTTCTTTGACGCGCCTATGACCCGGTAAATGCCTATTTCTTTTATCCGGGACATCATACTGGTGCGCATTATGAGATAAAGGCAGAGCCCCAGCACAAATATCATAACAACAATTGTGGTGGCGGCGGCGGCGATATCCCCGCTGAGATTTATTCGCACGATTTCCCTAAGGTCGTCGGGGGTGGTCACGGCGCTGTGGGGAAGGACTTTAGCCACTTCTTTGATATCGTTTTTAAGCTCCTGAGTAAAGACCGTGACATGGCGAACCCCATAAACTCTTACGCTGTTCGCGAGGGTCTCAAAGTCAGCGTCGCTGACAAAGTAAGTTTCTCCCCCGTAATAGTAGTAATCGGTATCCTTATAGCCGTATACCGGACCGCCCGAATAATAATTTTCAAAGATATACGCGTCCGACGAGCTTATTTTAACATAACCGTCAAATATAAACGTTATTTCACCGATTGTAATTGTATCCCCGGCCTTCAGGCCGTTTTCATAGTCACCCGTATATCCGTAGTCAATCAAGCCCACCAGCACATGGCCCTTTTCCGGCGTTTTCCCAAGGTTATAGCTCGACGCTTTGCGGGTGTTGAAGTTATTCATTACAGTCATCTCTTCAAAATAGCCGTCGCGGTAATAAACTATAAAGCCTTCTTCCTCCACAATACCGGTTACGGGGTAGTTGTCGCACAGCAGGTGAAGTATCTGAGTGTAATCTTTTAAAAACGAATACTCGCTTTCGCCAAGAATATATTCGGCAAGCGAGGACGATATAACCACGCCTTTTTCTTTATCTTTCGGGAGACTCCCGTAAAGCAGCTTGCTTTCCCCGCGGGCGCCGAGGGTAGTTGAATAAGCTTGAATTCCCAAGCTCCCAAAATCCCCGCTCTCGAATCCCCGCTCTGTAAAATTATGATATGTCAGAGCGTTATAATAGCTTATCTCATTTTCCCATGTGTCGTGAAGATGAACTTCCGCGCCGGTTGAAACCGCTCCTTTTACGGCCGCGATGTCATTTGAGGATGAAACAGAAACGTAAAACACTTTGTCGCTTATCGCGCGCATTTCGCTTTTCAGCGAATAAAATATTGTCCCCGTAGACGAAATGGTAAACACTATGGCAAAAGCAAAAACCGTGAGCGCGCCGATTAGCAGCTTCTTCCCGAACTTCTGCCCTTTCAGCGTATGGCGGTAGCCCTCTCTGACGCTTTCTAAAAATCCAAACGCTTTGCCGAGCTTTTTGCCGTGGACGGGCGGGAGTTCGGAAAGGTCAAACTTTTTGGCGCTTCTTGCCTTTTTTTCGGCTTCCGCCGTAGTATTCACAAGCTTTAGCTCGCTGCGGTTGTCAATGATTTTTATGCTCTCGTCAAGGGTCTGGAGATATGTCTTCCCTTTGATGTGGACTATCCGCAGGGACGGCGTTTCGGATGAATTCCCCGTGCCGTCGGTAAACAGCTCAATGCCAACGCTCCCCGCCGAAATGTCGTCCTTTGACAGGTCTCCGAGGTAAATCTTGCGTGAGTCCCCCGCCACAAAGTCAATGTCGGGGATGTTTTCCTCCACGGAAAGCACTTTTCCGTCGCCTAAATTTATAACCAAGTCGCAGTAATGCTCGACAATCTCGCTCTCATGGGTGACAACAAGGACAAGGCGGTCTTGGGAAAGCTGCTTTAAGATATCCATTACCACAAAAGTGTTCGCCTCGTCAAGGTTGCCGGTGGGTTCGTCGGCGAGTATCACGCGCGGCGCTTTGGCTATCGCGCGGGCTATCGCCACGCGTTGCTGCTGGCCGCCGCTGAGCGAGGAGGGGTAGCGGTTTTTAAACTTTTCGATATCCACGGCTGAAAGCGCGCTTAATATGCGGCTTTTCTGCTCTTCCTCGTCTGTTATCCCGGCGAGCTTAAGCGCCATTCTTACGTTTTCGTAAACCGTTGAGTTTTGGTCAAGGTTGTAGTTCTGGAAAATATAGCTGACATATTTATTTCGTATATTGTCGGCGGTGGAGGGGGTGATTTTTTCGCCGTCAAGCGTTATGCTGCCGGAGAAAGTGTCTATTCCTCCCAGCACGTTGAGGAGCGTTGTCTTGCCGCAGCCGGAAATGCCGTAGATTGCCACAAGCCCGCTTGAGGGAAGGCTAAGCGTGACATTGTCAAGCACATGGATTTGGTTTGACCCCCGTTTGTTGTAATATTTATCTACATTTTTAATCTCAAACATCAGCTGTTCCTCCTAAGCGCCTTTCTCACCGATTCGCCGAAGAGCCTGCGGTTGAACCTGCCCGTGATAAAAACCGTTGCGGTAAACATTCCAAACGCGATGGCAAGATATTCCGGCAGGTGGAGAAAAGACACACTCTCATTTAAGTCTGACAAATAGATATATGACATTATAACTCCGGTGAGGATAAACGCGATGATAAGGTAAAACAGCATTTGGAAGTAAAGCGAGCGCTTTACAACTTTCGGGCCTATTCCCATGGAGCGGAATATCGCGATATCTTTTCTCCCCGACATAACCGATTTGCTGACTGTCAAAATAATAAAAAATGACATAAAAAGCAGTATAACAAACCATTGGATCGCCAAAAAGACCCGCGCTATTAACGAGAAGAAATTTATATTCGGAGCGGCCGCGCTGCTGTCGATGGCGGCGTAACCCTCGTCCGAAAGGGATTTCAGCGAAGCGGCGGCCTTTTTGTCAGATGAATAAAACAAAGACGCCTGCCGATAGGGCGAAGTAAAGGCTATCGCGGTGTTTAAGTTCATAGTCACGACAGAATCGCCCACGCCGCGGGATAGCGTGACAGAAAGCGTTCGGGTCACAGACCCTATCCTAAGCTCGGCTTCCGCTTGCTTTTTGTTCCCGGAATAATCGGTGGCGGCAAGTTTCGCTTCGCCGTCTTCTAAACTCTCGTCGATTATAATTCGGTAAAAATCAAAGCTTTTTTCATTAACGCTCGCCGTTATGGCGCTCCAGTTGTAGTTTTCTATAAAAAGCGCGTCAAAACCCTCGGCGGTGAAGTGAATCAGCGGCGTGCGGGTGTTGTCATAATAGTATTCCACGCCGACAACTCTGACCTCTCGGCTTCCCCGCGGGGTGTTGAGCTGAATGACGGGGTTTAAAATAGAGTCGGACCCGATATATTTTCTCATCCCGATCGGCAGATACAACAGCGCCTCGCCGACTTTTTCGGGGAGCGCGCCGACATCGGGGTTAAAATCCCCCGTACAGTCGGGGATTATTTGATGATCGTACTCGCCCGGACTGTAAATATAAAAATACCTGTCAAGAATATAATCGCGGTGGACATAGCCGGCTTTTTGCTTTTGGGCAAGCGACTTCAGCTCGGCGTCCGTTATCGGGCTGCCGTCTTTTCGGGTGATCACCACCCTGCCGTCAATATGGGTAAAAATAGTGGAATAAATATTGCTGTCGCGCACCGAGGAAGAAAAGTCCGCCGTCGCCAAAAGCACTCCCATGGTTGATATAAGAAAAATAAGGGTAATAAGGAAAGATAGTTTTGGTTTTGCGAAAAACTTGTGTCTCGCGAGCTCAAAAGAACGCTTTGCCATGCCTTTTTGGGAATCGTCCTCAGGCTCTGTCAAGCGTATGGGGGAGGTTGTTTCATGAGCGGGTCTGATTGTGTCGTCGCTCTCAATCACCCCGTCAAACATCCTTATATGGCGCGTCGCGGTGTTTTCGGCCTGAGTAAAGTTATGGGTGACCATAATGACAAGCCGGTTTCCCTCGGCGGCGAGCGAACCCAAAAGGGAGACAATGCCTTTGCCTGCGTCGATATCAAGGTTGCCGGTTGGCTCGTCGGCTAAAATAATCGGCGAGTCCTTGGCAAGCGCGCGGGCGATAACTGTCCGTTGTTTTTGGCCGCCGCTCAGCTTTGAACCCTTGTGGCGGAGGTGTTTTGTCATCCCCACCCTTTCGATAAGCTCAAGCGCTTTTTTACGCCTTTGGCTTTTTTCGGTTATATGAGTCAGAGCCAGCTCGACGTTTTCCAGCACGGTAAAGCTCTCAATGATGTTATAATCTTGGAAAATAAACGATATATACTTCTGGCGGTGGATTTCCCAGTCTTTTTGGGCAAAGTGGGAAGTCGGGGAATCCTCAACATACATTTCCCCTTCCTCATAGGTGTCAAGGCCGCTTATGACATTCAGCAGCGTGGTTTTGCCGCAGCCCGATTTACCCGTCACCACGACAAATTCGCCCGCGTCAAAAGAGGCGGAGACGCCGCGTATGCCCACCACCAAAACAGATGGGCTGTCGTCGGCAGTCTGACCGCCGCCATATATCTTGCCGATGTTTTCAAGGCGTAAAAGTGCCATAACTAATCCTTTCTTTGAATGATGTGATTAATTATGGCACTATTTTGTTTCTTTGTCAACATATAAAATTTTAACAAACATTGCTATTTTTTTATCCCTTGTTTGTACCCGCGGGACGCCTTCGCGCGCCGCTTTTTTCGCTTCGCTGCCGCGTTCGCGCTTACGCTTTCTATTTGACCGGCCGTATGGGTATCTTTATGGTTATCGCCGTCCCCTTGTTTTTTTCGCTTTCCACGCTAAGGGTACCGCCGACAGACGAAATGTTCTGCGTAACCACGTCCAGTCCCACGCCGCGCCCGGAAAATTCGGTGATGCTTTCGTTTGTCGAAAACCCCGGTAAAAAAATAAGGCTGTATATTTCTTTTTCGGTAAGCTGACTTTCGGAAACAGGCAAAAGGTTGTTTTGCTTTGCCTTTTCAAGTATTTTTTTAGTATCAAGCCCTCTGCCGTCGTCTTTTACGACAATATTAACCTCGCCCCTCTTACCATACGCCCCAAGCGTAATCACGCCGCGGCGCTCTTTGCCGTTTGCCAGCCTTGCCTCGCTGTCTTCAATTCCGTGGTCGACGGCGTTCCTGACAAGGTGCATAAGGGGATCTGACAGTTGTTCGATAATGTTTTTATCTAATTCGATTTCCTCGCCGAACAGTTCAAGGCTGATGACTTTGTTTTGCCTTTTTGACATATCTCTCACAACGCGGTGGAGCTTTTGAAACGTCGCGGCAAGCGGAACCAGCCGCATTGACGTCACGATATCCTGCATTTCGGCTATCTTTTTATGCAGTTTGTTTGCTTCTCTCTTAAACGACGGAAGTTCAAGCCCTACAAGGTCGGGGTTTTCCGCGACCAAAGCCTCGGCTCTCGCTATTTCCCCCACGGTTTTTATTAATTTGTCAATTTTCGACACATTCAGACTGATAATATACGGCGGTGTGTTGTGGTTTTCCTGTTTATTTGAATGGTTTCGCGCCTCGGGGAGCTTGGCGGTTCCCCCGCCGAACCCCTCAAGGACAAGGAGGGTTTCTCTCTCCCTTTTTTGTTCAAGGCATTTTTCAATATCGGTAAGGTTTAAATCCACTTCCCTTACAAAGGGCTGGCTTAAAAACATTTTATGGAGTTCCCCGTATGACTTTTTGGACTCAAAGCATATAAGAAATCCTTTTTTCCTTATGTAAAGCGAGCTTTGGTCGTCAAATATCCCATGCGGGGAATAACCGGAAACGGACTCGTCTTCCATATTCTCAAGCAAAGAAAACGCCCGCAGGTTTTCCATTCCGCATTCTTCGTCAAAGTAAACCATAGCTCTAAAAGCGTTTGTAAACGGAGCTTTTATATCGGCTCTCATTTCCCCGCGCTTGGCAAGGGCCGAGCGGGGGGAGTTAATTTCACAAAGCGCTTTTTCGATCTCGCTTATCAGCGAAGTGTTTTTTTGAACGCCTTCTTTTTCCCCCAAACTTGCTTTTTCAAGCACGCCGCTTATGTAATCGACGCAATTAAGCATAATGTCGGACACTCTGAAACAGTCGTAAGGTTCGCCGGGGTTTTCCCTTATAAAGAAAAACAGATCTTCAGCCTTATGGGCGACTTCGGCGATATCCGTGTAGCTCATCATTGCCGATGTTCCCTTTATCGTGTGCGTAAGCCGGAAAATCTCGTTGATCTCGGATTCCGAAAAACCCTCGTTTTTTTCCGTGTTAAGAATTATTTGCTCAAGTTGTTTTATATTTTGCGACGTTTCAAACACAAACATTTCCATAAGGTCGCTTGTCTTCACGCTCATTTATTATACCCCGCTTGAGAAGATTGCTTTTTTGTCATTTCGCGCCCGCGATTTTCAGTAATGTCTGCACAATGTGCTCTTCTTTATAGGGTTTAACGATAAAAGACTTTGCCCCGCCGAGTATGGCCTCCTTTACCATTCGTTCCTGCCCCATGGCGGAAATCATCACAACCTTAGCGTCGGGGTCGGCCTCGCGTATTTTTTTAAGCGCTTCTATGCCGGTCATATCGGGCATGGTTATATCCATGGTTACAATGTCGGGGCGGTATTCAAGATATTTTTCCACGCCCTCCTCGCCGTTTTTCGCGTCGGCGATAACTTTAAAACCGCTTTTTTCAAGCACGTTCTTAATGGCGAGCCTCATAAAAGCGGCGTCGTCGACAACCAAAACGCTTATCATTTACTTTTCCTCCGTACTCAGGTGTCTTTTGGCTTGTTTATGCCGATAACAGTCACGTTGAGCAGCGACTGATCGTTGCACAAGTCGTAAATAAGGTTATCGGATTCGTCCCCGTCCTCGGGTATTATTTGTATTTTCGGCCTCACATAACTGTTGGGGAAGTTTTCAATTACTATCCCCTTTTTGCCGTTGCTGAGGTCGACTTTCGTTCCCACGGGGTAGGGGACGATCTTTTTAATAAAGATTTCAAGTATTTTCGGGTCAAACATAACCCCTGCGTTGCCCATAAGGTGCTCTATCGCCTCCGACGGCGAGAACGCCTTTCGGTAGGGCCGGTCGGAGGTCATGGCGTCATAGTTATCGCAAATGGCGATTATCTTGCCCTCTAAAGTTTGTTTGTTCGCGGGGAGCCCCAGCGGATAGCCCTTGGCGTCGTAACGCTCGTGGTGGGTGAGCACGGCTATCACCGATTCGAGAGGGATCTCGCTTTGCCGTTTTAAGTAGTCGCTGCCGAATTGGCTGTGCTTTTTCATTATCTCGAATTCGTCATAGGACAGGGGGCCGAGCTTGTTTAAAATTTCCTTTGGGATAAATATCTTCCCCAAATCGTGGAGAAGCGCCCCCATACCGAGCTTATAAAGCCCGCTGCGGTTCATCCCCGCGGCGACCCCCACCATAATGGAGAGCGCGCCCACCGAAACACAGTGATAATAGGTGTAGTCGTCAAATACTTTCAGATCCACCATGTTGATCATGGCGTTTTTATCGGTGGAAATTTCATCGATAATCTCGTCGAGAAGATGCTTCATCGACGCGAAAGCGGCCTGCGTCATCACCGCGTCACCTTTGTCGATCCCGTTGAAAAAGTTCCTGACCGCCCTAACCGTGTTTTCTTTGAGTTTTGTGCTGATTATACCTTTTACATTGGGGTCGTTCTCTGAGCCGCCGGTAATATAAACGCCGTCGCAGTCGGATTTCTTTATCTTGGCAATAAGCGAATCTGATAGCACACTGTCGGCGGACAGGAGGAGTTCTCGCTGTTTGCCGTACAGGTTTTTCGCCAAAACCATACCGGGTTTTAATTTTGATGGTTCGATAAGCCTCATAGTCAATCCAACTTTCGTCACAAACATTTATCTTTATTCAAAAGTATTTTTAAAGTTAATTTGCTTTAATAAAATGCCCTGCGCGGCCGGACGGCCTTAAGCGCGCCCGGCCGCATGGCAAAGGTTTTTACGGTTTCATAACCGCAATAAAGTGGGTTATTTAAGCAACTGGAGCACGCCCTGAGGCTGGGAGTTCGCCTGCGCGAGCATTGCCTGAGCGGCTTGGAGCAGGATATTATCCTTTGTGTATTCCATTATCTCCTCCGCCATATCGACGTCCCTCACCCGGCTTTCGGCCGATTGGAGGTTTTCTTTGGTGGTCGACATATTATTGGAGGCGTGCTCGAGCTGGTTCTGCTGCGCGCCGTAAGAAGCGCGGGTGGTGTTGACCTCGGTTAT
Source organism: Eubacteriales bacterium (assembly GCA_041672465.1). Lineage (GTDB taxonomy): Bacteria > Bacillota > Clostridia > Oscillospirales > CAG-382 > UBA1206. The sequence continues at coordinate 9,208 of JBAYZO010000054.1, forward strand.
GGCGTCCTCGACAAGCTTTACCGAAACTCCGGCGGGAGTCCCGACCGCCGCGATAGTGGCGTTTGTGAGCAGGTTTAGCTTTTCGGTCTTCGCCTGAAGAATTTTAATCGCCTGATTTCCGTTTTCACCGTACTTTATCTCGGCCGCGGTTGCGGCGCCGTCCTGATACGCGAGCGCGCCCGCCGCGTTTACCGGGGGATCGCCGTCATCGTCATGCTCGACCTCGCCGGTTGCCTGAGTGCCGAAAACATCAATGCCGTTGAACTTGGTGTTGACATAAATGTCCGCTATCGCTGTGCCGAGCGCCTTCATTTCCGAGCCGATGTTTTTCTTGTCGTCCGCGCTGTAAGTGCCGTTTTGCACCTGAACGGCAAGCTCTTTAAGACGGGTGAGCATATCGCTGACTTCGTTGAGAGCCCCCTCCGCGGTTTGGATAAACGAAACGCCGTCCTGCGCGTTGCGGTTAGCTTGTGTCAGCCCGCGGATTTGGCTGCGCATTTTTTCGGAAATCGAAAGACCTGCCGCGTCGTCGGCTGCTCTGTTTATGCGGGATCCGCTGGAGAGCTTTTCCATTGACTTATTTGTGGTAACGGCGTTTGAACTGTACTGACGGTAGGTGTTCATCGCCGCGACGTTGTTACTGATACGCATTGCTTTTTTCCTCCTTGAATTATTTTGGAATCCATTCCGTTTTTACTGCCTTACGCGGCTTTATCTAAGAAGTTGCAGCACTCCCTGAGGCTGGGAATTCGCCTGCGCGAGCATTGCCTGAGCGGCTTGGAGCAGGATATTATCCTTTGTGTATTCCATTATCTCCTCCGCCATATCGACGTCTCTCACCCG
>JBAYZO010000055.1:0-9907 GCA_041672465.1 Eubacteriales bacterium
GGGGAACAGCACGTTTGTGTCGGTGCCGCCCACGCCTTTGAAATAAGCGGCGCGCCGCTCGCGGAGAATTTCCCTGACTTCTTCCAAGGGCAGACCGACCTCAAACGGGCGAATTACGAGTTCTGGTTTATTAAGCTCTATATGATTTACAATTTGCTTTTCAAGCGCTCTCCCCGAATTTTTTATTATCTCGTTGGCGTCAAGAATATGCACGCCGATATACGGCCTGCCCTGCCTGCCGCACATCTCAATGCTCGCCACGTTGTCCCACGGCACAAACCCCGCTCCGCTCCCGCCGTTTATCAAGTCCAGAAAGCCCTCGTCGGAGACAAGCAGTGCGTTTTTCGGCCTGAACAGCTGATAGGCGAAATTAAACGCCAAAAACGTAAAATAAACCGTCCCCGCCGCCCCCACAAGGGTAAAAACATAACCTTTATAACCGGTTATGTCTTTTAAAAGCGGCAGCGACAGCAAATAAGCCGAAAGCGCGTCCATAAAAACGCAGGCGAGAGTATAAAACGGCGTCAGCGATTTATTTTTAATAACGCGGGTGTAAGTTTTTTTGATATTCATATTCATTTAATGCTTGCCTTCTTTCTCTTTTTGACGGCGTTTGGCTTTTACGTTTTTCGTTCTCTGACAGGCTAACTTATCGGCAGCGAGTGTGTCAGCACATAATTAATATAAACCGCCCTTCCCGTGTCCGACCAGTGAATGCCGTCGCCCGTGTTATAGCGGCTTTCAAGGTTGCCGAAAGGGTCCATAAGGTCTTCGGCGACGTTGAGGTAATAAAAACCTCTTTCTTTTGCCATTTCAAGCAGATACATATTGAAATGGTTTATTTTTTGGTTGAGCACGGCTATGTCGGTGCTGGTGTAGACCCCCAGCGCCTCTGTCCCCCACGGGGGTGACGAGCATATGACAATGACGGATGACGGAGACGCCTCGCAGATTTTGTCAAGGAGCTTGTTGTAGGCGTTTATATGGGTTTCGTTCGAGGTGATGGCGATCCCGTTTGTGCCGAGCATTATGTAGATAATCTGGGGTTTCAGCTGGGCGAGCCACGTGATTGAGGTTTTTTTCTCCGATGATTTGTTATATATGGGGTTGCTTGTGTAGGTGGCGAAGTCATATACCGAAAGCCCGCCGTAGGCGAGCACGTCATAGTTTTCCAAAGGCCGCTTGGAAAGGCTCATGTGATATGTAATGGAGTCCCCCAAAAAGCAAATTTTAGGGAAGTAGTCGGCCGCGCTCACAGCCTCCCGCGCGGTGAGATAAACCCCGGCGAACTGCTGGAAGTCAGAAGTAGAGTACGACATATTTCTCGGCACTTCAAGTACAAAATTGGGTTCCTCATAGGGGAACAGTTTTTTCAGCACCCTGTCGTTGGTGTCAAAATATTTTTCAAAAAAGTCGGGCGGATAGTTGTCGACGGGGATGCGCGTCTGCGCCGGGAGATAAATATAGCTTGCCACGTTTACCGCGCAGGCAACGGTTATCGACAAGACCACATACATCATCCTTTGGAAGATATTCATAAGGTTGTCCTTTCGGCTTTAGTTTAGGTACTCACTTTTGGGAATCTGATAAGTCGTCGGGTTAATAAAAGTGCCGTCGCTGTAAACGCAGGCGGAAAACAGCAGGCTTCCGCCCTTTTTGTCATAGCAGTTGAGGTAATACTCGGTTCCTTTGCCTTTATCCGCGGGTTCGCTCTCCCCGTTCTCCGGGGTAGATTCGCCCGCTGTATTAATTATATTCTTGTCCAGCCTAAAATATAATCCCGAAAAGCAAACGCGCTCATATTCGTACTTTATGTTAAGCAGCAGCAAGTTAAGGTTCTTTGTCCTTGACTTCCGCCCCGCCTGAGGGTAAATGTTCCCGTCCGAGTCGGTAAGCGTGTAGTAAAGCTGCCTTTGCTTAAGCGACGCTCTCTCAACGGCGTGAACTTTCAAGCAGGCGGCGGGGGAATAGTTTTCGTCTTCTTTTTGCTTTTTTTTGTCTTCCTCAAGCTGTTTTTCAAGCTGTTCGGGGGTGTAAAGGCGGTCGCATTCAACGCAATACCTAAGCTGAGTCCAGGCAATCCTCACCCCAATCTCAAGTTCCCCCGCGCCGGCGGCGTAAACCGTCTCGGCGAGCTGAACAGAGCCGTCTTTTGTCATAAATATCTGCGGGTAGACGTTGTAAAACTCAAAATCGTCTTTCGCCGACGAATAAATCTCCCTCGCGCGCTCGGAGAGTATCGGGGTTTTTAATATTTTGTCGTCGCTCCGCAGGAAGATAGTTGAGATAATGGCAGCCCAAACCAAAACGACAATCGCCGTAAAGCCAATTTTAAATACCCTCCCGACAACGCTTCTCTTTGGTTTTTCATCGGTTATATCTTGATTTTCCTCAATAGCCTCTATATCTTCCGCCTCTATGCCGTTGTTGTTTTTTTCATCGTTCATATTTATGACAAACTTACCCTTTCGTTTTACATAATTTAAGCGCCGGCAGGGATTATTTTTTTAGTTTTCCACAGGGGCTTTGTTTGGCGGTAAAGGAAAAGCGTTGAAAATTATGGTTTTTATCAACATTCCCCACAGGGTTATCCACATTCGCCTGTCGAAAAATCATTGTTTTGCGTTAATTATGTAAATTGTGTTTTATTATTTCCGGTCAACGCTTAAATGTCATAAACCAAAAATAAAAACTTTTTGGCTTTTAAAAATTAAATCGTTATCTTTCCGGCTTAAAAACTTTATTTTCAACTGAAATATTTTTTATCAACCGCCCTTAGCTGAAGAGCCAGCGCGACATGGCGTTTTTTAATGGTCTCCGAGCAGTCAAAGTCCGCCGCCGTCCGCGCCACTTTTAGAATGCGGTCATAGCTCCGGGCGGAAAGCGACTGCGACACATACGCCTTTTTCATAAGCAGATCGCCGTCGTCGTCAAGGACGCAGTGCTGTTTTATCAAAGCGGGGATCATAAGGGCGTTTGACATTTCCCGGCTGTTAAATCGGAGGGCGGCAAAGTCCTTTGCCTTTATTATTCTTTCCCGTATGGCCGCGCTGGATTCGGCGGGTTTAAAACAAGACACGTCCTCATACGCGAGCGATTTAACTTCAACCTGAATATCAATTCTGTCTATAAGCGGCCCCGAAACCCGCGACATATAAGCGCGGCGGGTGGATTCCGAACAGACGCAGGGTTTTGTCGGGTGGCCGTAATAGCCGCAGCGGCAGGGGTTCATGGCGCAGACAAGCATAAACGACGCGGGGTAGGCTACGCTTCCGCTCACGCGGGTTATATGTATCGTCCTGTCCTCAAGCGGCTGTCTTAAAATTTCGGACGAGGACTTGTCAAACTCCGGGAACTCGTCAAGGAAAAGCACTCCGTTGTGGGAGAGGGAAATCTCCCCCGGCTTTGGGTTCTTCCCGCCGCCGGCAAGGCTCGCGGGCGACATCGTGTGATGAGGGGAGCGAAAAGGCCTTGTCTTCACCAGCGAAACCCCCTGCCCGAGCGCCCCCGCCACCGAATGGATTTTTGTTGTTTCAATGGCCTCTTTTAGGGTGAGCGGCGGAAGTATTGAGGGGAGCCTTGAGGCGAGCATCGACTTGCCCGACCCCGGCGGGCCAATTAAGAGTATGTTATGCCCCCCCGCCGCCGCGATCTCAATGGCTTTTTTCGCCGTCTCCTGCCCTTTCACGTCGGAATAGTCAAGTATGTGCTCCACCGACGCCTTTAAAAACGTTTCGGTGGAAAATATAACCTTATCAATGGGTTTTTCCCCTTTTAAGTGGGCGAAAAGCCCCGAAACGTCTTTTACCGGGAACACGTCGATCCCGTCCGCGGCGGAGGCCTCGGCGGCGTTTTCCGCCGGGAGATATATTTCGCGGTAACCCGCGTCCCGCGCCGCGATCGCCATTGAAAGCGCGCCGTTTATGGGTCTCACCCCGCCCGTCAGGGAAAGCTCCCCCGCGAAAGCTCTGCGGGAAGTGTCGATTTCCCCGGTTTTAATCTCGTCAATCATAGACAAAAGAATCGGCAGGTCAAACGACGAGCCCTCTTTTTTAACGTCGGCGGGGGCGAGGTTCACCGTCACGCTGCCGGTTATAAGGGGGACGGAAGAGCTCCGGGCGGCCGTGTGAACCCGCTCGAGAGCCTCCTTGACCGCCGTGTCGGGGAGCCCGATTAACACAACCCTCGGGAAAGGGGAGGGGAAGCGGCTTGCCTCCACGCTTATGGGTATGCCCTCAATGCCGTTAATGGCAAGGGTGGTTATTACTTTTACCATTTTACCATTTGCGTACTTCCTGACTGTGTACTTCCTGACTATGTACTTTCTGAATTTTATCAGCGTTTAAAAAGGTTTTTTAGATATGTTTTGGCGGAAAAACCCCCGCCCTGCCTTAACCGCGATACGCGAAGCGGCAGAGCCGGCGACTAATTATTTACAATATATCACGAAAACTATTATTTTGCAATAGTTTATACCTAAAGAAGAAGTTCTAAAACGGCAAAACAGTAAAAATTTTCAAAACATATTTACATACCAAAAAAGTTGTGTTACAATGATTTGGAATGAAAAAACGGAGGTCTTCTCAATGACGATAAGAAAGAAAATATCCATGGACGGCAACAACGCCGCGGCGCATGTGTCATACGCGTTTACCGAAGTCGCCGGGATATACCCCATTACCCCTTCTTCCTCTATGGCGGAATATGTGGACAAATGGTCCGCCGAGGGGAAAAAGAACGTTTTCGGTCAAACCGTAAGGGTTGTTGAAATGCAGTCCGAGGGCGGCGCGGCGGGAACGGTTCACGGCTCGCTGTCGGCGGGCGCGCTCACCACCACCTACACCGCCTCGCAGGGGCTGCTTTTAATGATACCCAATATGTATAAAATCTCCGGGGAACTCCTCCCCGGGGTGATGCACGTTTCGGCAAGGGCGCTGGCTTCCCACGCGCTGTCGATTTTCGGCGACCACAGCGATGTCATGGCGTGCCGCCAGACAGGCTTCGCGCTGCTCTGCTCCGGGCGGGTGCAGGAGGTAATGGATCTCGGCGCGATAGCCCACCTCGCCGCGATAAAAAGCCGAATCCCCTTCGCTCACTTTTTCGACGGCTTCAGAACCTCGCACGAGATTCAAAAAATAGAGGCGTGGGACTACGCGGACCTCGCGGAAATGCTTGACATGGACGCGGTTGACGCGTTCCGCGAGAGAGCCCTGAACCCCGAAAAGCCCGTTCTCCGCGGCTCGGCGCAAAACCCGGATATCTTTTTCCAAGCGAGGGAGGCGAGCAACTCTTTCTATTTGTCTGTCCCCGCCATAGTCGAAGAATATATGGATAAAGTCAACGCCAAAATCGGCACCGATTATAAATTGTTCAACTATTACGGAGATCCCGACGCCGAAAAGGTGATTGTCGCCATGGGTTCGGTCTGCGACACGGCTGAGGAAACAATCGATTATCTCTTGTCAAAGGGCGAAAAAGTCGGTCTTGTCAAAGTCAGGCTTTACCGCCCGTTCGCCGCAGACCGCTTTGTGGAATCAATCCCCGTCACCGCAAAGAAGATAGCCGTCCTCGACCGCACCAAAGAGCCCGGCGCAATCGGCGAACCCCTTTACCTCGACGTGGTGGCGGCGCTCCGCGGCACGGACTTTGAAAAAGCCCTCATTTTGGGCGGGAGATACGGCCTCGGCTCAAAAGACACCACCCCCGGCGACATTATCGCCGTCTACCGCAATTTGGACGCCAACTCCTCCGTCGACAATTTTACTATTTCTATTGTTGACGACATAACCCATAAATCCCTCGCGGTTGGGGAAAACCCCGACACCTCCCCCGCCGGGACGGTTTCTTGCAAGTTTTGGGGGTTGGGCTCCGACGGCACCGTCGGCGCGAATAAAAACTCGATTAAAATTATCGGCGACCATACCGAAAAGCATATTCAGGCATATTTCGCCTACGATTCCAAAAAATCGGGCGGGATAACGATTTCCCACCTGCGTTTCGGGGACAAGCCCATTCGCTCGGCTTATTATGTGTCGCGCGCTGACTTTGTCGCCTGCCATAACCCGGCGTATATGGGGATGTACGACATAACCGCCGACCTTAAAGAAAACGGCACGTTCCTATTGAACTGCCAGTGGACGCCGGAAGAAATCGCCGAAAAGCTCCCCGCCAAGGCAAAGCGCGACCTCGCCGCCAAAAACGCTAAATTTTATATAGTCGACGCCATTTCAATAGCGAAGTCGCTGGGGCTGGGCGGCAGGACAAACACCGTGCTGCAATCGGCGTTTTTCAAGCTTGCCGGAATTATCCCCACCGACGACGCGGTTGAATATATGAAAAAAGCGGCGTATAAGTCCTTTATTAAAAAAGGTCAAGCCGTTGTGGATATGAACTACGCCGCCATTGACGCGGGCGTGAGCGCGGCGATTAAAATCGACGTTCCCGAAAGCTGGAAGAAAGCCGTTGACCCCCCCGCCGCCTCGCCTGAAATCACCGGAGAGCTCGGAGAGTTTGTTGAGAAAATACTAATCCCCATAAACCGCCAAGAAGGGGACAGTCTCCCCGTTTCAACCTTTATCGGCCGCGAGGACGGCACTCTGCCGCTCGGCTCCGCCGCGTTTGAAAAGCGGGGGGTGGCAGTCGATGTTCCGGAGTGGAACCCCGACAACTGCATTCAGTGCAACTTCTGCGCTTTCGTCTGCCCCCACGCTACAATCCGCCCGGTGGCGCTCACCGAAAAAGAAGCCGAGGCCTACCCCGATTTCCCCCTCCTCCCCATGACGGCGATGCCGGGCTATAAATTTGGAATTACCGTTTCCATCCTTGACTGCATGGGCTGCGGGAGCTGCGCGCAGGTTTGCCCGGGCAAGAAGGGCGAAAAGGCGCTCACCATGAAACCCGCCCATACCCAAATAGAAAAACAGCCGCGTTTTACCGCCGCTTATGAACATGCCGACAACAAAGAGGTGCTCGCCAAGTTCAAGCCCGAAACCGTCAAGGGCTCTCAGTTTAAACAGCCGCTTCTCGAGTTCTCCGGCGCCTGCGCCGGCTGCGGCGAAACCCCCTACGCCCGTCTTATAACCCAGCTTTACGGCGACCGGATGCTTATCGCCAACGCCACGGGCTGCTCCTCGATATGGGGGGGCTCCGCGCCCTCTATTCCCTATACTGTAAACAAAGACGGGAAAGGACCCGCTTGGGCGAACTCGCTGTTTGAGGACAACGCCGAATACGGCTACGGCATGGCGACCGCCATAAGACAGCGCCGCGAAAAACTCATTGAGATAATCGAAAAGTTCGCGGCCTCCGACTATGAGCTTATTTCTACCCCCTCGGCTGAATGGCTGAAGGTAAAAGACAACGGAGAGGCCTCCAAGACCGCCTCCGCCGCTCTCATTGACGCGCTGGAGAACGCCGTCGCCGAATGCGGGGACTGCGGGTGCGGGTTTGATTCGCTTTACCGTCAAGCGCTCGCCATGAAAGATTTGTTTGTCAAGCGTTCGGTTTGGATCTTCGGCGGCGACGGCTGGGCGTATGACATCGGCTTCGGCGGGCTTGACCATGTGCTCGCCATGGGCGAGGACATCAACGTGTTTGTCTTCGACACCGAAGTTTATTCCAACACCGGCGGTCAGGCGTCAAAAGCCACTCCTACCGGTTCCGTGGCGCAGTTCGCCGCCGCCGGCAAGCCCACCAAAAAGAAAGACCTCGCCGCCATCGCCATGAGCTACGGCTATGTCTATGTGGCGCAGGTCGCCATGGGCGCCGACTACAACCAGTGCATAAAAGCGATAACAGAGGCGGAGGCCTACCCCGGCCCGTCAATCATAATCGGTTATTCGCCCTGTATAAACCACGGAATCAAAAAGGGTCTCGGCACCTCCATGCTGGAGACAAAAGCGGCGGTCGCCGCGGGTTATTGGCATACTTTCAGATATAACCCGCAAAGGGAAGCCGAAGGGCTTAACCCCTTTGTCCTTGACTCAAAAGAGCCGGGCGCCGACTACAAAGAATTTATCAACAATGAGTCACGATATTCGTCGCTTAAGCTGTTCTTCCCCGAAAGAGCGAAGGTACTGTTTGACAGGGCGGAAGACGAGGCAAAGGAAAAATACAAAAAGCTTAAAAAGCTTGCCGACGGCTAAAGCCCATCCAATCCCGAAGAAAGCGACGGCTTAAGCGCTTGACAAAAAACAGAATTAACGGAAAGGAACGGTGAGTATGGGAAGACAAATGAAAAAAGACAGTTACAGTTTTATTAACGTAATGGCGGTTCTCGCCTGTGTCGGAGTGGTGGTTGTCATTCTCACCGTGCTTTTCGCGAATCACCTGTTCGGCAAAGCCTCTCCGGGCTCCGGCGAACCGGCGGAAAGCAGCCGGGACGGAATTTCCTCCCCCCCCGTCTCTTCGGGGGGAACGGAAACCTCAGAAGACGTCTCGCCGTCCGGGGAAGAGCCCGGCAAGAGCGAACAACCCGTAAATGAGTATAAATACATAACGCTTCCGCGTTCGGATATTCACCGCGGGAATCTTATCGTGGTAAACAATTCCACCCCGTATGACTTTACTCAGTCCACCCCGACGGAAAGCATATATGAAAACCGCACGGGGAACTATAAGCTCATAGACGGCTCTCTCAGAATCTCCCCCGCGGCGCTCGGCAGCCTTAACGAAATGCTCGACGCGTTGTATGACTCGGTGGGGCTGACGTCTCTCACCCTGACTTCCGCTTACAGGGACAAAGCCACCCAAGAAGAGCTTTATCAGTCCGGCAAAGACCAAGCCAAAGGCGACGGCAGCGACCAGAACACCGCGCTTTCATTTAAGTGTATGATATACCCCCAAAGCGACGGCTCGCTCACCAGCGGTAAATTCCTTTGGCTCAGGGAAAACTGCAAGTCCTACGGCTTTATCCTGCGGTTTCCCGAGGGCAAATCATCGCTCACCGGGTTTGACGCGTCTTCGTCCGTTTTCCGCTACGTGGGTCAGCCCCACGCGTATCTCATAGCGCTTAACGACTATTGCCTTGAGGAATACATTGAGTTTTGCGGGCGGTTTTCGTTTGAAAACAGGTATACTTTCGAGTACGGCGGCGTCGGGTATTCCATTTATTACCACCCCGCCTCGGAGGGCGATACGACGTTTAAAGTTCCGGCTGACCGCGATTACACGGTGTCGGGTGACAACATATCCGGTTTTATCGTCACGGTGACGGAGGGGTAAAAAGACCGGAACAAGTGTTTTGTTAATTTGCGCAAGCGATAGAAAAAAGTTAACCCAACTTATGCAATATGACGAAACATTCTGCCATATTTAACCCATACGCGTTAACAAAAAATAACAAAATACAACCTGTTATCATATGGTTGTATTTTTTTCGTTCAAATATAGGGGTGTTTAAAAATATAAACCTAAAGCGCGGTTTTCTTCATAATAAATGAAAAAGCGTTGAAATTCCTTTTGTTTTCAGCTTAATTTAAGTAAACTGAATGAAGTTGCGGCAGCCTGACAAAATTTATAAAACACACTTTCGCCGTTATTGTCGGCATTTTATACAATAGGTTAATATCGGCGGAAAATATTGAAAATAGTGGTGAATAATTTGTGAACAGAGCTGAGTTCGGTATATATTGCTCAAAAACATTCATTTATTTATATGCACACTTGACAAAATTACTATACTGCGTTATAATTTAGCGTATGAATTTATGGGCATAATGTATGCCTTTTCAAAAAAAACGCCAAAAGCTTTGTTTTTCGCGGCTTTTTTGCTTTCATTATTATTATAATAAGCAGTGTTATAACTCAGGCAGGAGGACATTTATGAGCAAAATCAAATCCCCGGCAACAAGATTTTTTGTGCTTGCGCTGGCGTTTCTGTTCCTTGTTTCGGGGAGCGGCCTTGCGG
>JBAYZO010000056.1:0-9598 GCA_041672465.1 Eubacteriales bacterium
GAGATCGTCAATGTGTGTCACGCGTTCGGGTTCAAACCATAAAAGTGTTTTCATGCCGTGGTTCCGAGCATAATCTGTTGACTGTAAAAAAGTATCATCCGGCCATTTTTCTTTATCCAGTTCCCATGTTCCCACTGTGCCCCACCAATCTTCGAGAACGCTTTTGCCGGCGGGATCAAAATACCAACCGGCGTCCATCCAGCGGAAGCTTGGCTTATAGCCTTCGGAAAGCATTTTATCCATTGATGGTTTCCAAGTGAAATACCGCTCCGAAATACTGCCGTCAGAGTTAGGCAAGCCGGTATCTGACGCCAGCCATGTGGTGCTGAAAGGTCTCACCGGGTCGCCGTCTTTATTTTGACGGGGCATACTGCAATCAATGTACCATCTCCGCCATTTATTTGCCGCCATGTCCTCGTCCCTGCCGTCATAGCGCAAAACCGTGAACATAGGCGTGCGGTTTTTTTCACCGGGCAGGAGATAGGCGCGCAAACCGTTGTTTCCGGAAAGCCGGCAGGAAGCGCCCTGAGGTTCCGCTTGGAACACCGCCTCCCATGTTCCGCCCCAACCGATGGACAGCATAGTTCCTTTGTTCCCGTGTTCTAAATTAAAGTACGGAAAAAAGATATGTGTAGGCCTGCCGTTATCGCTGCAAAACTTAACGGGTTCATCCGTAAGTTTTTTACTATAAGGCGAATATTCGTTTTGATGATCACCTAAAATGCCTTTGAGCACCGGATTATCGCCTGAAAAAGAAATGCATGCCGCAATGTTTTCAATGACCTTGGACTTTTCCTGACTGTTGTTTGAAAACAATATGGTCCATTCATCAACATCATATTTGGGGTATTCCGTCGTCTTTATACAAATTTCCAAGGGTTCGTTAATCATTGAGAAGGTGTATAAAACAGTTATTCTATTGTCTGTTTGTTCTTCTCTCGTTTCAGAAAGATGAAAGGACTGCTCGGGAAAGCCGTGAAAACGCTGACCCCCATAAATATACTCAACGGGTAATTGCCTGACGCCGTTTTTTTCCATACTATTACACACTCACTTTCTTATTGCATTTTAATAAGAGCGAAATAACATGAATATTTTTTTGAACTACAGAGACCGAACTCGCTTACTGATAAAAATTTTAGAAGCTCTTCAACCTTTTTCTCTCGCGCTATCATTCCCCGCTAAAAATAATTTTACATTATTTTACCATATAAATCAACACAAAACTTTCGAAGATGGATGTGTAGGTACTGTTTTTGAACTAAATTCTTGTGGATATAAGCAAAGCTTTGAGATATTATAAAGAAAAATTTAACTAAAAAAAGAAGCGGAAATTTTCCACTTCTTTTTCATTGAAGTTTTGTACTATAAAGCTGTTGTTTAGTTAATTTCAAATGCAAATCTTAAACCGGGGAGTTTTTTTACATCCCAACCGTTTTTCGTTTGACTATCAGCAATAACTTGGTATCCGGAATATCTCACGCAGCCTTTGCTGTCAATTTCTAATGTAGCGAAAAAATGATCTCCCGATCCCAGCGGCCCGCAGTGCAAAACAGAAAAGCCATCTTCCTGCCAAAAAATTTCTTGGGTATCCGCCTTTGCGTGGGTATGCCCTGTCAGAAGAACAACTTCCGGATAATCTTTTAGACTATTCGCAATTGTGTCCGATGTCCAACGTCCGGATTCAACATGTGTTCCTATTACAGTATTACGCGGCGGAACATGAGTTACAACAAACACCGGCATACCCGCATCAGACGATTCACGGATTTTATCTAATTCTTTTTTCATCAGGTTAAGCGCATAGCTTCCGTGATTTCCATCTACACCGACAATCGTCAAAATATGCACGCCGTTAAATGATGTATGATAGTATCCCTGAACCAGCAAATCTTCAGGTATGGTTGAAATCGGGTTCTGATAAACATAATCGCCGAGTACTTCGTCGAAGAGATTGTAGTCTACAAAAACCTTTTTTTGCGATAACTCGTCATCTACGGGTTCCGCGTTATTAGTACACCAATCATCGTGGTTTCCTACAGTCGGAATCAATTCTGTTTTAGCAGGATCTAAACATTCTTCAAACGCTGCTTTTGCCATTCTTAAATCAGCGAGTCCGTTCCAGTTAATAACATCACCGCCAATAACAATAGCGGGCATTGAATCTTCGCCCAGCTTGTTTTTCATGAAGTTCACGGCTGTTTGAACTATTGCCGTATTGTTTTTATAGTTGTCCGTATATGTATTAATTGCGTCAAAATGCAGGTCGCTCATCAGACCGAGCTTTAAAATAATGTTCTTATCGTCAAAATTCTTCAAGCTTTCATCCTCAATTTCATCAACTATATCCGATGTCACATCTGATAAAGCATCTGAATTCTCATTTGATAAAGTATCTGAATTCTCATTTGATGTTTCAGCTGATTCATTTTGCGAAGTTGTATCTTGTATTGATTCTTCTTCCTGCCGGACGCACCCCGACAGAGCGCTCATAGAGATTAGAATAATCAAAACAAGACAAAACATGTGTTTAAATTTCATCGTTTGCCTCCTTTGAAACCTAGTTGAAAGATACTTTGTTGCGCAAAATCATTATTTTGTTTTTGCTGTTTTTTTCGAAAACGAAAATCCCGTTTTTTCTTCAAATTCTTTTTAATTAAAGTTGTGTCAGCACATTATAAGCCGGTTGCAATTGCTTAAAATCATCAATAGATAGTTTCTCATCCCTTGTCCGGTTTCTCACGGTTTATTCTATAATAGAACAGGTTTTAGGGTTTCTGTTCCGATCGCGTGAGGCACATTATCATCTTAGACCCGGTACAATATTTGCAACAAAGCTCTTATATAATTTTATTATATAGTATTTTTTTTCGTTTGTCAAAGTTTCAGTTTCTACGGTAAATTTGAGGATAGAATTGTAATCCACTGATAAAAAAAGATGTGTTGTATACGCGGCCGTAAAAACAAACCGGCACCCACAAATATGAGTATGGCCTGTTTGCAGGTTATGCCTGCTGTCTCTGCCAAATAAAATAAACAACGAGGTGATTTTCGCAGAAAGGTCTTATAATACGGGCTTTGTTTTAATCCTCCGGTCTTACGCTTTTTCCGTTATATATTCCGTTTTCATCGCGATTTATGGGGTACCCTTTTAGATGAAAATTAATACAACCGTCAGGGCATGATATATCCATTTCATATTTTTCTTTTTCGCTCCTGTATGTAAAGTCGCCGCCGCACCGTATGACTTCACACCATGTATACAGTTGGGGCATGATTTTTGGGCACATGCCGGCCGGACACTCGTATTGAAAAATAAATTTATCATCTTTTTCCAAACCAAGCCTGCAATGTCCGGCTTTCCCGCTTGTTACAGTAAGCTCAAATTCCCAATCCTCTACTATCCATTTTTTCATAATTTTCACCTCGTATATTATATAATACTAACCATCGCCCCAATTAAAGCAAAAACCTGCCGCAAAAGCAAATGTAACTTTTAGATAGGTTTCGTCATTTGTGATTGGCTGACGAAAGGATGTAGAGTTTTTAATTTTTAATGATATTACTGCGTAATGATATTCAGCTAACGCTGAATGATATTATATTCGTCTTTATTCTTATTCGCCGCAGCGAATATATTTCGCCCATAGGGGCGAATATCATTCACGAAGTGAATATCATTCGTCCATCAGGACGAATACAATTGAAAATCCTATCAAAAACAGGGTTTTGTGCAATCCCTAATTAAAAAGATGTGGGAAATTTTAATGTTTAATGATATTGGCTTCGCCAATGATATTACTGCGTAATGATATTCAGCTAACGCTGAATGATATTATATTCGTCCTTATTTTTATTCGCCGCAGCGAATATATTTCGCCCATAGGGGCGAATATCATTCACGAAGTGAATATCATTCGTCCATCAGGACGAATACAATTGAAAATCCTATCAAAAGATAGGATTTTCTGGTGGAGGCGGGGGGAGTCGGACCCCCGTCCGAAAGTTTATCCAAAACGTTTTCTCCGGGCGCAGGCGTTTTTTAGTTTCCCCGTATCCGACCGAAAACGCCGCCGGAAGGCACGGGTAGCTTCATTTATTCATGTCCGCCCGCAAAGCTTAAGGCGATACACGTTCACTGCTGAATGACGCCGCCACCCGGTCCGCAGTCCCCCCGGGCGCGACGGTCACCGCATTAAGCGGCGACTGGTAATGATCTGTTGTTAACGTTTATTTTTTAATTTTACGTTTTTTAAGGAAGGCACGCTCTTCCGCCCGCTTACGCCGCTTCAAAACCCCCGTCGAAACCATTACGCCCCCATATTAAAGGCAAAAACACCGGGAAGACAGTTAAGTCAAAACAAATGGCGTGTGCATTAATATTATAACGGTTTAAAATAACTTGTCAATAGAACAGTATTTCCAATAACCGTTAATTTCTAACAAGAAACGTTTTCCCCTCCCGCTCGATTTCCCTTTTGGAGTCTTTGTCGGCCTCGGCTTCCCTTTTGTCATAAAGCTTCTTGCCCTTGCAGAGCCCAAGCTCAACCTTGACCCACTTGCCGTAAAAATACATTGAAAGCGGAATAATCGCGTATCCCTGTCTTGCGGAAAGCCCGAACAGCCTTAAAATTTCCCGCTTATGGAGCAAGAGCCTTCTCGCGCGGTAGGGGTCTTTGTTGAATATGTTCCCCTTTTCATAGGGGCTTATATGCATTCCCTCTAAAAAAACCTCGCCGTCCTTGATTTTGCAAAAGGCGTCCTTAAGGTTTACCTGTCCGTTCCGCAGGGATTTGACCTCGGTGCCGGACAGCGATATCCCCGCCTCGACGGTTTCTATTACAAAGTAGTCGTGGTACGCTTTTTTGTTTATTGTTATATTTCGCTTGACGGCCATTATTATAACCGTTCCTTTCATAGCACAAGCTTTTAGCGGTTTAACTAAAAGATGATTAATTTAAGCAACCGCAGCTTTTTTTATAGTTTTGTTAGAAGTCACTATTTGAAAAATGCGTTTGCATCAAAACAGCTCTTTCCGGTTTTTTTATTTAAACACTTTATTATATGACCTCCGGGTACGCTCTTAACCTTAACGGTAAGAATATCGCCGAGTCTTGCCTCGCCGTTAAAATAAATGCTGCAGGCAGCAAGGCGTGTTTTACCAAAACCCGACACAATATCCTCCGGCGCGTAGTTATAGACAAGATCGGCGTACACGGTGTTGTTCATGTGGTTGTTTATGTCTATTTCGGTATAAGCCACTTTATGCTCGCTTGTAAAGTCAAAACTCTCTTCGTCAAACAGCGTCCGCGGCAGTTTTACGCCGACAAAGTCGTCGCCGAGACTTTGGGTTTTATAGTTTAGCCTTGACGGCCTGACCGGAACCCGCCTTGAATAGCTCATAAGCACCCAATGGGTGGTGGATTTCGCTATCGGGAGGGAGTTTTTATATAAAATAAATTCCCTTACAAATGTTATTCCGTTTACGGCGGTGTTGACGGTTAAAATCTCTATTTCGTCGCCTTTTTTAATTACCCCCGACAGCTCTATCCCTATTTTTACAATGACAAAAACTAAATCGTCCCCCCGCATCTGGTCGTAGGTGACCCCATAGCTGTCAAGGTCTTCGGCCGCCGCCTGCTGCATATACCGCAGCAGCGCCGAAAGCTTTACGCTGCCGTCGGCGAAAACGTCGTATCCCTCTATTTTAATGGTGTTTTTAATCATTAACTGTCAGGCCTTCTTTTTGTGGATAATAGTTTGTTTTTGTCCCCGGTTTTATTATTTCCCTTTTTTTGCCGGACAAACGGCTAATTTTTCTTTTCACTTCCCCCCGCCGGGGTGTGGGCGGAGAGGGGGTTTTGGTCCATGGCTTTTTCAAGCGCTTTATCCGATACATGGGTGTATATCTGGGTGGTGTTAAGCTGCTCGTGCCCTAAAATATCTTTAAGCGTCCTGATGTCAACCCCGCCCTGATTATACATTAGCGTGGCGGCGGTGTGACGAAGCTTGTGCGTTGAATAGCCTTTTCCCCCAAGGCGGGCGCCCGCAAGGTGTTTTTTTACCAGCCACTGCACCGTTTTGTTTGAAATGCGGCGGTTGAACCTTGACAAAAACAGCGCGTCCTTGGAGGACAGGTCAATCGGCGAGGAGCATTTTGAAGCGAAGAGATCCCGCTTTGGGAGATAGTTTGAAACGGCGGCGCGGCAGGCGGCGTTCAAATAAACTATTCTTGGCTTGCGCCCCTTGCCGATAACGGTCATTTTTATAAGGTCGGAATCGATGTCAGACAGGTTTATGCCGACAAGTTCGGAAAGCCTCATTCCGCAGTTTAAAAACAGCGTGAGTATGCAGTAGTCGCGCTCATAAAACGGCTTTGTTTTGTCCACCGCCCCGAGAAGTGTTATGGATTCCTCAAGGCTGAGATATTTCGGCAGCGTTTGTTTTACCGTAGGAGAGTCGATTTCCTTTGCCGGGTCGGAGGGTATCAGCTTTGACTTAACGGCGTGATATTTAAAAAAGCCTTTTATCGCCGAAAGTTTTCTCGCCATCGTCCGCGGGGAGAGCTTTTTTGTCCTCGCCAGATAAAGGAGAAACTCATAAATTTCAGAAGTAGTGACGCTCGCGATAAACTCGGCGTCCACCGCCGAGATATCGATTTCGCCGGCAGGCTCGAAGCCGTCGGCATTTGAATCTTCGCCCCCTCGATTTGATAACAAAAACCTAAAGAACATATGAAGGTCGCCGCTGTACTCGCCGACTGTCAGCGGAGAGCGGTTTTGAATAACCCCTTTGTAGGACAGAAACTGAGTTATGACGGGGCTTGTCTTTTTACGCATAAATTTTACCCGGCAATCTACTCGCCCTCGTGGATTCGGGGGAGCCATTCTCTGAGCGTTTCGAGCGTCTGCTCCAGCCTTTCGTCAAGCTGATAATAGTTTACTATATATGACTTTCCGTCAAGGTCTACATAGTCGTTGGTCGAAAACCACACCGCCGCCTTTATTTTTTGGGCGAACTCATAGCCCGGCTCCGACGACTTTAGAAAACACTCGAACATATTTTTTATCCAAGCGGATTGATTTGACTGGCTTCTCCCAAGCACGGTTTCGTGGTAAAGGCGGTCGGACCAGCTGAACTGCTTTTCGCCGCCCGCGCCGCAGGCGAACTCGCCTATCATCCAAGGGTAAGAGCCAAACTGAGAGATATACTGGTTATACGCTTTTGTATAAAGGGTTTTAAAGGAGTTCATACCCGCGTTTCCCGGTTCATAGTCCGTAAGCCCGAGCATTTGAACATATTCCGTGCCGGGGAAATAGCAGAGATAAGCGCCCCAGTCGCAGAACGGGCAGGTGACGTTTATGGGGTTGAAAACCCAAATTGTGTTGTTTACTCCTTCTTCTTTGAAAATATTGTAAAGCCGCTGCCATGTCATGACAAAAATATCAGGGTCAAGCAGCGTTACTATCCCGCAGTACGAAGTCCAGTCGGTATTCATCTCGTTGTTAAGGCGGAAAATGACCGGTTTTCCGTACTCTTTAATATCTCGGGCGAGCTTTCTGAAGTGTTCGTCATACTTGCCGCGGATAATGTCAAACATAGGCGAAAAACCGGTTATATTATTGTTTGTGGTGGTGAACTGATAGGTCAGGTTAAGCACCGGCTTGCCGTTATACCCGTTGCCGCCGGCGTTTTCGTTTATAAGGTTCATGTTAAGATAGTTGAGGGAGCTCCCATAGCCTATATGCAAATAGGTCATAAAAATTTCCGGCTTATAGTTTATGCCCTCCTCGCCCTGAAGCCAATCGATATATTGCTGGGCGTTTCTCGCGTAAAAGAACCCCCAGTCCGGCACGGTGTTGTTTTGGAGCTTTTCAAAATACGCCTTTGTCTCATCCGACCAGTGTTCGGGAATTACAAGCTCAAAGCCGCCAACATGGTTTTTAGCCTCCCCTCTGGGGGTAAAAAAGCCGAAAGAGGAAATCATTTTCGTAAAGTCGTCGTTGACCTTGCTCTTTGTCTTCATAACCACAAGATAAAAAGTTACATACTCCCCGACTTCTTTAATTATGGCAATGTTGTAATAAGGCCTTTCGATATCCCCGGAAAGCTTGATATACATATTGTATTCCATTACCTCATAACCGGGGATAAGGTCGGTGTATGTTTTGGATTGAGATGTTCTCATAATATTGTTTGCCGATAGAAAGCTTATATCGCCTATAAGTCTGTTCAGCCATTCGGTGAGATAAATTTCCCATCCGTCCGCGTTGTTGCCGTAGGGGCTTTGGTCTTCTTTTGAAACCGAGATTATCGCGTCCCCGGCGAAAAGGCGGCTGCGGTTTTCGCTTAGGCTGAAGTCGCCCTCCACAAGAGGCTCGGGGATTGTAAACATATAGCCTTCGGCGACGTTTACAAATCGGGTGCCGGTTTTACCCGAGAGGATAAACTTGGCGTCGCCCGAATCGGGAGCCTTGTCGTATTCATCGGTGAGAGCCCCATCAAAGTAATACTTCGCCGAATAAATATCGTTTGCCGAGGAAATCCCCGCGTCCTCGTCGGCGAAAATGTCTTCCCAGACCGCTTTGGCGTTGGGGTCGGGGGTTGGCTCTTCGGGGGCTTTTGAGGGATTATCGTCGGAATTGTCATCAACCGATCCGGACAAGCCGCTTTCATCCCCGCCTCCGCCGCCGCAGGCGGACAAAAGAATCGGCATGACAAGCAGGGCTAAAAAGCAGGCGACAAGTGTAAACGGAATGGATTTTCTCATAGTTTGTTCCTTAACCTTTCTAAAAAGAGAAAATGCTTTGAAGTGATACAGGCAGTTTTTATAGCTTAGCCGCGGTGAAACCCTCCGCCTGTGTTTTGCTGTTATATATTATAACACGCGAAGGTTTGTTTTTCAAGTAAAACAAACAGAAAGTGAAAGGCGGCTAAAACAGCCGGAAAAAATTATAAACCCGCCGATAAAGTCGGCGGGTTTATGTTATATGTAAAAATTCAATTTGTTTTTACCGTCTTTTTCAAAACCATTTTAGCGTGGCGTTTAGGCATGCCGCAGCGGCGGGCATGCCTTACAAACACCAACCTGAAATACCAGATCCTAAGCAGCGCATAAACGGCTATCAACGGCAGCAACGCTAAAAACAACAACAACCTTAGGATAAACCTCGCTATATGAAACGCCGCCACATGCTATTCCTTTTTATTCCCTTTGAACTGGCTCGCCACGTCTCTGAAAGACAAGGTGTAGTCTTTTGCCATTTTCAGCGCCTCCTCGGGCGGGATGCCTGACGCGACAAGCTCTTTATAGAAAGAACCGACCGCCTCCCCCATTCTTTTTCCCGAATCCGCCGAATACATTGTGTCAAGCAGCGTGCCTATGAGCTTTGGAACCTTGCCGGAAACCTCGTCTAAAAGCTCGCCTATTTCTTTAACCGGAATTTCTGGTGAACCCATTGTACATTCTCCTTTGGTTTTAATTCGTATTGTAAAGTTAAATGAAAACAGAGAACACCTCAGCCCTTGTGGTATAATGATTCTGCAATGATTCACCGTACCTCCCAAGAAAGAGAGATGTTCTCATGCAGAAATTATA
>JBAYZO010000057.1:0-9414 GCA_041672465.1 Eubacteriales bacterium
TCGAACGCCACAACAAGAGGACGGCTGACTGTTTCAATTACGGACGTGAAGTCCAAAAGGAGTGTCGTCAGACCAATTACCCTCTTATTATGGCTTAAACAACAAGCACGGATTCACGCGGTTGGCTACCGCATTGACACCGTAAATTTATTGTAGCAAAGGAGTGTGTGCCATGAGCGAGAAGAAGACTTCCGCAAAGGAAGAATTTGACACGGTTTTTCAAAAGGAACAGACTGACTTTAAAGTTACCCTGCTTGAAAAGCATCTCATTGAGTCAAGGGACGAATTTAACAGGCTTAAAGAAGAAGAACTCAAATTAAGACAAGCGCAGACAGACCTTATCGAGGAAATGCGGCAAAACCTTGAAAAAACAAAAAAGGTGGACGAAATTCTCGCCGCGAGCATTGACGAGAAGATCGAAACGATTAAAAGCGAAATGTTTGAGCAGTGGCAGGAATCTGTCAAGGAATCGCTTGTCGCCTCGGTCGCGGCTCTTACCGAAGACAAGCTTAAGGAATACCGCGTTTTATACGAAGAACAAAACAAAGTCATTGAAAATCAGGCGAAACGCTTTAAAAACATTCTTTTGTCAACCCGCCTTATAAGGGCGCTCTGCTACACCGTGTGCTTTGTGGCGACTTTGGTTCTGCTGTTTATACCTATCGCAAATTACCTCGTCAAGGACATAAAAGCGTTTTTGGAAGTCCCCTCGATTTGGGGCGGAGTTATTTTGTTTACCTCCGTGCTCCTCATGGCGCTTGCTATCGCGCTGGCGGTGCTTATAAGAAAACGGGGGACAGGGGAGTGACGGCTCCGTACAAAGTTTTAGGCTTACCCCCGACGGCAAGTTTTAACAACCTCGAATGGGAAGAACTGCATATACCCAAAGCGTTTATAAATTGCTACCCTTGGGGGGAGGGCTATAAGCCTGTTTCCTATGGGCAGGCGGTGATAATACATAACGCCGGCCTCGCGCTGAGGCTTGTCTCTTATGAGGAAAACCCAAAAGCGGTTTATAGTCGCTATGGCGACCCTGTCTATAAAGACAGTTGTCTTGAATTTTTCGCCTCCCTTAACCCCGGCAGCGGGCTTTATTTAAACCTTGAAGTTAACTCAAACGGCGCTTTCCTTGCCGCGGTAAGGAAAGAAAGAAAGTTTAAAACCCCAATAGACAAGCTTATTGACATTGGGGAAATTAAAATTGTCCCGGGGAAGGGGAAGGATGTCAAAGGGAATTCTTTTTGGTTTATAAAGGCTTTTTTGCCTTTTTCTGCGATTGAAAAACTCTTTGGGGTGGGAGGGGACTTTTTTATCCCCGGAACAGTCTTTAAAGGGAACTTTTACAAGTGCGGAGACGAGACTGAAACCCCTCATTACGGCTCGCATTTTCCTATAAATCTGCCCGAGCCGGACTTCCACCGTCCGGAATTTTTCGGGGATTTTGTCATTGTCTGACAGCTGAGGGAGAAATAACTTTCTTGGCAAATAAACTTGACAATCCCGTGTTTTCTGTGCTATAATTCGTTTCGATAAAAGGAAAGATGGCTGAGCTGGTCTAAGGCGCACGACTGGAAATCGTGTGACGGCTAATAACCGTCCCAGGGTTCGAATCCCTGTCTTTCCGCCAAAAAGAAAAAGTCGCAGTTATGCGGCTTTTTCTTTTTGTACTCTTCACTTTTCTCTCTTCGTTTTTCTCTTTTCTCTTCTCTTGATCTTTTGCGACTTTTTCCAGATAATAGATAAAAGAGAATAGATAAAAGTTAAGGAAGCTTTTCTTGACGAAAAGCAATTATTATAATATTACAACCATTCGCCACAGCGAAACTTCATTAGCGGAAAAGCCGCGACTTCGTTCGTTTCTTACCGCTTTAAAATTTCTTCTCAAATTATTCTTATAATATTCAAAACCATATTGTATTTTGATGGTGCATATGCTATTATATGGTAGATAATTACATGTTAAAGCGGAGGAGAACCATACTACTTCTGATAACAGGGCGGGGAAGACGATTACAGAAAAAAGACTAAAAAATCTTTTACCTCTGCTCATAAACAAATCGGTTAGGGAGGAACTGCTCATGAAAAACAAAATCGTACCGTCACTTAAGTTTATACCTGCTTTTACATTCTGTTCTACTTGTGCGGGCAAAGCTGTAAGCGGAATTTACAGCGCGCAGGTTCATTTCGCTGTCTATGACACTACCACCGGGGAAAATTTCCCGGCAGCCCCGGATTTTGATAAGTTATGAAGCTGATAATATACGAATTCAAAAAAATACTCTCATACAAATACATCTGTATTTCTTTTGCCGTTCTCCTCGCGTTGAACACGGCTTTATGTATTTATGCCTCCGTTAATGACACGGAGCGATGCGGCTATACGGACGACATTGAAAAAGTTTTTGATATGTACGAAGAAAACCCCCAGCGGCTTAGGGATTATTATGATGAATTGAAAGCGCTGAGCACGGAATACATGCGCCTTGAGCTTGAGGCGTACCGCAGCGGCAACTATGATTACGTTCGCCCGCGCCTGCCCTCGACTCTTACCGATAAGCCGAATATTACGGATTCCACTCTTCTTTCCGAACTGTTTGAACGTATCGATTATACCGAAGGCTTTCCCGAACTCACGCAGAAGATAATAAACAACGCCGGCAAATTTCTTGAAAACGCCCGCAAGGCGGGCGAAAAGGACGGGTTTAATATAACCTATCAGCAAAACCTGATAGCCGTTTATTCCGGCGTGAAAGGCGCGGAAATCAAGCTCGAATACATACGCGGTTACGAAAAATATTTCGGCTATACGGCTTCCGACTATTTTCTGCTTTTATTAATACTTCTCGCCGTCCCGGCCGTCTTTTTAGGCGAATATGTTTCCGGCGCCGCTCCTCTGGTACGCTCCGCGCGTCACGGAAGGTTAAAAACCGTGGCGGCGAAGATAGCGTCTCTGTTTTTGTTCGTTATAACGGCGGTGCTGCTGTTCCAAGCCGCTTCCTTTGTTGTGTTCGGCGCTTATTACGGTTATTCCTCGCTTTCAAACGCCGTTCAGGCGATACCGATGTTTAAGACCTGCCCGCTGCTTATCACAGTAGGCGAAGCGATAGCAATCGGCTTTTGCGGTAAAGCTTTGTTCTTGTTCGCGATCGCCGCGGTTATAGCCGCGCTTTCAATGCTTTTCAGGTCGTTTAAGCTGACTTTTCTTACCGGGCTGGCGCTGGGGGGAGTAAACTACGCGTTATATATAATCTCATATCCGGACGCGCATAACTTTTTCCGCCAAGAGAATCTTTTCGCTCTTACCGACACCGCAAGATTTTTAGGCAAGTATAACGCCGTAAATGTTTTCGGGTTCCTGTTTGAGCAGCTTTTGCTTTCCGCCGTTATATACGCGATATTGTTTTTCGCTTCGCTGTTTATTGTCGCCCGACTGTTTACCGGACACAATATATCCGCGTCTTTCAGTTGGGTAAAGTTTAAGCTCAAACTGCCGAATTTCGGCGTAAGCCCAAAAACAATGGTCGGGTTTGAATTCCGCAAAGCGATGGGGAACGGCATGGTTATTCTTGCCGTTGGATTGCTTATCGCCGTAAAGCTGTTTGTTTCCTCTGCCGAATATCGGGAACCGTATTCGTTCAGCGACGCGCTTTTCAAGGACTATATGACAAAGCTCGAGGGGGAATGGACTAAAGAAAAATCTGATTTCATCGCGGCCGAAAGCGCCCGCTTTACCGAAATATTAGGCAAAAAAGACGAAATGGAGGAAGCGTATAAGAACGGCGAAATAACCTTTGAGGAATATGCGGCGTATTCAAACGAGTATAACGACGCAAACGCGAAGAGCGAACCTTTCAAGCGCGTGGTAGAAAGAAACGCGTATCTGGCCGAAGCCGCGGCGCAGGGGAAGAACGCGGCTTTCGTGTACGACACCGGGTATAACAAGCTCTTTTTTGCCGGTACGGACTATGCGCTGCTGTTCCTTTTCGCTGTGCTTTTTTCCGGCATTTTCGCCGATGAATACGCGTCGGGGTTCGATAAAATACTGCGCGCCTCCGCCCGCGGGCGCGCTCAGGTCTGCCGGGCTAAGTTCGCGTACGCGCTTATCATAACCACAATGGCTTTTGCCGCTTTTTCAGCGGTCGACGCGGTAAATATTTTGAAAAACTATGATTTCGCGTCTCCCTCTCTTCCTTTGGCAAGCATCCCCGCGTTCAGGGCTTTCAGCGGTTTATCACTGGCGGAATATATAATATTATACTACGCCGAAAAATATCTCGCGTATCTCATCTTCGCGGCACTTCTCTGCGGACTTTCGCTATTGTTAAAGAAAACGGTGACGGCTCTTTTCGTCGCTTCGGGGATATATTTTCTGCCTTACATACTTAAAACTGTTTTTTCGGAAAAATTTGATTATATCGACATCACGAACCTGCTTTCGCCGAGCGGTTATCTTATAAAAAGCGCGGACACCCGTCTTTTCGGCGTTTACGGTTTGTTTGTTCTGCTATTCTGCGTTTCGGCGCTTATTGCCGCCGCGGCGGACGCAATATCAGTACGGCGTTATTGCCATACTTATTAGGAGAGAGCAATGGAAAACACAATTCTAAAAATTCAAAACGTATCTAAAACCTACGGTCAGGTAAAGGCGCTGATCGATTTTACCTATGACTTCGGGCCCGGGGTATACGCTCTGCTCGGCCCCAACGGAAGCGGAAAATCCACGCTGATGAACATTATAACCGATAACCTTAAAGCCGATTCGGGCGAAATTACCTATAAGGGAACGGAAATACTTAAGTTAGGGGCGGCTTTCCGCGAAAAGTTGGGCTTTATGCCCCAATATCCCGGGATGTACCCCTCCTTTACCGCGCTGGACTTTTTAAGTTATATCGCGGTTCTTAAGGGAGTGAAACGCAAAGCGGCGAAAAAGCAAATATCCGACTTGCTTGAAGCGGTGGAGCTGACCGATGTCAGGCGTCACAAGATAAAGTCGTTTTCCGGAGGGATGAAGCAGCGCCTTGCCTTGGCGCAGGCATTTATCGGCGACCCGGAGATAATAATACTCGACGAACCCACCGCGGGGCTTGACCCGAAGCAGCGTATTTCGGTCAGGAATTACATATCGGAAAACGCCGTGAGCAAGACCGTGATAATAGCCACCCATGTGGTGCAGGATATTGAGTTTATATCCCGCGAGATAATCATGCTTAAGAAAGGCGTCATACTCGACAGCGGAAGCGTCTCGTCACTCAGGGAAAAAGCGTTCGGCAAGGTGTGGGAGACCTCAATCAATGAGGAAGACTTTGGGACGGCAAGGGAAAATTACAGGATAGTAAATGTCAGAAGCGAGGGAGACAAAATATTCTTCCGCGTGCTTTCCGATACCAAGCCGGACGAGAACTCAACTGAAGCGGCGCCTTCCCTTGAGGATTACTATCTGTACTGTTTCGGCGAAAAGGCTCACGAAGCAATTTAAAAATATTATTGTGTGAGACAAATGAGTATTAATAAGGTATTGACAACAAAGGAAATGAATGGTATTATATATATGTAAGACATTATATTATTGCCGGCTCATAAGTCTTGCCATGATATAAGTTGTTTCAAATAAATAGATGTGAATGATAATATCAACCCATTACGGAGGATAAATGAACTGTATCACCCGTATGTATACATTATTTATCAGGCGCATAGGGTTTGTGGGACGTCAATCACAATACCT
The DNA here is from genome assembly GCA_041672465.1 of Eubacteriales bacterium. Lineage (GTDB taxonomy): Bacteria > Bacillota > Clostridia > Oscillospirales > CAG-382 > UBA1206. The sequence goes on from JBAYZO010000057.1 coordinate 5,726, forward strand.
ATGCGCTTTTGTTTATATGATATATTAAATACAGAAAGGGAGTTTTTCAATATGACGCTTCTTAAAAAAATTATTGCTTTATTTTTGGTGTTGATTATCTCAGCCTTTGCTTTGTTTTCCTGCAATACAGGCTCTGAGGAAACAAGCGAAACGCCGGATGAGGGCGGCGCCTACACCCGCAACAATATTGTTTTCAACGCCTTGCTTACTTGCAACGGCAAAAAGGTGGGGGAAAACAGCGTTTTTACCGTTAAAGGCAATGTTTCCAATTCCCTTACGCTTGAAACCGAAAATGGCAGGCTGTGCATGGGTATGATGCTCTTTGCGGACGGTATGCCGTTGGAGTTTACGGTAAAAGGGGAGAAAATGAGTTATCTTGAATTTTCTTTCAGCAAAAATAAGGTTATCAATTTTACCTATCCCGCGAGCAAAGCAGCTGCCGAAGGCTCGGATGTTCAGGTTGTATTGCTCACTAACAGGGATTTTGAGCAAATCTCGAGCGAAATACTAAAAAGTTATACCTTCACGATATCATATACCGCCAAAGGCAGCGGAAAAAAACAAATCCCGGCGGGGGCGGAAAACATACAGTTTTACAATATGTCAGAAAAGATAAATGAAAAAACCGGCGATAAAACCATTGTTTCGGAGTGTCTCGCGGCTCTGGATACCAACAGCTTTATGTCATATATTACAGAAGGTCAAAAATGGGGCTGCAGATGCGGATACACGATATATGAGCAAGAGGAAAAAGATTTTTATAAGTTTTCACTCTGTGTTTACGGCAAGCCCGGAAAATATATAACCACATTTTTCAATGACGGTGTTTGCATGGGAGAAAGCGTTTGTTATTCTCTTGAGGAATATGGAATAGGATATATACCTTTTGAAAAACCGGAATTTGTTGATTATTCAATGATTACAATGTACGCGCTGACTTATTCGGTAGAAGATAAAACATTTTATGACTCCGCAGAATACTACTTCACTCCGGCAAGTCCGTCTCAGGGAAGAAGAAATATAAAAATTTATATAAATAACGAAGAATTCCTTCACGACGCGCCTATCGTTTATAATGGCGGTGAAATTTCACTGAAACACGAGTTTGAGCTTTTTAGCGGCGTAGAATGGAATGTACATATTGTACTGATTGCCGATGGTGTTATACAAGAATATAATATTGACGGAAAGACCTATACCGCTTATCCGTATCAAATAAAATATGGCAAAAATGAAATAGCGCTTTCATTTACTCCGGTCGTAAGGGAGCAAGGGGATTTTACTATACAGCTTTTACCGGTTTATGATTTGCTTCCCAATCATCCGTCAGATATTGAGTCGTCAACTTCCGCATGGACCGGAGCAAGTTTTACCTGCGGCGATGGAGTAAAATTAAATACAAAAGAAGTTGCCGGTATGGAAAGCTTTGAACCGACAGAAAATACCGGAAGCTTTAGATTCAGCGTGTTAACAAACGGAGCGCTTGGGTATATTGAGCACACCGATTTATTAAAGGGAAATGATTTTACGATTGACGTCACGTTTTCCACAAAATATATCGATAAACCTATCGTTCAATTTTTAATTTTTAACGGTGAAATTATCGAAAGCAGCTATTTTGCTTTTGATGAATTAGGGAAAGTGCATGTATCGTACTGTTTCCCGGCGGAAAAGCTGTCTGAGAGCAACAAGATCCAGTTTTATACGGCACAGTTGACAGGTTCACTGCGGCAAAAGTTTATTTTTATAGTGGATGTGCTTGAGGAAGATGAAGTATCCTTGGGAAACGCGGCGCTTGAAACCGCGGGCGGAGATATCATATTTACTCCGGATGGAAAGTTTTCCGTTTATTTGCCCGCGCTTGGCACAAATGAAGACGTTTCTTCTATATTTGGAAATAACAACTTGCATTTGGAACATTGCTTTTCCGAAGAAAAAATAATAATTAAAAAAGCTTATTACAGAGCGGCCGTAATCCGTAAAATTGAATATGTTGACGGTACATTCCGTTTTATACGTAAAAATATCCAAATAAATAATAAGTAAAAAAGGAGTGAAATATTATGCATATTTTATTACATCCCTTGTAGCAATATTGGCAAGCGTCTTTTTACGCAAGATTCGCTGTTGTTAAGGTAGAAAAAAGTTAAAATTTTAGGAGGTTTATTATGAAAAAAGTATTAATTAGATTGATTGGCGTTGTAATTGTTATTGTAATTACTCTCTCTTGTTCAACTAATGTAGTTGCCGATGATAACTTTTTAGAGTTAGGGGATTTAACCTCAAGTACTCCCCCCTATAAAACAGCTATGTATTATCATATATGGTGTGAAAGTCACGTTAATGGTAAATGGTTTGGAACTTCCATAGGTTCTTCTATGGAATGGGATAATAATGATACTATAAGAAGCTATCGAGATCATTTAGCTCATTTTGAAGAAGCAGGTACATATGATATAGACAATGTACTGATAGAAGGATACTTTTATACTTATATGCAGAATAATTATTTGTATGATGAATTCCATTCAGAATATTTTACTAATGTAACTCGTTGTTATATACTGATAGGATTTTATTTAAATAAAAAACCTTCACCTTACGGAGGTTTTATTACCGATAATAGTTGTTATACGACTGAAGAAATAGAACATTTATTTTGTATAGGATATAATTAATATAGCACACAAATATTAGTTGAGCTATTATTTACTGAACTCAGAGTAAATAGTTTTAAAATTATCTTTCTCTATAATTATTATAGCGTAATAATTATTGATAAGCCGGATGACTTGAAGACAATACACCCCGGAAAGGATTAGCGTTATGAATCAAATAAAATTATCTTTAATTATTTTACTGTTTATGTTGGCGTCTGTTATTTGCGTTTCATGTATTTCGCCGGGGTATACCGAAGTTTCGGTTCCCGATGATATATCAGCTATGGAAAGCGGAAATTCAAATGAAGCATCGGGCGTTATAAGTCTTGGTAATAACAGATACAGTAAAATACTGCTTGACGCGTTCAAAGGTAAAACAGAAGCGGAACTGACAGAGGCTTTTGACCGGGAAGCGGAGAATTACCTCGAAAGCGGATTGCTGGTTAACACGCCAACCTGTGTATTTTTCAAGTCATCCGGCAACATATATGTTTATAATAAGCAGACGGGCAATATTACCTTCGCCTGCCCCGACCCGCTTTGTGACCATACGGACTGTATGTTCAACAAACTGCTTTTTTTTCTGGCGCCCGGCGAAACAAAACTTTTTGGCATATGTCGTCAAACAGAGGGGAAAGCGTTCGGCGTATATACCTGCGATATGGACGGCACCAACGCGAAAAAAATATATGAAACCGATGATTGGTACTTTTATATCCAAACGTACGGAGATAAAATTTATACAGTCGAATCATTTCTCAACGAAGACGGCTCGGTTACAAACTTCCTGATAAGTATAGACGCGGAGGGCAACTACACTCGTCTGACCCCTCCGGATATAAGTGTTCGGGGGTTTTTCTTAGGTGAAACTAATATTTATATTGGAGACAGCGTAAAGCCCGGAATATTCCGTCTCGACGGCGAGAATCTTGTTCAGATATATGAAGGGTTGACTTTTGGCATCGAATTGAAAAACGGATATTTTACTTTTAGTGATAAAAGTTTAAATGAAGAAACAGATTATATGCT
>JBAYZO010000058.1:0-9302 GCA_041672465.1 Eubacteriales bacterium
CGGCGATTGTAAAGATAACGCCGGAAGTGAGTATCGGCCGCATCGACGCCGACAACGCGGAATAAATTGATTCCTTGACAGGCTTTTTCTTTCGGCTTTCAAAGAAATTTGAGGTAAACAGTATAGCGTAGTCAATCGTCGAGCCGAGCAGTATATTGGAAATTATGAGATACCCTAAGAAAATAATTTTATCACCCATCAAAAAGGGTACGCTCATGTTTATCCAAATCGCGCCTTGAATCACGGCGACGAGCAGCACCGGCACCAGCACCGACCTAAACGCTAACGCCACGATTATCCCAACCGCGATTAATGAAAACAGCGAGATCCTGCCAAAATCGCTTGTGGTGGTATCCTCAAGGTCAATCGCGGAGGCGGTATTGCCGAGCAGATAATAGTTCTCTTCCTCCCCGTAAGCAAGCTTCAGCTGACTTTTAATACTGTCAATCAGAGCTTTGGTTTCATTGCCTTCCTCAGGCACCTCAAGGGTTAATATTATCCTGTCATAGTTCTCGCCGCCGATAAAACCGCCTTTAATGTTTTCCGATATATAGTCGCCGAGCGGGCTTTGGTTTATTTGCGCGAGCGACGCCACGCTTCCCACGCCTATTGTTTTTTTAAGGCTTGCGGTAAGGCCGTTTTGCGTTTCCTCCCCCTTTGGGACAAGCAGCACAAGTTTTTCCTGACTGCCGAACACTTCTTCTATCGCGGCGCGGTTTTTCAGCCCGGTGTTGTCGGGGCTTTGCGCGGCCTTGCTGCCGTAAATAAAGGAGTTGTCGGACGCGAGAAAAGCGGCGGGGATAATAATCACCGCGGCGGCGACAGACAAAACCACCCGATAACGGTAAAGGAAAGACGAAAGCTTTTTAGGCTTGAACTGCAAAGTTTTATGCTCATATTTAGCTATTTTACCGTCAAGCGCCACTACGATTCCCGGCATAAAGAAGAAAACCGTGACCAAACTCATTATAATAGCCTTAGCCATGATGATTCCCATATCAAAACCAAGCTTATACTTCATAAACATAATTGTTATAAAGCAGGCTATTGTGGTAAGCGAGCTTGCCGAAATAGGGGTAAAAGATCTCTTCAACGCGGCTTTCATGGCGTCGGGAGCATCAAGCCCGGCGGCGCGTTCTTTTTTATAACGGCTTAAAAGGAACACGGCGTAGTCGATGGAAAGCGCGAGCTGGAGCACGCACGCCACGCTCTGGGTGAGATAGGAAACGCTGCCAAAGATCGCGTTTGTCCCCATGTTAAGCGCTATCGCCGCCAAAATGACTGCTATATAAATGACGGGATCAAGCCATGACGACGAGAAAATGAACAACAGCACAAGCGCCACTGCGGACGCCATAAGCGTCGCGTAGATAATTTCCCGCACTTGATTTTGCTTGGCGTAGTAGGACGACGCCGAGTTGCCGGAAAGAATAAGATTTTCTGAAATTAAAGATATTTCTTTAATCGCGTCAAACGTATCCGACGAATAGTCTCCCGTTTCAAAGGCTATTGTGAACAGCGCGTTGCCGTCTTTGTAAAAGCTTTCTATCTCGTTGTTTATAACGGATAAAAAGACACCGTAAGACAGCCCCAACGGCTTTTCAAAGCTTTCCGGGTCGGACAAATCAATTCCGGGAAAACCGGCGCCCAAAAACAAAGCCATCGCCGAAGACAGCTCTTCCTCGGTTAAAACATTGCCGAGAGACTGTAATATTTTATTCAGCGTGGTATCCGGTCCTTTTGGGAGAGCGGATATCGCCTTGAAAAACAAAAGAATACCGTCGCCGTTTTCGCCCCCGGAGCTGTCGTCCCGCTGAGTTTCGGGCGCGCTCATATCAAACGCAAAAGCGTCGTCAAGCCACATGACCCCCGCCACGCCTTTAACTCCGGCGATTTGTTTTTTTATAACCAGCGCGTCTTCCGGGGACGCCGACTTAAGCATGGCGGTGGCTGAACCCCCTCTGCCAAACTCATGCTCCAAAACCGCGAGCCCCGCCTTGGTGTTGGAATCTTCCGGGAGATAGTCGGTTTCGTCATAATTTATTTTGGTAAAGGGGATAAAAACCGCGGCGGCCAATATGGCGACCGCGAAAAAAATCATCAGCGCCTTTCTTCTTTTAATTACAAAACTTGTTAATAGATTCATTTTATAACCATTCCTTATTAAGATAACATAATTCTGGTAACTTGTTAAACATTCTGTTGACAACCTGCCATATGTATAGTATAATAACACAGCGTCAGAAGAGCAACCACCAGTTTTTTAAACTCTGAATAGAAAAATGCAAAACTGTTTGAGGTGTATAAAAAGCGACAAATATAATTGTAAATATTATATGAAAAATCATTTTTGCTCTTTTGGGTGATAATTAAAATAAAGGAGGACATATCAATGGCGGAAGACAGGCGTGTTAGATACACAAAAATGGTGTTAAAAGAAGCTTTACTCAAGCTCATGCGGGAAAAGCCACTGTCAAGGATTTCCATAACGGCAATCTGCGAGGAGGCCGATATTAACCGCGCCACTTATTATTCGCATTATACGGATCAATACGACCAGCTTAATAAAATTGAGATGGAGTTTACCGAGGGAATCAACAATTACCTCGACACTTATGTTTCGGAGACCGACTCGCTGCAAATGATAGAGGGGATTTTAGAATATGTGTTTAAGAACAAAGACCTCTGCAATGTGCTGCTCAGCCCTAACGGCGACATTCGCTTTGAGGAAAAAGTCAGGGAAGTTATCAGGGAGAGGGTGTTTGCGGTGTGGAAGGTAAGTCCTTTGGCAAAAGGCGTGGCGGATGAGTATATTTACACCTATACGCTCGCGGGCTGTGTGGGGATAGTCAAGAAGTGGCTGGCGGACCCGAAAACTTTCTATAAACCAAAAGAATTCGCGTCACTAATTTACATGCTCACCGAAAAAGGGAGCAACCCAAGCATAAAAGAGCGCTGACCGATTAAAACTTTTAATAAGCTTCGCGAGGTTTTTAATGATTTTTGGAAAGCATATAAACAAGTACTATCTATTATATTCATGGATGTTTTTTTTGGGCTTTCTCTCGCTCTTGGCGGTGGATTTTTTTCAGCTCCAAGTTCCAAAACTGTACGGAAGGCTTATCGACGGGCTTGACCCAAACACTCCGGCGGCGCTTGACAAGGGGATAATTACCGATATCTGCTATGAGATGCTTATCATCGCGGCCGTTATGGTTGTCGGGCGGTTTGTCTGGCGGGTGTGCTTTTTCGGCGCGGGGATACGAATGGAAGCAAAGCTTAGGGGCGAAATGTTTTCCCACTGCGAAAAGCTTTCGCGGCAGTTTTATCAGGAAAACAAAGTGGGCTCGCTCATGTCGCTGTTTACAAACGACCTTGAAACCGTCAGCGAATGTTTCGGCGACAGCGTGCTTATGCTGTTTGACGCGCTGCTCTTAGGGGGGCTCGCCGTTTATAAAATGGCGGCCCTTAACCCGTTCCTCACTTTTCTTTCGCTTATCCCAATGGTGTTTATGGCGGTAATCGGCGTGATAGTGGGAAAGCATATGCAAAAAAAATGGTCTGTTCGTCAGGAAGCTTATTCAAAACTTTCGGATTTCGCGCAGGAGACGTTTTCGGGAATCGCCGTTATAAAAGCCTTTGTAAAAGAAGCCAAAGAGCTTATGTTCTTTAAAAAAATAAACCGGGAGAACGAAAAGGCCAATGTGGACTACACAAAAGCCTCGGTTCTCCTTAACGTATTTGTCACGCTTTTTGTCCAGAGCGTGATTTGCGTCATACTCGGTTACGGCGGCTTTTTAGCTTTCAGAGGCGTGTTTTCAATTTCAGAACTCGTTATGTTCGTATCGTACTTTTCGGCAATAGTCTGGCCTGTTATGGCGCTTTCAATGCTGATTGAAATGACCTCGCGGGGGAAAGCGTCGCTCGCGAGAGTCAGCGAACTGCTTGACACCGAAGTTATCGTGCGCGACAAAGAGGGCGCGTACGGTTTTGATTCGGAAGTAAAAGGGGAAATAAAATTTTCCGCCCTTACTTTCGCCTACCCCGGCGAGAAGACCAACGCGCTTGAGGATATAACCTTTACCGTCAACGCGGGTGAGAACGTGGGGATTATCGGCAAAACGGGCTGCGGCAAAACCACGCTCGTCGACCTTCTGTTCCGCACTTACAATGTGCCGGACGGCAGTATTTATATTGACGGGCGGGACATTAACTCCCTCCCCATGAAAGCGCTTAGAGAAAACCTCGCCTATGCCATGCAGGACAACTTTTTGTTTTCAGAGACCATAGGCGCTAACATTGCTTTTTCAAGAGGCGGCGAAGCCCCGCTCCCCATAATAAAAGAGGCGTCATCACTGGCGGCGCTTGACGGAAACGTCTCCGCTTTCGCCAAGGGGTATGAAACAATGCTCGGCGAAAGGGGAGTGACAGTCTCGGGCGGGCAAAAACAGCGCATCGCCATCGCCCGCGCGGTTATGAAAGACGCGGCGCTCCTTGTGCTCGACGACTCTTTCTCCGCCGTTGACCTTGACACGGAAAAAACCATTTTGGAAAACCTCAGAGAAGTGCGAAAGGGAAAGACCACGGTGTTTATAGCCAATCGGGTGTCCACCGTCAAAGACATGGAAAAGATTGTGTTTTTGGAAGACGGCAGGGTTGTCGATATCGGAAACCACGGAGAGCTCTACGGGCGCTGCGCCGAATACGCGAAAATGGTTGACCTTCAGCGGCTTGAGGACGAAATAGGGGAGGTGAACTCATGAACCCGCTTATTATTATCGGCAGTTTTTTGGGGGGCGCCACCACCCTGATGTTTTTTGTCTTCGCCCGAATAAAAGAAAAAAAAGAAGCCTTTGGCTTTGACCGGAACATGAAAGATTCGCTCATCACCAAAAGGCTTGCGGGCTACGCGAGGCCGTATTTAAAAAGTTTTGTGTTTGTGCTGTTTTTAATGGCGGTCACGGTCGCCGCCGATATTATTCTTCCGCTTATCATAGGCCATATCACTTCTCTTTTGGGGGGCGAAATGTCTTCTTTTACGCCTGTCCTAAAAGACGTGCTGCTTTATATCGGGGTGCTGCTCGCCTCGCTGGGCTGCACTTACGTTCAGGCGGTCGCGCTTCAGACGACAGGGCAAAAGATAATCTCAAACATAAGGGAAGAGACTTTTTCCCATATACAAAAGTTTTCGCATGAGAGGCACAACGAAATCCCCGTCGGCACGCTTGTCACACGGGTGACTAACGACACAAACGCCATGAGCATGATGTTCACGCATATTGTAGTCAACTTGATTAAAAACATCTGCCTGATTTTCGGTATCTTCGCGGCGATGCTTTTGGTCAATGTAAAGCTGACCCTGCTTGTGCTTTGCGTTTCGCCGTTTATACTTGCCTTTACCGTTATATTCAGAAAGTTTTCCCGCCGGGCGTACCGGCATGTTAAGACAAACACGACCAATATAAACGTGTTTTTATCGGAAAACCTCTCTGGAATGAAAATAACACAGCTCTTTAATCAAGAAGAGACAAAGAAAAATCAATTTGAGGCAAAAAATAAAGCGCTTGAAAAATCAAAGAACGAGCAAATATTTGTGTTCGGCATTTTCCGCCCGAGCGTGTATATGCTTTATATTTTTACGGTCATTTGTCTTTTTTATATTGCCGGCACAAGCGCGGTCAGCGGGGTTTCGTTCGCGGGGCAGATTATAACGTATTCCACCATAGTTATTTTTTATCAGTATGTGGCGGCTTTCTTCACGCCTATCCAAAACCTCGCGGAACAGTTTAACTTCCTCCAGTCCGCATACGCCTCGGCGGAAAAGATTTTTACCATTCTTGACACCACTCCGGGGCTTGTAGACTCCGTCGGGGCGGAAGACATAAAAGACGTTATCGGGAGCGTTGAGTTTAAAAATGTCTGGTTTGCCTACAAAGAGGGCGAATGGGTGCTTAAGGATGTCTCATTTAAAGTCGAGCCAAAGCAAACGGCGGCGTTTGTGGGGCCGACGGGAGCGGGGAAAACCACTATTCTTTCGCTTGTCTGCCGCAATTATGATATCCAGAAAGGCGAAATACTAATTGACGGCAGGGATATACGGGGGATAACCATATCCTCACTGCGGCGGAATATCGGGCAGATGCTTCAGGACGTGTTTATTTTTTCCGGCACGGTGAGGAGCAATCTCCTGCTGAGAGAGACAAACTTTACCGAAAACGACCTACTTTCCGCCTGCGAAAGCGTAAACGCTTATCCGTTTATCTCAAAGCTGAAAAACGGGCTTGACGAGGAAGTCAGAGAAATGGGTAACAATTTTTCGGCGGGGCAGAGACAACTTATATCCTTTGCCCGCACGGTGCTTCACAAGCCGAGCCTTATGATTCTTGACGAGGCGACCGCCAACATCGACACAGAAACCGAGCTTTTAATTCAGGATTCGCTGCTGCATATGATGAATATAGGCACAATGCTGATAGTGGCGCACAGGCTGTCCACGATTCAGCACGCGGATAAAATTATATTTCTCTCCCACGGGGAAATCGCCGAGGAGGGAAACCATGAGGAACTGCTTAAGCGAAAGGGAAAGTATTACGACTTGTATAAGCTCCAGTACAGCCGTGAGGAAATCAAAAAACGGTTGTAAAAAACCCCCGAACAATTTTGTTCGGGGGTCGGGCTTAAAAAACTGCTTTAACAGGGTTTTATCAGCCGAAGTTTTCAAAAGTGTCTATAACTTCCTGAATTTTTGTGGTTACTTCGCTTTGAATAGCGTCGTAGCGGGAAGAATAAATGTTTGTGGTAGCCGAGGCGCAGTCGTTTATAAACGTGTTAAGCGAGCCAAAGGAATAAATGACCGCCGGTTCGTAAACGCGGTTGTTGAAAATTAAATCCAGCGCGAATTCGCCGTCATCATCGGGGAATTTTCTGGCTTTTAAGACTATTTCATAATAGTTTTTCTTAACCGTGTCGGTGGAGGAGGCGGCGAGCGCTTCAGCGACGGCGGCGGAAGCGTCGGGGTCTTCGACTTGATTGTGTATGCAAATGCAGGAGGCGAGAATAGCCGAAACAATGTTGTAATATTCTTCCTGATTTTCGTCATACTTGGGGTTTGGGAGTATCCCGTACTCGGAGTCAAAATCAGAGGAAAGCTCTTTCAGGTCAACAATTGAGAGGGATCTGAACAGCGCTCTGTTTTCACCCGTGGCGGCGGTGGCGGCGTAATATACATCGGGGTACGCCCCGGCGAGGGTGCTTACATAGCTTTCAATTTGAATTGTCGAGTTCGGATCGGTAAAAATCTCCCGTATTTTTTCCACGACAGACGCGGCGCGGGTGGATGTCGGCGCCATATAGGGGTAATCGTTGCTGTCCTTTTCGGTAAGCCTTTCACCGGCGCTTATAAACATTGTTGTGCAGTAGTTGGTGTTCATAAACAGACCCCAGTTGTCCTTGAAGGTCATTCCGTCAGAACCGTCCGATTCGTAAGTCGCGAGTTTAGCGTTTTGATACATTTTGTCAAAAGTCCATTTGTTGTCTTTGAGCAGCTGATAAGGGTCATCCATCCCGGCGGTGTTTTTGACAATGGTCTTGTTAAACACCAGCGCGTGGGTGCAGTCAAAGGTTAAGAGGGAAAAGTCCCCGGTTGAAAAATAAAGCTTATGGGCGACAGATAAGTCGCTGTTTGCCCTTTGGTCCCAATAATCCGCGTCAAGGCGGATAATATCGGAAAATTCGTTAAGGTCGATAAGCGAGCCTTCCATGGCTAAAGTCGCCGCGAAAGGCATGTAGGGCATAATGATATCGTATTCGCCGTTGCCGAGAATATCAATACGGGCGTCGGCAAGCACGTCGTTAACCCTTACTTCCTCAATCGTGCAGTTTAAAAGGTTTTGAACAAATTCGTTTCTTTCCGCGATAGCGGTATTCAGAATGTCCGGGTTATCCGGGTTTTCCATGATCTCGGCGGATTGGTACCGTTTGTTTGTCTCGCCGCTGTAAACAAGAATCTTAATTGTCCGCTCTCCAAGGTCGATATCCCTAAGGTGCCCATAGATATCGGCAGCCGGTTCGCTTGACGTTCCCGAAGTATCGGGCTCGCTGATAGCGGAAGATTTGTCTTCCGAACCGTCGGAGGGTTCGTCGCCTTTGCCGCACGAAGCCATTGCCATAAGAATCATGACGGCTACAAGTATAAAAGCAAGCAGTTTTTTCATACGCATTACCCCTTTTTTAATTTGGATTTGTTTTATCATAATAAGTAAAAAATGTCAAGTTTTTTTGCCGGGAGCGCAAATCATTATGCAGTTTTACCCATGGTGAATAAATTTTAGGGTTTTTCTTAAATATTTGGCGATTCAACCGGGGTAACCCTTAATAATAACTAAAGTTTTACCATATCCGTCAAAGATCGAAAAAATTATATACTTTTAATCTATAATATGATATAATGCAAAAAAATATTAGTTTACAGCGGTATTAAAAAATGGGAGAGCGTATGGGGGAAACATTTGAAAAACGAATAGAAAGCCTTAACCTTGACTTTTTGTTAAAGCTCTTCGGCACGCTTGACGGAAACGCCGATATTTTAGAAAAAGAGTTCGGGGTGCGAATTTCAAGCCGCGACGGCGAAATCCGGGTTTCGGGCGAGGTGCAGTCCGGGGTGGAAATGGCGTGCGAGGCGGTCAAGCAGCTTGAGGGGTTGTCAAAGCTTGAGGAATCGATAGAAGAAAACACGGTTAACTATGTCGTGTCCATGATAAAGGAAAACAAACAGTGCGAACTGCAAGGCATGTACGGGGACTGCATTTGCTTGACCGGCAAGGGAAAGCCGGTTAAGTCAAAAACGGTCGGCCAGCAGAAATATGTTGACGCCATTAAAAAGAACACCATAACTTTCGCCGTCGGCCCCGCCGGAACGGGGAAGACGTTTCTCGCGGTCGCCATGGCGGTCACCGCCCTCCGGCAAAAGCAGGTGTCGCGGATAGTCCTCACCCGCCCCGCGGTCGAGGCGGGGGAAAAGCTCGGGTTTCTCCCCGGGGATCTCCAGCAGAAAATAAACCCCTACCTCCGCCCGCTCTATGACGCGCTGGGTGAAATGCTCGGCGGGGATTCATTCTCGCGCCATATGGAAAAAAACATTATTGAAATCGCGCCCCTCGCCTATATGCGCGGCAGAACGCTTGACGATTCTTTTATTATCCTTGACGAGGCTCAAAACACCACGCCGGAGCAGATGAAAATGTTTTTGACCCGTCTGGGGAACAACTCAAAAGCCGTTGTGACGGGCGATATAACTCAAATAG
>JBAYZO010000059.1:0-9205 GCA_041672465.1 Eubacteriales bacterium
CGGTTGGTAGTTCATAAAGAAAAAATAAATGTCATTGATATATAGAAAGTTTCTCGTTTTGGCAAATTGTGAGTTATAATTATTTTAAGGTTGGTTGAGGAACGGTAAGCATCAAAAACAAAAAAGGGGAGCAAATGTCGTCAGTATATTCAATGGAACATATAGTTTATAGAATTTCTGTTTATGTTGATGACTTTTTTGTTTTTGATGACACCACTGCTTATTCTGATAATAGTTTTATGTTTTTTGCCCTGCTTGTCTTGTTTGCCATATTTGTTCTTGTTTTTAGGTATACATCCCGAAATGGTTTGCCTCGGATTAGAGACCAGACTGTTATTTATATCAATTTGTTTCAGAGGCCTTTAAATAAATATGTTTTGTCTTGTCCTGTAGTCGGGTGTTTTAATCTTTTGCAAAAAATAAGGGATGATCAAACATTAAATAATATATCTGGTGAATGGCAAAGAATAAGAGATGGGCCGAAAGTGTTCATTAAAACCCAATAAACAAGGTTATGATTTTTAAAATAAAAACAATTTGTGGAGGAACAATGGCAAAAGAAAGACAAGAATTACATCTTAAGTTCCGGCCAAAGAACTTTGAAGAATATATCGGAAATGAAGTTATGATAGAATCATTGCGTGGGTCTTTGGAACGAACAAGAACTTTTCTGCTTACTGGCCCTCGGGGTTGTGGCAAAACAACAATATCTCGTTTAATAGCGTCTGAAATTGGTGCGTCTGAAATGGATGTTATTGAGATTGACGCGGCAGACAATACCGGTATTGATGGAGCAAGGGCAATAAAGGAATCTGCTCAATATTCACCGCTTGGAAATGGTAAATTCAAGGTTTATATCATTGATGAGTGCCACAGACTTACTGGCAATGCTTTTGATTCCCTGCTTAAAACCTTGGAAAATCCACCACAACACTGTTATTTTGTTCTTTGCACAACAGAGGAAAACAAGGTTCCAAAAACGATTAAAAGTCGGGCCAAATGTTATTCGGTAAAACCACTTGATGATAAGGGCATGAAATTTTTGATTCGGTGGGTTTGCCATGACGAAGGCATAAAATTGTCTCCGGCCGTAAAACAGGCAATTATGGAATGTTGTGAAGGCGTACCAAGGGAAATTGTCGTTGCGATAGATATGGTTCGGGATATTGAAAATGAAGCAGATGCATTGTCGCTTATTTCTGCGTCTGTTAACCATATCGTCAAAGACCTTATTCAGGCTTTACTTTATGGTAAAAAATGGGATGAAGTTGCGGCAATTCTCAAAACACTTACCGATGAACCGGAAAAAATTCGTTATGCAGTGTTGGGTTATATGAATGCAGTTTTGCTTGGTGGCAAACCGAATGACCGTGTCGCAATGATTATTGAACAATTTTTGGAATCCTTCATGTATACTGGTAAGGCCGGGTTAACGTATGCTTGTTACATGGCTTCTAAATAATAAAAGAAAGATTGGATAGGAGAATATAAATGAAATATAAATTTGTATTTTTTATATTAATGTCTGTTATTTTGATTTTTTTTTCAGGGTGTGCATCAACTCAAATAGCAACTGGAATTGGTAAAGGTATTGGTTCTTCATTTCAAAAATCTGCGGAAGTTGGTGGAATTTCTGCTGAAAAGTCAATAAAAGCGTGGCCTTATGTGTCTGGTCAGATAAAAGGAATTTTTGCTGATGATTTTGAAATGAATATACCAATTATTATTCAAAATATTATGGCTAATCTTGATGAATTGGCAAAAAATAATATTTTAACCGAAGAAGATAAAGGTAAAATAATTGGATATTTTGTAAGGCTCGAAATTCTTACTGTAAATATTGGCTTGGATAAATATGGAGTGAGTATTTATGATTTGGTTGTTAATTTTATAAAATAAAGAAAGGTTGATAAAGGTGGCTGAATTAAATTATGAAGAAGATGTTGTAGTTGGTAAAAATCTTGATGATGAATGGATTCGTCAACCGGGCCTTTATGCTTATTGGTCGATAAAGTATGCCGAAGCGCTTGCCAGAAAAGATCGTGTTTGGCTGGATAAAAAAGTGTTGATTGCCGAACTGTATAAAAAAGTAAAATCTGATGCAGAAGCGGATGGCAAAAAAATTACAGATAAAGGCATTGAATCCGAAATAAGGTCAACACTTGAATACAGAGAAGTTTCCAGTAAGCTTATTGATGCCGAAGAAGAAGTTAATAAGCTTGATGCTGTTAAGTGGGCAATGGAACAGAAGAAAAAGTCACTGGAAAATTTATCCAGAGATGATTCGGTTGGTTATCATATGCCAAATGATTATTCTGATACAAGAACTAATACAGACATGGCAATTGAACGGAAAAATAAACAATCTGTTGAGCAGGATATTCAGGTTAGAAAAAACCTTAAAATCAACCGTACCGGGATTAATGGTGTATCATGATTGATTTATTAAAAAACATATTTTACGTTATTTCAGAAGTTGTTTTAATTTATATTGTTTGGCGGATATTTGTTTACGGCTTTTTTATAAGTTATTTTAGAGCAAAGTATCGTTATTTTATAAAAAGTGTCAATAAAAAAGAGGAGAATAAAAATGGCAAGACCGAGTAGAAGATCAATGAAGGAAGAATTGCAAGGCCGGCAAAATATGGAAAACAATCAATATCGGAATAACTCCAGTTTGTTTAAAAAAAATTTGGAAGGCGTAAAGTTTTTTAAGTGCAAAGAGGGCGAGAACGTTTTTGACATTATTCCATATGTTACTGGCGAAAATGATCCAATTTCTGGGTCGGGTAAATATGCTTATGTGTTGAGGATTTTTGTTCATAAAGGCGCTTCTATTTCCGGTGGAGATATTATTTGCCTTGAACAAACTTTTCCGAATAAAAAATGTAAATGTCCGGTGTGTGTAGAATATCGTAAAAGAGCGGCTAAAGGGGCAACAAAAGATGAATTGAAGCCGTTAAGATATGCAGCTTGGCCAAGAACCCTTTATAATGTATGGGATAAAAAAGACCCGAATGCTGGTGTGCAGGTTTTTAACACTTCAGCATGGTTGCTTCAACAATATTTGGATGTGATTTCCAAAAAAACGAATCTTCGTGGTGGCGGCGCGATTGAAGCTTATATCCCTTTTGCAGACCCCGATGAAGGCCGGTCTATTGCCTTTGATCGGCAAGGCACGGATGAAAAGACAAAATTCATTGGTGTTCGGTTTGAAGATCGTGATGAAATTGTTCCGGATGAAATATTAGATGCGGCAAAGTGTCTTGATGAATTAATTGCAATTCCGACAGAAGAAGAAGCTTATGAACAGTTTTGGGGAACTAAAAAAGAATGCGAAGAACGGGGACAGGAATCTGTTGATCCTGATCGTGTAGCAAGACGATCGAAATATGAATCAAAAGATTCGTCTTCGGAAATTGAAAAACCCGCTGACGATAAAACGGTAAGCGATAGAAAAGCGGAATTACTCAAACAAATTGCCGAACTTGAAAAAAAATCGGATGATATCCCGCCTGAAGTCGAAGAAACTAAAGAAGAGAGGGAAGAACGTGAGCTTGAAGAAAAGCTTGCTGCTATGAGAGAGGCAAAATTTGATGAAAAAGTAAAACCTACTCAGAAAACAAAAACTAAACTGGATAAGGAACCGGAGAAAACTGTTTCATCTGGTGGAAAATGTCCAGGTGGCGGTACTTTTGGCGTGGATATTGACGAACTTAAAGAATGCGATTCCTGTAAGTTCTGGAAAGATTGTGCCAGAGAACAAGATCGAATTGAGCGTGAAAGTTAAAACAATCTGAACGGCGATTTACATTAACATATTGATAGTAAAGCCGGCAAATTATCGCCGGCTTTACTTTTAACCAAAGGAGCGTTATGAAAATTGAAAGAGCGGCAGAACCAAAAGCAAAAGAACCTATTTGTTTAAAAAAAACTGAGCATTTATCAGTCGAATTTATTAATAGTGGTTCAATAATGATTAATTTAGCCGCTTCCGGTAAAGGCCTTAGTGGTGGCTGGGCAAGAGGCAGAATTATTAATTTTGTTGGTGACGGCTCCAGTGGGAAAACACTTATGGCCTTGGAACTGGCGGCGTATGTTTTTTATAATATGGTTGGAAATAAAAGCTATAATTTTCCTGATGTAAAAAAAGTTCGAATTATTTATGATAATACGGAAGGGGTTATGGATTTCCCGATTGATCAAATGTATGGTCAAGATTTTGTTGATGGTGTTGAATGGATTAGTTCAAAAACAGTACAGGGATTTGGTCGGAATATAGCAAGAGAAGTTGGTGGGAATAAGCCCGGTGAAATGTTGCTTTATATTGTTGATAGTCTTGATGCACTTGCTTCACAAGAAGGCCTTGATAGATTTGAAAAAGCTGCAAAAACCGATAAAGAAGAAGATGGAACATATGGTACAGAAAAAGCGGCGTATTTAAGTAAAAGTTTTTTCTGCAATATGTGTTCAATTATGGAAAAAAAAGATGTAACTGTTCTTATTATTTCTCAAATAAGGCAAAAAATCGGAGTCACTTTTGGTGAAAAATATAATAGGGCTGGCGGTAAAGCACTTGATTTTTATACTCATCAAGTTTGTTGGTTTGCCGAGATTGAAAAAATCAAGAAAACGTTTCGTGGAGAAGATCGGGTGATTGGTGTAAGAACAATGGCAAAGTTCAAACGGAATAAAGTGTCTAAACCTTTTCGGGAAGCAACATTGTTGATATTGTTTGATTACGGTGTTGATGATATTGGTAGTAATTTAGCTTATCTTTATGGGCCAAAAGTTCGTGAATTAAGCTGGGACGGTGAAAATTATAAACGTGCTGATTTGATAAAGAAAATTGAAGATGAAGGTTTGCAAAAAGAATTGGCAATGCGGACGGAAGAATATTGGTTGGAAATTGAAGAAGCCGTTAAGCCAAACCGTTTAAAAAGGTATTGATATGAAAATAATAATGGATTGCCATTATGTGACTTATCGTGGCGCTTATGGCATGGAGAATTTGTCGTATGATGGACAGCAAACTCATATAATTTTTGATTTTATGCGGCAAGTTCTTAAACTGGCGTTGAAGTTCCAAACCGATCAATTTATTTTTTGTTTTGATTCTGCAAATTCTTACCGAGAACTTGTTTATCCTGCGTATAAAGACCACAGAAAAGACGATAAAAAAACACCTGAAGAAATAGCCATAATCAAGGAAATACGGCGACAGCGGTATGAATTGCGGGAAAAGGTTTTGCCATATATAGGTTTTAAAAATATTTTTATGCAAAGTGGTTATGAATCTGACGATATCATTGCTTTGATTGTAAAAAATAACTCTGACGAAGAATTTGTTGTGGTTGCAAAAGATAAGGATTTATATCAATTTTTAGAGAGTGACAGGGTTAAGCTTTATGATTTTAAAAAGCTTTATACACAGGCAAACTTTGAAGATGAATATTTAGGGCTTAAGCCTGAACAATGGAGCCGGGTAAAGGCCATTGCCGGATGCAGGTCGGATAATGTTGCCGGCATTGAAGGTATTGGTGATAAAACAGCTGTAAAATATTTACTTGGCATGCTGAAGAATGGTAAGATTTTTGATAAAATTAATTCTGATGAAAGTAAAAAGCTTATTGAAACAAATTTACCACTTGTTTCATTGCCGTATTCAAACGGTAGGAAACAACTAAAGGTTGATTTGGTTGTGGACGAAATTGATCTTAATATGATGAAAAGTTGTTTTGGTCAATACGGTTTCCGGTATTTTTTACAGGAAGAACAATGGGACAAATGGGAAACGGCATTCGTCAATGCAATTATTCCATTTTAAAAAGGGGTTTGATATGGCAAAGGGCGGTTCGTATGAAAATGAGATTGCAAAATTGCTTTCTATTTGGTGGACAGGCGACAGAGAAGATGTTTTTGGTCGGTCAGATGCTTCGGGCGCAAGGTTTACAGCCAGACGGAAGGCCGGCAAAGATACGGCAAATCAGGCTGGTGACTTAACTTTTAACGATTCTGTTGGAGAACCACTTATAGCGGCATGGAGTATTGAATGCAAGACCGGGTATGCTACCAAAAATAAGATAAAAGACAAGGTCGGCAAGGTAATTAAAAAAGTGGAAGTTCGTTGGGACGTTTTGGACTTCTTAGATTCAGCACAAATGGAACCAGTGTTGCGGAAGTTTTGGAACCAGTGCAAAAAAGATGCAGACCTTACGAATCGTGAACCGGTGCTGATTTTTAGGCGTAACCGAAGGAAGAGTTGTGTTGCAATTCGGAATGATTATTTTTTTGATATAAGTATGAATGAATTGCCTTGTTCGTTTGACAGAATTGATTTAACCTTGCAAGGTGGTGATAATCTTTCTATTTTTAATTTAGATGATTTTCTTTCTTGGTCACAAAATTTGAAAAAAGTTTTAATAAATAATTTCTCCAATAAGCAATAATAAAGGTATAATTATTTCATGGAGGAAATTACAAATGTTTAAAACGTTAACTGTAGAGAATTTTCAAAGTTGGGAATATGCTAAATTGGAATTTTCACCCGGTGTGAATATTATTCATGGGCTGGGTGCTTCTGGCAAAACAGCATTGATCCAAAGGGCTACAAGGTTATTGATTGATAATAAACCTTTGGGCGGCAAGAATTTTTCTAATTTTGCCGGTAAAAAGGGTGATATTAAAATTGCCTTAACAACCATTGAAGGCGATGAAATTGGGTTTAAAAGAACGGTTCATATTAATAAAAATGGCGAAAAGGTTGTTGATAAAACAGAGTATTCTTTGAATGATGGCGAACCGTTTAGTGGTTGCAAAGATAAAGTACCAGATCAAATTGTTGAAAAATTAAATTTGTCTGAATTAAGTAGGCAGAAACAATTTGACGTCCCGTTTCTGGTAATGGAGTCGCCGGGTGAAGTTGGCCGTATAATCAACCGGGTAACGCGGCTTGAACAGGTTGACGAATGGGTTTCTGATTTAAAATCTGAAATTGGTTCAAACAACCGAAAAATAACATTGCTTGAAGAAAATCGTGACGATATTAAAAACAAACTGCTTAAGTATGATGACGTCGACGAGATTGAGAATATTATTTTAGGGTTGGTTGAAGTAGACAAGGAATTCAACGTATTGACTGAAAATATTGATACGTTGTTTAACGCGGTTGTAAAGCTTGGTGATGCAGACGAACGGCTTGCTGAAATTGGCCTGATGGTTAAGGCTGAACGGTATGTTTTAAGGGCAAAAAAGTTCCATAAAGAATTAATCTCATTTGATGAATTTGAAGAGGTTGTTGAAAATGCAAGTATAATAGCTGACATGGTGTTGCGATTAAATTCTGTTTGCAATGCTCTTGAAAATGCATTTGCTCCCTTATTGGTGGCCACAAATGCATTTAATGAATTGACGCTTGAAGAATCGTATTTTAATTTATATGTTGATAGTTCAGACAATATATTGGTTTTAACGGAACTGCTTACATGGCTTGAAGGAACTTTTACCGGGCTTAATGATGCGGCAAAGTTTTGTAATGTTTTAAATGATGATAAGGCCACTTTGTTTGAATGTATAAATGATATTGAAAGTGACGTTGAATTTATCAATGAAGCAAAAACTAAACTGGCAGATGCAAAGGCAGAATATTTACTGGCATTAAAAGAAGCAGGAAAATGTCCAGTTTGTTATCATAAGATGAATGCTGGTGATCTTAAGCGGATTTTGGCGGAACTATGAATTTAATAGAAGCTAAAAATATTATTAAGGAACATAAACATCAGTTCTATACTTATGTTTTAAAAAGACCTGAAGGGATTCCATTTTATGTTGGTAAAGGTGGTCGTAGTTGTAATGGTTATCGTATTGAACACCATGAAATGGAAGCTATAAAAGGACGTAAAGGAAATTTACACAAAACAAATGTTATTAAAAAAATTTGGAAAGAAGGGCTTGAAGTTGATTATGAAATAGTTTTATTTACAAAAGATGAAGAAATAGCTTTTGATAAAGAAATGGAATTAATAAATCTTTATGGCAGAAGAAACGATAACACTGGTATATTAACAAATATGACCGATGGTGGAGAAGGTTCATTTGGGTACATTCATTCAGAAAAATCAAGAAAGAAAATATCAGATAATAATTCTCACTACTGGAAAGGAAAGAAATTTTCTGATGAATATAGAAAAAAATATCAGAATCTAATGTTGGAAACAAAGGTAGAAAATTAACAGAGGATTGGAAAAGAAAAATATCAGAATCATTGAAAGGTAGGGTATCACCAAACAAAGGCAATAAGTTTTCTGACGAAACAAAAAGAAAAATGTCTATTACAAGAAAAGGTAAAGTCTCACCAAAAAAAGGTAAAAAATATCCAAAGCCAGTTGAGAAAAGAAAAGAAAAGAGGCTGAATTATGAAATTTATTGAAGTTTCTGATTTGCATTTGTTGGTAAAAAATCCAAAAGGTCGAAGTGATAACCTTGTTGAAACACAATGGGGCAAGCTTGATTTTATTTTTAAATTAGCTTCTGAAAACAATGCTGCAATTTTACAGGCTGGGGACTTTTTTAATTCCCCTCGTTCATGGATGTTGTTACCAATGATTATTGAATTTTTAAAAAAATACCCTGAAGTTTCGGTGTTTGGGGTTGCGGGTCAACATGACGTTTATATGTATAATGAAGAAACGCGGTATAGAACGAACCTTGGAATTTTGGCAAGGGCAGGATTGGTGAAGATTCTTGGAGACATACCAGAAAGCTTTGATGACGGAGCTGTTTTGGTTTATGGAGCCCATTTTGGAAGCAGGTTGCCAATTATTGATAAAGTAAAAGGTGTTTATCAAATTGGTGTAATTCATGCCCCTATTGCTGAGGCTGCAATTTATCCCGGTCAGAAATATTGGGATGCAAAGCAATATTTGGTGAGAAATGACGGATACAACAATATTCTTTGTGCTGATATACATCGGAGCTTTAATTATTCCATTGCAGGTAGAACAATTTTAAATACAGGTCCAATAATCCGTAAGGAAGCCACAGAATATAATTTTCAACACCTTCCGCATGTTTACCTTTTGGATACAAATATTAATGTTGCCACCAAGATTCTTGTTCCGGCCGAAGATGGTGAAACGGTGCTTGATCGGTCGCATATCGACAAGGCTGATGATATTAACGATATGATGGACTCCTTTGTGGATAG
>JBAYZO010000060.1:0-9115 GCA_041672465.1 Eubacteriales bacterium
TCGCCCATAAACAAGCCGATTGTCGGGACAAACGCTTTCGCCCACGAGGCGGGGATCCACCAGCACGGTATGCTCGCGAACCCCGACACTTACGAAATAATAAAGCCCGAGACAATCGGCGTTCCCACCGGTCAGATAGTGCTCGGCAAACATTCCGGCCGCCACGCGTTTGAGTCAAAACTTACCTCAATGGGGTTTTCGCTTAAAGATTCCGACCTTGAGAGAAGTTTTAACGACTTTAAAGCGCTTTGCGACAAGAAAAAAGATATCACCGACAGAGATTTAGAGGCGCTTGTCTGGAACAGAAACCCCGACATTAACAACGGCAACTTTATGCTCAAGCGCTTTTCGGTTCATACCGGCGGCGGGAAAGACTCAACTGCTTATATTTCGCTTGAAAAAGACGGCGTGGAGAGCGAGGACGTGGCGCTTGGAAACGGGCCTATCGACGCCGCTTATAAGGCTATTGATAAAATAATATCCCCGCCCGAGTATGTGTTTGAAAATTACGCTATCCAGTCGGTCTCGGAGGGCAAGGACAGCCTTGGGGAAGTCGTCACTACGCTCCGCCATGGGGATAAGACTTTTTCGGCTAAAGGCGTTTCCACCGACGTTATCGAGGCGAGCATAATGTCATATATTCGCGCTATGAACAAGCTGATGGCAAATAATAGCGAGGGTGAAAAATAATGGCAATTAAAACGAAAACGAAAATGTCAATGACCCGGCAGCTTATTTCTTCCCGCCTTGGCAGGGAAGTGAGCGCGGGGGAGATTGTTATGGTGGGAGTTGATATGGTGTTGGGCAACGATATTACCTCCCCCGTGGCGATAAAAGAGTTTGAGTCACACGGTTTTAAAAATGTTTTTGACAAAAACAAAATTGCGCTTGTACTTGACCATTTTGTCCCCTGTAAGGATATTTTATCGGCAAATCAGTGCAAAATAGTAAGGGAATTTGCTTCCCGGCAGGGCATAAAGCATTTCTTTGACGCGGGAGACATGGGGATAGAGCACGCGCTCCTCCCCGAAAAAGGGATTGTCAAGAGCGGGGATATCGTTATCGGCGCGGACTCCCACACCTGCACCTATGGCGCTCTCGGAGCGTTTTCCACAGGCGTAGGGTCAACCGACATGGCGTTTGGAATGGCGACGGGTAAGGTCTGGCTTAAAGTTCCGGAAGCTGTTTGCTTTGTTTTAAAGGGAAAACCGAAAAAATGGGTGGGCGGCAAGGATGTTATACTCCACATTTTAGGGGAGATAACCGTGAGCGGCGCGCTGTATAAATCAATGGAATTTTGCGGGGAGGGATTGCGAAGCCTTTCCATGGACGACCGCTTTACTATCGCCAATATGGCGATTGAGGCGGGGGCTAAAAACGGGATATTTGAGACGGACGAGATAACCTCGGCTTATGAAAGCGAGCGAAACAACCCCACCTTCCCCCTCTTCGCGCCGGAGGTTTCGGCTTACGGCAAGGTGTATGAGATTGACTTGTCAGAAATTGAGTTTATGGTTTCCGCGCCCCACTCACCGGACAACGCTTTCCCGGTAAACGAGATTTCGGGGGTAAAGGTTGACCAATGCGTTATTGGTTCCTGCACCAACGGGCGGATTTCCGACCTCGCGGCGGCGGCCGAGATACTCAGCGGGAAGAAAGTCCACCCCGGCACAAGGACTATAATTATCCCGGCGACGCAGGATATTTATCTTGAAGCGCTTAAAAAAGGATATATCGAAACATTTATACAAGCCGGCTGTGTGGTTTCGACGCCGACATGCGGGCCTTGTCTCGGCGGGCATATGGGGGTTTTGGCGGACGGCGAAAAAGCTATCGCGACCACGAACCGCAACTTTTTGGGGCGAATGGGTCACCCGGGGAGCGAGGTTTATCTCTCCGGCCCGGCGGTTGCCGCTTCCTCCGCCATAGCGGGGGAGATAGTTTCCCCTTTAGAAGCAGTGTGAAAGGACAAAAATTATGATAATTACAGGCAGAGCGTTTATTTATGGCGACAACATTGACACCGACGTGATTATCCCGGCGCGGTACCTGAACAGCTTTGACCCGCAAATCCTCGCGAGGCACGCCATGGCCGACTTTGACGCTGACTTTGCCTCAAAAGCAAAGGAGCGGGGGATTCTTGTGGCGGGGTTTAATTTCGGCTGCGGTTCTTCCCGCGAGCACGCGCCTATCGCCCTTTTGGGGAGCGGTATAAAATGCGTTATAGCGAAGAGCTTCGCGCGGATATTTTTCAGAAACGCCATTAATATCGGGCTGGTTATAATAGAGTCCGAAAAAGCGGCGGAGCGCGCCGCAGACGGAGATTCTATGACAATCGATACTCAAAAAGGGGTAATAAAAAATCTTAGCAAAGGCGAGGAATACCCCCTCTTGCCTTTCCCGCCGTTTTTACAAAAGATAATCGATTCCGGCGGGCTTTTAAAAATGGCGGCGGCTGACGAAAAACTTAAAAAGGCGGGCGGCGGCAATGAATAAAACAACCGTGGGCGGCGGAAAAATGTTAAAGGTCGCTCTTATCCCGGGAGACGGCGTCGGGCCGGAGGTAATCACCTCCGCTATCAGGGTGCTCGACAGGGTTGCCGAAAAAAACGGCCACAAGATTCTTTACGAATACGCCTGCGCCGGCGGGGAAGCCATTGACCGCGAGGGTATCCCTCTGCCTGAGGAAACCATTGACATCTGCAAAAAAAGCGACGCGGTGCTCCTCGGCGCGGTCGGGGGGCCGAAGTGGGATAGCCTGCCGGGGGAACTCCGCCCCGAAAGGGCGATACTCGGGCTAAGGAGCTCGCTTTGCCTTTACGCTAACCTAAGGCCGGCAGTCCTCCATGAGCCGCTTAAAAGCTTCTCCCCGCTTGCCGAAAGCGTGCGCGAAAAGGGAATTGATATGCTTTTTGTAAGGGAGCTCACGGGGGGGATTTACTTTGGCAAAAGGGGGCGGAAAGCTACAAAAAACAAAGTTTTTGCTTTTGACACAGAAAGCTACACCGATAAAGAAATAAAACGCGTGGGGAAAATGGCTTTTGAGCTTGCCCGCGCGAGGAAAAAGAGGCTAACAAGCGTCGACAAGGCAAACGTGCTTGAAACTTCAAGGCTTTGGAGAGAAACGCTTATGGAAATGTCGGGGGATTATCCCGAGGTTGAATTTGAGAGCATGTATATCGACAACGCCGCGATGCAGCTTATTAAAAACCCTTCGCGCTTTGACGTGATTGTGACAAGCAACCTGTTCGGGGATATCCTCACCGACGAGGCGTCGGCTATTATCGGCTCGATCGGGCTGTCTCCCTCCGCTTCTGTCGGCGAGGGAAGGTTCGGGCTTTACGAGCCTATCCACGGCTCCGCGCCAGATATCGCGGGCAAGGGGATCGCCAACCCGGTCGGGACCGTGCTTTCGGCGGCTATGATGCTGAGGTTTACCTTCGGTCTTGAAAAAGAGGCGTTGGAGATTGAGAACGCGGTGGCGAGCGCGCTTGAGTCGGGCGCTAGGACAAAAGATATCGCGGAACGCAATATGAATAATAACTTTATTTCCACCAATGATATGACAGAGAAGATTTTATCTTACCTTTAATTAAAATTGATAAAGCGTTTTTTCGACATAACCCTGTTTATTATTTGTTTTTACGTTTTTAAGCAAAAGCGCTAATTTACTGTTAAAAAACGCTTGACAAACCCCCCCTCATATGGTATTCTTATCGGGCGGCTTAAAAGATTCACTAGCTCAGGTGGTAGAGCACATGACTTTTAATCATGTGGTCCGGGGTTCGAATCCCCGGTGAATCACCAGAAAAAATCCTGTTGTGGACACAACAGGATTTTGTAATGAAGCGCGCCTGTCGGCGCATGAAGCTGCGGCTCCGCCGCTACGAAGAAATGAAGCGTGCCTCGACGGCACATGAGAGGCAGGAGCGCGCTTCGCTATTTCGCCGCAGCCACGACTTCATTCGCTTCTTGCCACAATATTTTTCTCATATTCATTTGACAAAAAAACCCATGGATTTTACGCCATGGGTTTTTTTTCGCCTTATGTTTATACTTTGCCTTTGCTTTTATAATTACTGTTTTTTAAGCAGGGCGGAATACTTATGCTTTTTTTCATAGTTTTTCTGCCCCGCCATGTCGCAAAACTTTTTCAGCGCGTCTTTTTGCTTTTGGCTGAGGTTTTTCGGGACTTCCACGTTAATTTTAACGTAAAGGTCGCCTTTTCGCTCTGAATTTATAAATTTGACGCCTTTCCCGCGGAGTGAGAAAGTAGACCCGGACTGAGTGCCTTCGGGAATTGAAAACTCGCTTACCCCCTCAAGTGTGGGAACGGAAATCTTCGCGCCGAGGGCGGCTTCTGAAAAAGTGACGGGAACCTCGCAAAACAAGTCGTACTCCTTGCGCTCAAAGAAATTATGGGGCTTGACCTTTATAAACACAAAAAGGTCGCCGCTCTCGCCGCCGTTTTCTCCGGCGTTGCCCTGCGAGCGGAGCGAGATACGCTCGCCGTTGTTTATCCCGGCGGGGACGGTAAACTCGAGCGTTTTCTTTTTCTTGACAACCCCGTCGCCCTTACATTCGGAGCAGGGGTTTTTAATGACCTTGCCCGTGCCGCGGCATTCGGAGCAGGGGCGGGTCGACTGCATCACGCCGAGCATTGTCCGCTGGGTAACTCTCACGCTTCCCGTGCCGTGACAGGTCGCGCAGGTTTCGGCTTTTGTGCCGGCCTCCGCGCCCGAACCACCGCAACGGCGGCAGTGCTCGATTCTGTTATAGGTAATTTCCTTTCGCGTTCCCAAGGCCGCTTCCTCAAACGAAACGGTTATCTCAACGCCGATATCGTCGCCGCGCTGGGAAAAGCCCTTCTGGCTTGACCTGCCGAAGCCCCCGCCGAAAAACGAGCCGAAAATATCGCCGATGTCAAACCCGAACCCCCCCATGTCCGAGGCGTTAAAGCCGCCCATGGCGGAGGGGTCAACTCCCGCGTGACCGAAGCGGTCGTAAGAATCGCGTTTTTGCTTGTCGGAAAGCACCGAATAAGCCTCGTTGACCTCTTTAAACTTGGTTTCCGCGGATTTATCGCCCGGGTTGGCGTCGGGGTGAAGTTTCTTCGCCATCTGGCGGTAGGCCTTTTTTATGTCGTCATCGGAGGCGTTTTTAGAAAGTCCGAGTATTTCATAATAGTCTCTTTTTTCTGGCATGGGTAGCTCCTAATTACGGTTTTTCCGCGCCCTTGCGGGCGCGGATGTTTAAGTTTTATCTGTAAAATCAGCGTTGTAGACGCCGTCCGAGTCAGGTGAAGCGCCATCTCCCGGTTCGGATGGGCTATCTCCCGCGCCCGGGTCGAACCCCGAAATATCCTCGCCTTTATACATCTTGGCGGAAACTTCGTAAAGCGCTTTCTGGAGAGCGTCTGTGTCCGCTTTTATGGCTTCGTTGTCGCTGCCGGAAAGGGTTTCGCGGAGCTTTGTCACCGCCGCGTTGACGGGTTCTTTATCGCTGTCGGTAATTTTGTCGCCCAAGTCTTTTAAGGTTTTTTCAGCCTGATAAATTGTGTTTTCGGCAGTGTTTCTCACCTCAACCGTCTCGCGCTGCTTTTTATCCTCGCTGGCGTGCATTTCGGCGTCTCTCACGGCTTTTTCAATGTCTTCTTTTGACATGTTAGAGGAAGACTGAATTGTGATATGCTGTTCCTTACCCGTGCCTTTGTCTTTTGCCGAAACTTTAACAATGCCGTTGGCGTCAATGTCAAAGGTCACCTCAACCTGTGGAACACCCCTTGGCGCGGGAGCGATTCCGTCAAGAATAAACCTGCCGAGGGTGATGTTATACGCCGCCATGTCGCGTTCGCCTTGGAGGACGTGAATTTCCACCGAAGTCTGGCCGTCGGCCGCGGTTGAGAATGTCTCGCTTTTTTGCACGGGGATAGTGGTGTTGCGCTCTATAAGCTTATGAAACACCCCGCCGAGCGTTTCAAGCCCCAAAGACAAGGGCGTTACGTCGAGCAAGAGAAGGTCCTTGACCTCGCCGCCAAGCACTCCGGCCTGTACCGCCGCGCCTATCGCCACGCATTCGTCGGGGTTGATGCCCTTAAAGGGTTCTTTGCCGGTGAAGTTTTTAACCGCGTCCTGAACAGCGGGAACTCTGGTGGAACCGCCCACAAGCAGCACTTTGTCTATCTGAGAGGGTTTGAGCCCCGAGTCGTTTATCGCCTGCCGCATTGGACCCATGGTTTTTTCAACTAAATCCGCGGTGAGCTCGTTAAACTTCGCCCGCGACAGAGTTGTAACAAAATGCTTGGGGCCGGTCGCGTCCGCGGTGATAAAGGGGAGGTTGATTTCGGTTGACATAACCCCCGAAAGGTCGCATTTGGCTTTTTCGGCGGCCTCTTTAAGCCTTTGGAGCGCCATTTTGTCTTTTCTAAGGTCAATTCCGTTTTCTTTGGCGAAACTTTCCGCTATCCAGTCTATGATTTTCTGGTCAAAGTCGTCCCCGCCAAGGCGGTTGTTGCCGGCGGTGGCGAGAACCTCGAACACTCCGTCGGAGATTTCAAGGAGCGAAACGTCAAAAGTTCCTCCGCCCAAGTCAAAGATAAGGATTTTTTGGTTGATTTCTTTATCCATGCCGTAGGCGAGCGCCGCCGCGGTGGGCTCGTTGATAATTCTCAGCACCTCAAGCCCGGCAATTTTGCCCGCGTCTTTTGTGGCCTGCCTCTGGGCGTCCGAAAAATAGGCGGGTACGGTGATAACGGCTTTTTCAACTTTGCCGCCGAGATACGCCTCGGCGTCTGACTTCAGCTTCTGCAAGACCATGGCGGATATTTCCTGAGGCGTGTAATTTTTGCCGTCTATGTTTATCCTGCGGTCGGAACCCATATCCCTTTTAATTGAGGAAATGGTGCGTTCCGGGTTTGTTATAGCCTGCCTTTTCGCCACCTGACCCATAAGCCGTTCGCCGGTTTTGGAAAACGCCACCACCGACGGGGTGGTTCTCGCGCCCTCCGCGTTTGTTATAACCGTGGGTTCGCCGCCCTCGTAAACGGCTACGCACGAGTTGGTTGTTCCTAAGTCTATTCCGATTATTTTAGACATATTTTTTCCTCCAAATTTCTTTATATTTTAATTTTATTTGTATTATTAATTTGCTTTTAATTTACCACTTTGACCGACGCGTGCCTTATGACCTTATCGCCGAACATATAGCCTTTTTGAAAAGTTTGCGCCACAAGGTTTTCGCCGCTTTCGGCGTCTTCCTCATGCATCACGGCGTTGTGCAGGTTCGGGTCAAAGTTTTTGCCGTCGGACTCTATTTCGGTAACCCCGAGTTTTTCAAAAACACCCCTCGCTTGGTCGCAGATAAGCTTTAACCCTTGGTTTTCCGGCTCATATGAGAGCGCGATATCAAGGTTATCGAGGAGCGGAAGGAACGCCATAACCGCCATTGTCATGCCCGAGTGAAAAGATTCGCTTTTCTCTCTCTCGCTTCTCTTGCGGTAGTTGTCATATTCGGCGCAGATTCTTATATATCTGTCAGCGAAAGGGTCAATTTGTTTTTCTTCGGGGGTTTGTATTTTTGCGTTTTCCGCGCCGCAAGCGCCGTTTTCGCCGTTCTTTAAGCTTTCGTTCGCAATGCCGTTTTGTTTGTCAGCGGAGTTCGCGGGGCTTTGGGGGTCTTCGCCCCCGGCGGGTGAGTTTTTAGGGTTTAACTTTTCGTTTTTGTCTTGATTTTTAGTTTTGTTTTCGCTTTGAAAATCTTTTTTCATTATTTATGTTACCCGATTCCTTCCTTTGTGCTTTATTTTAAACATAACATATATAACAAATTCAGTTTAAATTTTTATCTGCCGGGCGGAGGCTTGCCGTCTCGGCTCTCGTCTATATTTAAATTGTAAGGTTCTCCGCCGTCTTTGTTTTCGCCCTCCTTAAAGTTCAGCTCAACGCTGATACCCGAGGCGAGATAGTTCAGGCTCGCGATAACTTTTTTATAATTCATCCGCTTAGGCCCGATAACGCCGATGGCGCCGACTGTCTGGCCGTTTACGCTTATCGGGTGGAACACAAAGCTTGTGTCTTTTGTGGGGAGAAGAAACTTGCCGGCGCTTTTATTTAAATTATCGCTGTTGTTGTTATTGTTATCGTTAATATTATCGTCGCCGATATAAATATTCAGTTTATCGCTTTTAGAGCCGTAGAGAAGCTCAAGGAGGTTGTTTTGTTCTTCTATTAGAGACAGCACGCACTTGGCGTTTGACACGCAGGAGAATTCGGGGTACGAGAGGAGTTTGGCAACGCCGTCGATGTGGACGTGTTCTTTATTATTCCCGGAAAGCATTTCATAAACCGCTTTGACGCATTCGGACGCGAGGTAGCCGTATTCGCCGAGAGTCCTCTCAAACGCCATAAAGGCGGGCATGTTTATCTCGTCGGCGCTCTTTTTGGTCAGCGCGGCGTTAAGCGCCTCTTGTATTGTCTTTAGCGCCTGCTCGCTTAGAGTTTCGCCAAGCTTTACCCTTTGGCTTTTTACGACGTCGTTTTCACATATCATGACAATTAAAAACGATGACTGATCGATAAGAACGGTTTCAAACCTTTGCGCGATGTTCTCCGGAGAGCGTAAGACTGAAAACGACGCGTAATTGGTCATTTCGCTTATAATTTTGCTCGCCTGCTCAAACGTGCGGTTAAGCTCGCCTATTTTAAAATTGGTAAGCTCGTTTAGCAAATTCAATTCTTCTATGGTGAGCAAATATTTTTCCATAAGGGAATTGATATATATCCTGTAACCGAGCGAAGTGGGAACCCTCCCCGCCGAGGTGTGGGGCTGTTCGAGGTAGCCCATTTCCTCAAGCTCGCTCATCTCGTTGCGGATGGTGGCGGACGAAACGGAGAAGTCATAGCTTGTGGTCAGATATTTGGAACCCACCGGTTCGCCGGACTTAATATATGAATCGACGACAGACTTTAAAATGCGCTTTTTACGCTCTGTCAATTCCATACGCCGCCACTCCTTTGCTACAATAAATTTACGGTGTCAATGCGGTAGCCAACCGCGTGAATCCGTGCTTGTTGTTTAAGCCATAATAAGAGGGTAATTGGTCTGACGACACTCCTTT
>JBAYZO010000061.1:0-8935 GCA_041672465.1 Eubacteriales bacterium
TGAACACTGAAGTATCAGTTGGGTATGGTATCATATTTGCATGAGTAATTGGCTCATTATTTGCGGATTCCCAATCAAGAATATTCATGATTGTGGCTTTCGCTTCAGAATTGAATATAGTGTCATCGGGATTGTTGAATTTAGAAAACACTAAATACTCGCTGTAAATCGGATTAGTATGTTGCCTAATTTTGCCGATTGTAAACGCCTCTGGCTCTTTTGATATGGAATATTCACCTGAAGTATTTGAAAAGCCAATGGCAAAGTCTGCGGTTACAATAACTGCATAGCGATCATAAGCATACCGTATATCAATAATTGTGCCTAATGTAGCGTCATAGTCGCCAAGATCCCATACTGTATCTGTGTCATTAAACATTTGTTCTCGACGTTCAACTGGATGCCCTAATCGGTTTGCTAACGCATATGCCGACTCTAAATATCTTGATGCATCAATTATATTTTCGCTTTGAGCATTTAATACGGTTGTTTTAACCAAATTAGATATATCTGCTTTTTCTGTTTTGAAATCGAAATCCTTTTGCGTTGTGAATAAAAAATTACATTTAAACGCTTCTGTGTCCATATCGTCCATATTAGCATAGCCTTCTGGTAATACTTTTGGACTTTCCGGAGCGCCATACGCCCAATTAATATCATATTGTTCATCGGCCGATTTTAATAGCCAATAATAGATAGCGTTATTTAGCGTTACAACATTTGTTGTGAAAAATATATATTGTTCTTGTGAAAACAAGTTATCAATCGTTGATTTGCCGATTTCATAATACAATGAGTTTTGCTTATAATGTGCATCGGGATCTTCTAACACTT
The DNA here is from genome assembly GCA_041672465.1 of Eubacteriales bacterium. Lineage (GTDB taxonomy): Bacteria > Bacillota > Clostridia > Oscillospirales > CAG-382 > UBA1206. The sequence continues at coordinate 835 of JBAYZO010000061.1, forward strand.
CTGTTGTATAATTATAGGTGATATGCAAATTACAATTAGGATCAGAATATATTGGAAGCGCTTCCCATTCTTCTTTAGAAAATATCGAACCGGTAAAATCGATTTTAACATAATGTTCTGTGTAATCCGCGTCACCAACTAATATCATGTCACACAATACATAGCAGACTGCATTTTTAATGGTAATTATCGGGCTTGGAAATTGGAATTGCAACTCCGTATCGCGAAACAAAGTGCCTTTTGCTCTGGGCGTTATATATTCGTTTTTGCCGGGAAACCAAATCCCGGGATCGCTTTCTCTTAACGCGTTTCGAGCTTGACCTTTAATGTCTGTAGCATAATCAATATCATTGACGATCGTATCAGCAGCGTCGTGGTCGACGGTTATTTCGCTTCCTTTTTCATTAAAAGCTTCACGTGAAAATGTCCAAGTTGATGATGCCCAATCCCACTCAACCCGTGGTAAACAATCGATTCTTCTAAATAAATCATATATAATAACCGCAAAGTTTTTGGATGCATATTCTTTCCATGGCATTTTAGTTGCATAAATTGAATCAGTATTATTTTCTAATTCTATCTCGATGCCTTGATAAAATGATAACTCTCGTTTATAAACAGCAAATATTTCCGCAATCGTCATTGGTACTGCTTTTGTAAAACCTCGATCAGCTGGAAACACGGTTTTAAAAAACAATATACATTCTGCAAGGGTAATAACATGCTCATAGTTATCGCTTTTTTCTTGATGTGGTTCGTCCGCTTGAACAACGTATTGAAATATTTTACCGCCACACGTTAAATCAACAACCGTGTATGGTTCATAGCGTTCGCTTCGTGTCGAAAAGACGGTAATAGATCCATAACCTACCGATCCTTTTCGGTTCTTTTCTGCAACGATAGCATTGTTAACATCGACTTCCACGTTATTGATTTTAACTGTGTTACTAATCATAGATTACCCCCACTATGCTTGCCCTTGTTCCGCGCAAAGTATTATTATATGCTATTTCTCGATTTTTACGTTTAATATTTCGGTCATACAATATCATGTCTGTACCGCCCTGAATTGTATACGCTATTGCCGCAGCGCCGTGCGTCGCTACTACCGCAGTAATCATGCCAATGCTTGTAATTACATTGTTAAATTCTGCTTGTGTGGATTCACTGCCTGTAGTATCGGCTATTTCCGTTCTCAATGCTCCAATAACCTTTTGCGCGCTCTGAACACCAACGGCCGCCAAGATTGCTACACCAGCCCATTTATGCCCTTTAGCGCCGGCTTCTTCTCTCGGGCTTTCAGCGCTTAACGGACTATCGCTGGTTTGTTCTTTCATTTGATATATTTCATATCTGGAACTATTAAATTGAACTGAGCCAGTCATTATACCGCCTCTTTAAATATAAATGAAAATTTTTTAACGCCATTAACCGACTGAATCTCTGAAGCTTGTTCACATGTAACCGTCCACGTTTCGGTAGTAGAGTTAAATACTTCAGTTAAAGTATATTGTTGCGCGATAGTTGATTTGCCATTAACTTCCGCCAACAGTTGTGTTTCACCATTATAATTGATTTTCAATGTGAACGACATCGCTCGGCCAATCGCTTTATTATAATCATTGGTAGCCGTGCTTTTTTTATCGCCGGTATAATAACGCCTTGTTGCTACTTTTCCAAACTCAATTACATCTGGCGTTATTGTGGTCGTGCCATACGTTAGCGTGATAACCGAATCTTGCCCGAAATACCCGGTTAATATCTCTGTGATATTCATAACAACTGCAAGCAAGACATACTTAGAATTACCCAATGTTACATACCCTTGTTCTCTAACCGGACGTGTTTTAAACGAATATTTTTTGCCGCCAGACGTTAACGATAATCCGTCCATTGCGTATGTTTTAGCATTAATATTATCATAATCTAAATCTACAGTTGAATCGTATACCGCTCCTTGGATCCGCGCTAAAATATTAAATTCAATAAGCCAATCCCTACGTTTGTTTTTTTCGGAATAAGGCGTACACTCTTTAACTGGCATAGCAACAGGAGAGTAATCGTTTTCAAGCAATACTAATTTCCCCGTTTCTTGCTCTAATATTGTTAGTTTTTCATCATGGAACTGAAATAGGAAATTACCATCATACTTTAGCCCTAATGAATTATCGTTTAATCTTGCCACAAATATTGTCATTATATCTTCCACTTTATCAACCCCTTAAATCGCACGATAACATCGCTGCACGCCGTTTTGCATTATCAGCATAACCACTTGCTTTTTCTCCCATTGCTTCAACGGCTATTAATTCCCCTACCGTTTTTTGTGATATAAAGCCTTTGTTTTTCGTTGTGAATATTGTTCCCTCTTCGTTGTAGCGAATATACGGTACTGCCATTAAATCATATACAGTCAGTATATATTGTTCGGTTTCATAGAACTTAGCCCCATGAAGAAACATTCTTCCTGTGCGAAACGGCATATTTGATATAACAACATTCCTCGTGGTTTCTAAATCCATGTTTATCAACTCGTTTCGAAGAGTTTGTCTTTGCGGCCATAACAACCCCTGCGTGTATTATTGCTTAATGAGTATGTCATTTCCGGAATAGCGGTTATTCTTACTTTATCTTCGCCGATATAAATAACGTCATCAATTTTAATGTCAATATCGCTATCAGTAATAAACCTATTCGATGTACCTTTAATTGGCGCTGCAAATATACTTTCAACCGTCTTGGAAGCGGAAACATTATTACAATATATTAATGTTTGGTTGCCATCAGAATCTTCGTGAACTAATCGAAAATTATTATACTTGGGTTTATACCGCAACATATTCATCATCCGCCGTATAATCAAATTCAAGGTTATAATTAACCTTTCTTGTCCCGTCTAACAAATTAGCTTGATCTAAATAGTCGTATACTGTTTCTGGGTATTTGCTTTTTCCGTTATCGGTATATACATTTAGATCCATACCAGACTCAATCGCACCTTTTGCCATTTCCACAATAGCATTAATTATTGCTTCGCGTTCACCGTGCTGGTTTAAGTATATTTTTTTCTTCATAAACTCGATATGAATATATTTATCAATACCCATATATGCGTTCCAAATCAAACGATAAACGGCCTGCGACAATATCACTAATGATTTATCAGCGTTCTTAAAAACCCGCTTGATTTCATCTTCAGTGTATTCTGTCATATTAGTCATCGCGTTAATCGTGATATAATATTCTTCTTTTATAAAATCATATTTAACCATTGTGTTTTGTGTAATCATTTTAAACCCCCTAAAAAGGAAATGGGAGCGAACCGTGTCGCCACAAATCGCCCCCATCATTTTAAATAATTGTAAACTTAGCAAATAATGCTTTATTACCAACGGTCGAAATTGTAGTTACGGCATCGCCAGTAAATTCAGCATTGTCATACCAACCGTTAAACGTATACAAATCTCTTGTTGCATCTTCCAAAGTAATCGGTAAATCTGTTACATCAAACGTTGCGGGGTTAGCCACATCATTAGTTCCGTCATTTAAAGTATAAGTAACGGTATACGTAACAATAGTCCATTGCGCGTAGAATGTATCGGCGGCTGTAAATCTATCGCCATCTTCTACTGGGAATATTCCAGATTCGTCATAAGCCCATCCTGTCAAGGTATAACCTGACCGGACTGGTGTAGGAGCTAAGTCGAGAATCTCGTCATCATTTGTATCTCCGCTCACACTCACGTCAGTAGTAACACCGTCTATATTACCGCCGTTAAGATCGAATGTGAGCGATACTATTCCGATGGTACTGTATAAACTTTTTTACGACAAGTCAGCACATCAAGCAAGGTATCTTTGTAAACAATGCGCCCTTGCAACGCTGAAGCGCCAATATGAACGCCATCTTTCAAATCGTTAATTGCTGGGAGTACTTTCCAATCTTCTACCGTTTGCGCCCATAAAGGGCTAAATACGATATACTCTACTTGGTCGTCACCAGCCACGTCGCCCTCATACAATAGGTTCGGGCTCATGTAAACATTAACACCAGCGATTTTGTTAATAACGCCATCGCGCGCTAATTCAGCACCAATTTGCGATGCAGTATTAGCATATTTAACGTCGCCCAATAAAGTTGCTTCTGTTTCCGGACTGATAACAATCCTCATCATATCGGGTGTAATTCCAAGCTTCTTTAATTCTTTAATCGTTGCAACAATCGAAGTATATGCATCGTTAACAGTCAATTTCGCTGTCGATGATTCGGCGGTTGTAGTAGCCTGTAATACACCGATAGCATACATTTCTTGAGTTAATCCGAGCGAATAACCGGCCGAGTCCAATCGTTGCGCTACGACATTGTCCGGAACCGCTGCCGCTTCATAGTTGTCAATTAATTCATTTACCGCTTGGTCTTGGTCAACTAATACTTGTACATATTCAGTCGCACCAAATGTTAACGCTTTACCAGTTTGAACGTTGTACGCCCCAACTGCTACTTCTGTATTACGTTTTGGAATCTTGACCGCGCCGGCTTTAGGATCGCCCTCGAAATCTCGGCCAAATAATGACCGAACTACTAACTGTTTTCTTTTGATCGCAATTATTGCATTTGCATACCTTTCCTGCAATTCATGCGTGCCACTGGTTGGCAATAAAGGATTAGCCATAATATAATTTACCTCGTTTTTCTATGGCGGGGGTTGCCGCTCATGTTATAGTTTTATTCCCGGGTGTTTTTCTTCAAGGATTTTTTCAAATCCCATTTTTTCAGTAGTTGCCCCCGGCGGTACTACTTTAACTCCAGTTGTTATCGGTTTAGTTGCAAATAATTCTGGTTTTTCTTCTTGATATATTGCTAACGCCTTTGCCCAATCGGTTTTATCGTCGACTTTTTTCCCGATTGTGTACGCAAGATAATCACGCTTTTCGGCATCAGTTATTCCAAGTTCCAATAGCGACGTATCGCGCAACATTTTTTCCTGTTTTGCCGTAAGTTCAGCGTGCGTGGTTTTCAACGTCTCGTGTTCTGCTAAATGGTCTGCAAAGGCTTTCTCATCTTTGAATCCTTTGTCTGCCAAATATTTAGCAATCGCTTTTTCTGTGTCTTTGGCGACAATACCATTGATACTTTCGTTAACTTTAACCTCGACCGCTTCCCAGTCGATTACACCATCGTGAGTATTTTTCGCAACAATTCTATCAATTCTATCCATGATACCCTCTCTTTTAATGTCTTGAGCAGACATCCGCGAATTTAGTCGGCATCGCGCTGCCCATATTTTCATGCCTTGGTTTTAAACCCCAAGCGGTTTATTTCACATATTCTAAATAACAACGGCAATTAATTCTTTCTCCCGGGGGTAATCGTATATCGCCCGGATGATTGGCTTTCATTCCTGCCGCTTTGAAATCATCGTAAATATTAACCTCTTGATCCGCAACGTTATCGTGCCATGCCGTATCTCGAACATCATCATCTCTTTGCGTTCGCCATATTTTCTTTTTCATGCCAACTGACGCTGCTTCTTCATTCTTTCTTTTCTCTAATATTTCATGCCCCTCAGTTCTTAGCGCCCTTATTGACCTAACTTTAGAAGCGTATCTTTTTTCCAAAGTCTTTGTTATTTCTTCTTCGGTTTTATTGGCTCTTCTTAAAACTCTTGCTTCGTACATGATATTTGGCGTTTCAACCTTAACTGGCGTTGTTTTCACTTCAGGTGGATGCTTCATTACAAACTTAGCAAACTCTTTTTCAGCGCCCGGAATGTATGTATCTATAATCTTGGTCTTAGGTATAACGCCTTGCATTTGCAACGCGATATTTGCAAACACCGCTGTTACAAGCGCAATATTGCCGTCTAACGCTTTTTCTTTCTCACCCGCTATAATTCCTTTGATATAATTAGAATATTGCAACCAAGCGTATATTGCGATGAAATAGATAAATGCTTCTTCTAAATCATCACGTTGTTTCCGCGTCATTTTCCATTCCCTCTACAGGTTCATACGCTTGAATGATTGCTTTTTTTCGTGCTATTTCTTCTTCATACATCTTGATTGCTTCTTCGAGCGGTATCTTTAATGTTTTCGCAACCGCATAATACGGTGGAATATAACCTTTGTCGGCTAAGTTAGTCCAGTTCAACGCGATTGCTTCATCGTCTTGAACAATTGAATCATCAAACTCAACCTTGATAACGATTTTATTTGGATCGCCATTATATCTCCCTACTGTTTTTTCTAAGACAAGTATTGACCGAATCATATCTTTAATAGCTCTTCCAAGGATTTTTTCATGCTTTTTCTTTGTTTTATAAGTTTCTGCGCTTGAATGAATAACATTCTTTTCGTTTTGATACTGACCTTGCTCATTGAATAAATAAAAGTTCTTTCCTAAACCGGCTCTAAATCCGATTGTCTGCAAGATTTTATTTAACCCAATTTCAAGCATGTCCATTCGGAAATCGCCTTGAAAGTATTCAATAGCCTTTTGTCCGTCGTCTCCATTTTTACGCCGGATAGGCAAAGCCATTAAACACGTGTCTTTTCGATTGAAATAATTAACGAATTGCACTTCTCCGGTTTCTTCATTATCAACCATTTTAGTTTCTAATAATTGTGAATCAACAATAATTCTTGTGCGGTTATCTTCAGCTTCCGATTGAAACATATCGAATAATGTATCTGCGATTTTAAAGTATGAGATCATCGTTGAGTATACGCTTACACCATACGGAGAATTAATGTTATGCTGGTTTTGAATGTTTGGCTTGATAACTTGAAATCCGGGGGTTGCTGAATCAAATGTAAATGAGTAATCTAACCCCGTTCCTTTGCCTAATACATAATCTAAGCTTGTTCTCTTTCCTACGTTCTGCGAATCGCCAGATATATACGCTTCGTGTGTTACTGTATATTTACCATTTTTAATTTCGTGATACTGTATATGAGTGTAATACTTTTTTTCGATTGCTTGCTGGCTAAACGTTGCTAAAGCAGTTACTCTTCGATTGTTCCATGCCAACGGTAACGCGTTTTCAAAGTTAATGAAATCAAGTTTAGTTTCGCCATTGTCAAGATACTCAACTATATAACCCATACCCATGCCGAAAGATGTTTCAATTATCGCCGCCATGTTTTCATCAAAGTTATTATCTTCCAATATTTGGTTAACAACCGTACTTGTTGGCTCATCTTCTATGATAATATGACATTTCTCATTCCACAGCAACGTGGCCATATCTTCACATAGTTTTTTAGGCATGTTCATTGTTTGGCGCTCGAACGATTCGGTAATGCCATTTATTTTCTGGGTAAACGTATGAAACTCATTAACGCTTCCTCTGAACCAAGACAGCCATTCTTGTTGTTTTAATTGTATATCGCCAATAATTGGGTTATAACCGTGCCTTTTTGTTACATTTGCTAAACTACTAATATATTTGCTGTCCACAATTTGCCCCCTTTTCAGTTCTGACATAACCTTTGGCACGTAATATTGCCGATTCAATCATCGGAATATCATCAAGCCACCCATACTCGCAACTATCTAAACTGTCAATATCTGTCGTTCCATCGTCTCTTCTATTGCCATTGGCGTCTCGTTCGCATTCGATTAAAGCCTTTATTAAATGTTTGCAAGACGGATCAATTTGCATATAGCCCGGCAACGCACACATTAGATTCATTATCGCTATTCTTTCCTCGATCGCTGAGTCATACTTTTCACCGCGTGGTTGTTTGTTTGTTTCTTCAATGATTACATACCCAATCGCCCGGCGTATTCTTTCGCGTTTTAAATAACTCCAGAAATGCTTAGCTGCGCTGTCAACATACGCTCTCATAACCTTGCCATAGGTTTTGTAACACTCTTCAGCAAACCTGAAGAAGTCGTCAGCGTATTCGATCACGCCTTTGTCGCCTTGGCTCACTGTGTTTTTATGCCAGTATTGTTTTGGGAATCTTACACCAGTCCAGTTTGGCAATAAGCCATACAATACAAACGATGTTGCGTCTGTTTCGCCATAATCAACGCCAATAAACAAGTGCATGAATTGTTTTTCTTCAACGTGTTTAACATGAATTCTTTCATCAA
>JBAYZO010000062.1:0-8917 GCA_041672465.1 Eubacteriales bacterium
AAGGACGAAAAGCGGCTTGAGTATTGCAGGCAGGCCGGCACGCTCAACCCGATTCTTGACTCAATGGCGATACACCCGTCGCTCAACGAGCTTGTGGCGTGGGCGCCCTTTAATATTGACTGGAGCGACTAAAACAGCCGGCTTTAATGCGACGCGCTCTTAAGAAGACGGCGGATTCGCGTGGTGGCGTCAAGGAGCGGGGAGATTGATTCATCGTGCGACAGGGTATTGATGATTTTGGCGATAAACTTTGATAAATCCACCTCGACAAACCAAGGGCGCGCCTTGACCTCGGCGGGGATATAAGAAAGATTTGTGGTGTAAAGCTTTTTAAGCTTGCCTTCCTCAAACAGCTTATCGTATTTTTCAACTCCCTCGGTAAAAAGCGCGAACGTGCAGGCGACATATATTTCCGCCACGTTGCGGGAGGATATCTCGGTGATAATATCGACAATCGACTCCCCGGACGCGATCATATCGTCGACAATCATAACTTTCTTTCCCTCAAGCGTGCCGCCGATATACTCGTGCTGAACTATGGGGTTCTTCCCGTTGACAATCTTTGTGTGGTCGCGCCGCTTGTAAAACATGCCCACGTCCACGCCAAGCACGCCGGCGTAGTAAACGGCTCTGTCCATAGCTCCCGTGTCGGGGGAAATCACAATCATATTGTCTTTTAAAATATTGTTGCCCTCGTTCGCGATAAAGCTTTTAAGCATTGAATAAGTCGGGAAAATGTTCTCAAAAGATGAGTTCGGTATCGCGTTGTGGATCGTGGGGTCGTGCACGTCAAACGATATTATCGCGTCAACCCCGAGGTTTTCAAGTTCCCGCAGGGCGAGCGCGCAGTCAAGCGATTCGCGCCCTTTTCTTTTATGCTGGCGGGAAGCGTAGAGCAGCGGCATTATTATAGACACTCTGTTCGCCTTGCCGCCGATTGCGGAGAGCACTCTTTTAACGTCCTGATAATGCTCGTCGGGCCCCATGTGGTTTTCATAGCCAAACATAGGATAAGTTGTTGAATAGTTGCCGACATCCACAAGAATATAAATATCCTTCCCCCGGACCGATTCGCCAAGCTTAACCTTGCCCTCGCCGTTAGCGAATCGTATCTCCTCCATGGGAAGGATATATGAGAGCTCTGAGTCTTCTTCGTTCCGAAGCGCCTTAACCCTGCTGTCAACCAAAACGCCAAGCTCTCTCGCGCCTTTTAGGACAATAAGACAAAGCCCGCCGTGTCTTGAGATATCTTTCATAGTGTATAACCTTTCCTTCTTGTTCGATCTCCCAGTTTCAATTTCCCGGTGAACCGGCATATTTATTATACTGCCGAACACAAATAAAGTAAATATGCCAAATACACAAAATGTTGGGTAATTTTAATACAATTTGCCACTTATTATCAAAATGTTGTAAATAAACAAAAAAATATTGACAAGAAAAACTATTTGTGATACAATTTAATGAACATTAGTTCGCTTGTTTAACTATAATATATAAATATATACGCTGAAAGGAAACGCGGCAATGGCAGACAACGACTTGAGCAGGGAAAGCAGAAGAAAAGCCCTTGACACAGCGCTCGCCCAGCTTGAAAAAAAAGAGGGCAAAGGCATTATCATGCGTCTCGGCGACAACGCCGCAATGGAGGTCAAAGCCGTTTCAACCGGCAGTCTTTCGCTTGACTTGGCGTTGGGTATAGGGGGTATCCCGAAAGGAAGAATCGTAGAGGTTTACGGACCCGAATCGTCGGGGAAGACGACTGTCGCCCTGCATATGATTGCGGAAGTCCAAAAAGAGGGCGGCGACGCGGCTTTCATAGACGCCGAGCACGCTCTTGACCCTATTTACGCCAAATCATTAGGGGTTAATATAAACGACTTGCTGGTCTCCCAGCCCGACGACGGCGAGACGGCGCTTGAGGTCTGCGACGCGCTTGTGCGGTCGGGGGCGGTGGGAATTGTCGTCATCGACTCGGTGGCGGCGCTTGTGCCTCGGAGCGAAATAGAGGGTGACATGGGCGCTTCTCATGTCGGGCTCCACGCGAGGCTTATGTCGCAGGCTCTCCGCAAGCTCTCGGGCGCGATATCAAAATCAAACTGCGTTGTGGTGTTTATCAACCAGCTCCGCGAGAAAGTCGGTATTATCTACGGCAGTCCGGAGGTTACCACCGGCGGCAGGGCGCTTAAATTCTATTCATCGGTGAGAATCGACGTGAGGCGGGGCGAACAGCTCAAAGAGGGAGCCGAGGTTGTGGGCAACCATGTCAAGTGCAAAGTGGTTAAGAACAAAGTCGCGCCGCCCTTTAAAGTCGCGGAATTTGACATTATTTACGGCAAGGGGATTTCAAAAGAAAGCGAGCTTGTCGACCTCGGCGTTAAGTTCAACATTATTGATAAAGCCGGCTCGTGGTTTTCTTATGGCGGCAACCGACTTTGTCAGGGCAAAGAAAACCTGAGAAAGCTGCTCTCCGAAGACAGCGCGATGGCACTTGAGATCGAAGGGAAAATAAAAGAAGCCTATTCAAAAACAAATGGCGGCTTTACGGGAATTGAGGACAGCCTTGCCAACCTTTCGGACGACGACTTTTAATGCGCTGTGTCATAGAGAGAATTATCTTTGACGATAACAGACATGAAGTAACCGTCACCGCTTGCGGCGAAGATTACATAATAACCGAAAAAGATTTTTTTACGCTCGGTTCAGCCGAGGGCGGGGAAGTTGAAACCGAAAAGCTCGCCTTTGCCGAGCAAAAGTTAAAGTGCATTAAAAAGGCCGAAAACATACTTTCATATTCCCCTTCTTCGGTTAGGGCTCTCGCGAAAAAGCTTGAAAAATCTTTCGGCGGGGAAGTCGTCGAACAGGTGATTTCGCTTTTTACCGAAAAAGGCTTTTTAAATGACTCAGAGCTTTCTTCGCGGCTTTCTTCCGATATCGCCGAAAAGCGAAGATGGGGGAAGATAAGAATCGCCGCTTATCTCAGGGAAAAAGGTTTTATAAAAGAAGACATCACAAACGCCATAGACGAAATAGACGAGAGCGTATTTGAGGAAAACATTTGTTTTTTAGCGAAAAAACGCCATGATGAGGGCAAAGTTGACCTCAACGACAAAAAATCAATTTCAAAGCTGTTTGCTTTTTTGTACCGCTTGGGCTATTCCTGGGAGGATTCACAAAAAGCCATAACCTCTATTAAGGAGCCTCCCGATGAAAATTAAAGTGGGTTTTGTATCTTTAGGGTGCCCAAAAAACCTGATAAATACCGAAGTTATGATTTCTGACTGCGTTGAAAAGGGTTATGAGGTCGTCGCCGACGACATTGACGCGGACGTAATGGTTATAAACACCTGCGCTTTTATCAAAGAGGCGAAAGAAGAGGCGATCGAAAACATCCTTGACGTGGCGTGGCTTAAAAAGCATAAAAACTTAAAGGGCATTGTGGTCGCGGGTTGTCTGCCGGAAAGGTACCGCGAGGAGGTTTTTAAGGAACTTCCCGAAGTGGACGCGATTATCGGCACGGGGTCTTTTGACGAAGTAACCGCCGCCGTGGAGGCCGCTTTTAAAGGCGAAAAATACACTTGTCTGCGGGAACCGGCCGGGTCGAGCCTCGGCGGCAACCGCGTTGTGACAACTCCGGGGTATTTCGCTTACCTTAAAATAGCCGAGGGCTGCGGCAATCACTGCTCGTTTTGCGCCATACCCAAACTCCGCGGGCCATACCGGAGCAGGGAAATAAGCGATATTATCGAAGAGGCGAAGGAACTTGCCGGGCTTGGCGTAAGCGAAGTTTGCCTTGTGGCGCAGGACACCTCCCGTTACGGCGAGGATATATACGGAACGCCGTCGCTTCAAACGCTTATCAGGCGGATTTCAGACATTGAGGGAATTAAATGGATACGGCTTATGTATTGTTATCCCGAACGGCTGACCGACGGTCTTATAAACGAATTTGCCGAAAACCCAAAGCTTGTGAAATATATCGACCTGCCGATTCAGCACATAGACGAAGATATTTTAAAGCGGATGAACCGCCGCGGCGGGCGAGAAGTTATCGTGAGCGCCATTTCAAGGCTTAGGGAAAGAGCGCCGTCGGTCGCGATCCGCACTTCGCTTATAGTCGGTTTTCCGGGGGAAAGCGAAGAACAGTTTTTAAGCCTTTTGGAATTTGTAAAATCCACACGCTTTGAGCGGCTCGGCGTTTTTGAGTATTCAAGGGAAGAAAACACCCCCGCCTACTCCATGCCGGGGCAAATGGACGCCAAAACAAAAAAAAGACGGCGGGACGAAATCATGAAAGCCCAAATGGAGATACATAAATCGCGAAACGAGTCAAAAATCGGCCTGACCCTTGAGGTGATTTGCGAAGGGTATGATAAAATAGCCGAAAGCTACTATGGCAGGAGCCAAGCGGACGCCCCGGATATTGACGGGAAAGTTTATTTTTCTTCTGATTCCAAACGCCTTAGGGAAGGCGAATATATCAATGTAAAAATCACCGAATCCTTAGGCTATGACCTGTTGGGCAAAGCTGTTTTCGGGGAAAAAAGGCGGGAACACACCGATGAAAATTAATTTGCCGAACAAACTCACCATGATACGAGCGTTTTTAGTCCCATTTTTCGCGTTTTTTATGATTTACCCCTTATTTGGGAGAGAGCATATCGCGTGGTCGCGGATTTTTGCCGCCGCTATTTTTATCCTTGCCTCCATCACGGACTTTTTAGACGGAAAAATCGCCCGTATGAAAGGGCTTGTCACCAGCTTTGGCAAGTTTATGGACCCGCTTGCCGACAAGTTTATGATTTTCGCCGCCATACTCGCCATTACTTTTTCGGATTTCATATTCCCGGCGGGGCAAACGCTCTCTCAGGGATTTTTAAAGAGCGTGTTCTTCTGGAACGCACTTATTATTATCTTCCGCGAGCTAATGGTAACCTCGCTGAGGCTTGTGGTGGCGGGCGACTCAAACATTGTCATACCGGCAAATATTTGGGGAAAAATGAAGACGGTGACGCAGATTGTCTGCGTAATTGTCGTTTTGCTTGAACCCATAACTATAAACCTCGGCGGGTTTTTATCGCTTGCGGCAATACTTGTGTCAATGTTCTTCACCGTGTTTTCGGGGTACATATACATAAAGGGCTACTGGCAGTATATTGACCCCACAAAATAAATAAAGAGAATCAAAAACAAAATGAAGCTTTACAACTCGCTCACCAGAAACAAAGAAAAATTTTCCCCCGCCGAAAAAACCGTGACCATGTATACCTGCGGACCCACCGTGTATCACTACGCGCATGTCGGCAACCTCCGCACTTATATCATGGAGGATATCCTTGAAAAATACCTGATTTATTTGGGGTATGACCTAAAGCGCGCCATGAATATTACCGACGTCGGCCATTTGACAAGCGACGGCGACTCCGGCGACGATAAAATGCTCCTCGGCGCGAAGAGGGAGAAAAAAACCGTTCTTGAAATCGCCGAGTTTTACACACAAGCTTTTTTCGGAGATTTTGAAAAGCTAAATATAAAAAAACCCGATATCGTTATCCCCGCGACTTCAAGAATTAATGATTATATCGATATTATTTCTTCGCTCATTCAAAAGGGATACGCCTATGAATCGGGGGGGAACGTTTATTTCGACACCTCAAAGCTGAGTAAATACTTTGTATTCAGCCGCCATTTGGCGGAAAACCTTGAAGTCGGGGTAAGGGAAGACGTGGGGAGAGACCAAAACAAAAAGTCCCCCAACGACTTTGTACTTTGGTTTACAAAATCAAAGTTTGACTCTCAAGAGCTTAAATGGCCGTCTCCGTGGGGAACGGGCTACCCGGGGTGGCATATCGAGTGCTCGGCGATAAGCATTAAGGAATTAGGCCCAAAGCTTAACATTCATTGCGGCGGGGTGGACAACGCATTCCCCCACCACACAAACGAAATCGCCCAGTCGGAGGCTTTTTTAGGGGGTCACTGGTGTGACTTTTGGTTCCATGTAAGGCATCTCAAAGACGAAACAGGCAAGATGTCAAAGTCAAAAGGGGGGGCGTTAACCCTCTCAACGCTTGTTGAAAAAGGCTATTCCCCGATGGTTTACCGCTTTTTCTGCCTTATGTCGCATTATCGCAAAGTGCTTTCTTTCACTTTCCCCGCCCTTGATAACGCGAAAGCCGCTTATGAAAAGCTGTTATCACGAATTTTACCGCTTATAGAAGATAAAACCGACTCCGCTATTGATAAAGAAGCTTTTAAATTCCACAAAGCCGCTTTTGTAAGCGCGTTGGGGAACGATTTAAACACCTCGCTCGCCGTTACTTCGATTTACGACGTGCTGAAATCCGGCGCCACGGGCGCCACTAAGCTTTGCCTTATCGCCGACTTTGATAAGGTTTTGTCGCTTGACCTTATTAAAAACGCCGTCTCCTACGGAGAGAGCCAAAAATTAATTGAAAGCGGCGCCGAAATATCCGCTAATGGAGCGGAAGACGAGCTAAAGATTTTGATTGAAAAGAGAACAGCCGCTAAAAAAGCCAAAGACTTTGCGGCGGCGGATAAAATACGGGACAAAATAAGAGAAATGGGCTATGCCGTTGAGGACACCGCCGACGGCGTAAGGCTGAAAAAACTATGAACGGCGAGACCGGCAAAAGCAATAACTGCGATTACCCGAACTTAGTGCTCGCGTTCTTGGGCGACGCGTATTTTGAGCTTCTCGTGAGGGAAAGAATCGTGAAAAACTCCCCCGGCAGCTCTGCCGACCATTCAAGGGAAGCGCTCTCATATGTCACCGCGGCGTCACAGTCTTTGGCTGTAGAGCGGCTTCTGCCGCACCTTACTTTAGAAGAAGAGGCCGTCTTCAGGCGCGGCCGAAACGCGAAGTCCCCCCATACACCGCGATCCGCGACAAAGCTTGATTACAGAAGGGCGACTGGGCTTGAGGCGCTGTTCGGCTGGCTTTATATAAAAGGCGAAACTACCCGCGCGGTACAGCTTTTTGACCTTTCCTTTCCCTTATAAAAACCATAAAGGACGGAAAAATCCCCGACATTATATGAAAGGCGTGTTTTAAATGGTTGAACTCACACCAAAGGAAAAAAGAATCTATGACTACTTGGAAAGCACTATCGAAAACGAAGGCTACGCCCCGAGCGTTAGGGATATTTGCGGGGCGCTCGGAATAAAATCCACTTCAACCGCACACCTTTATCTCCGCAAGCTTGACGAAAAGGGCTATATTAAAAAATACGACGGCAAATCAAGGGCTGTTTCGCTTGAGC
Organism: Eubacteriales bacterium; assembly: GCA_041672465.1. GTDB lineage: Bacteria > Bacillota > Clostridia > Oscillospirales > CAG-382 > UBA1206. The sequence continues at coordinate 7,281 of JBAYZO010000062.1, forward strand.
GTTCGAGATACGGCGAGAGAACAGGCAGAAGCGGCAGGGAAACCACCTTAAAAGTACCCCTCCTCGGCAGGGTCACGGCGGGGGTTCCAATCACCGCTATCCAAAACTATGAGGGTTATGTGGATTTTCCCGTCAGTATGTCAAGGGGGCGCTCCAACCTGTTCGCGCTCCGCGTTATGGGGGAGAGCATGAAAAACGCCGGCATTCTTGACGGCGACATTGTTGTCGTCGAGGGCAGGCAATACGCCGAGGACGGCGAGATAATTGTCGCCATGATAGAAGAAGAAGCGACGGTAAAACGTTTTTTCCGGGAAAACGGCCGCGTCAGGCTCCAGCCGGAAAACGACGGGATGAAACCTATTTTTACAAAACAAGTCGATGTGCTGGGAAAAGTGATCGCGAACTTCCGGTTTTATTAATTCTACTATCAATAACTGTTCATTTTTTAATTTTGATCATTGAACAATATAATCGGCGATTTTTCACAAAATAAGAAAAAACTGTTGACTAATTGAAATATATATGATATATTATTAAAAATCAAAAAAGGAGCCGCAAATGAACCGTTTCCTCACGCTATCCGCAGTGCTGCTAACCGCTATTTCTTTGGGTCTAACCAAAAATAACGGCTTTTTGCGCTGCGCGTGTACGGATGGTTAATTTGTCGGTTTAATTTAGTTTCTTTATTAACCCACAATAACCCGCGGCGTAAGCGCACCGCGGGTTTGTTTTTTTGTTTGAAAATTACAGCCCGACCATAAATTTAAGCTAATCGGCATAAACCAAAGAAAGAAGGTTTTATTAAAATGAACACCGAGATAAAGCAAACGTCACAAAAAAAGTTAAGGCGAATAAAAATTTTTGACACCACGCTCCGCGACGGGGAACAGGCGCCCGGCTGCAGCATGAATCTTGATGAAAAAATAGAAATTTCACGCAGGCTTGAACTGCTCGGGGTGGACGTCATAGAAGCGGGGTTCGCCGCGTCCTCGCCGGGGGATTTCAAATCGGTGGAGACCATAGCCCGGAGCGTTAAGAATTGTTCTGTCGCATCCCTTGCCAGATGCAACGAGAAAGACATCGACAAGGCTTACGAGGCGGTTAAGAATGGGGTTTCGCCACTGATTCATGTATTTATCGCCACTTCGCCCATTCATATGGAATATAAATTAAAGTTAAAGCCGGAGCAGGTGCTTGAAAAAGCTGCCGCCATGATAAAATACGCCAAAGGCTATTGCGGCGATGTTGAGTTTTCCGCCGAGGACGCCACCCGCAGCGACAGGAGCTTTTTGGCGCGGGTGGTCAAGACGGCAATTGAGAGCGGCGCTACGGTTGTAAATATCCCGGACACGGTTGGTTACGCTTCGCCGGGGGAGATGAAAAGCCTTATCGAGTGGTTAAGGGGGGAAGTCCCCGAATGCGGGGGCGCGGTGCTTTCGGTTCACTGTCACAACGACCTCGGAATGGCGACGGCAAACACCCTCGCGGGCGTTTTGGGGGGCGCGGGGCAGGTCGAGTGTACCATAAACGGGCTTGGCGAGCGCGCCGGCAACGCTCCGTTTGAGGAGGTTGTAATGGCTCTCCACACCCGCCCGGACGTGTACGGGGCGTATACAAGAATAGATACCACAAAAATT
>JBAYZO010000063.1:0-8399 GCA_041672465.1 Eubacteriales bacterium
AATTATCTCGCCCAGCATATAAATGTACTGATGGAAATGCAGGGCGACGTTATTCTGACCCCTCATCCCGGCGAAATGGCAAGGCTTATGGGCGAGGATATCGAATATATCAGCAAAAACCGAATCGAGTGCGCCAAAGCTTTCGCGATGGAGTTCAGCCTTGTGCTTGTGCTTAAGGGTTATCACACCGTTATCGCGTCCCCTGACGGGGGGGTGTACGTCAACACCACCGGGGATTCTTCGCTGGCGAAAGGCGGTAGCGGAGATGTGCTTGCCGGGGTGATAGCGTCGCTGGCGGCTCAGGGCGTGCCCCCGCTCAAGGCGGCGTGCGCCGGGGTTTACGCCCACGGCAAGGCGGCTGACAACCTTAAGACGAAGTACGGCGCGAGGGGGCTTCTCCCGCACGACCTGCCGGCTGAGATAGGCAGAATATTAGGCTGAAAACCGCCCGGTAGCATTTCCCAAAATACTTTTTTTCGGGGTGCTGCATGAATAAAGTTTCAGTTTCAGTTAAAATTAAAAGGCTAAATCTTCTTGTCGCTTTGGCTCTGGTTATATCGTTCTTGTTTTCCTGCGGGGCGGCCGACCACGCGGGGGAAATCAAGTCAAAGCTTCTAACCCCCTTTGAGTATGAAGTTCAAACCGACGAGTTTGCCTTCAAATACAAAAAAGAAAACGGCAAGGCTACCATGACGCTTACAAACCCGCAGACCCTTGAGGGACTTGAGCTTGTAAAAACCTCCTCGGGGATAACGGCGTCCTACGACGGGCTTGTGGTCACGCTTCCCGGCGCCGCCTCCGCAAAGCTGTTCGCCCTTGACACCCTTGTCGACAAAGTGGTAAAAGCCATTGACGACAATTTATTTACCGTATCTACTTCAAACGGCGAGACCGCTCTCAAAGTAATTGACGGCGAAAAGATCTATACCGTTTATTATGACAGCGATATCGGAAAGATAACCACGGCGGAAATAGCGCAGGGCTCGGCGAAGACGGCATATAGTTTTATGCCGTAATAAAAATAAGTACAAAGGAGTTTATCCCGGAAAACCCGGGAGACATATTGTGTGTAAAAATATATGGACGGACAAAGATCTCAGGCGATAATAAGCGGGGAAAGCATTAAAAACAATTTTGAATACATAAAAACCCTTGTGCCGAAAGAAACAAGGGTTATTGCCGTTGTAAAAGCCGACGCGTACGGTCACGGCGCCGCCGAGGTATGCCATACGCTTGAAAAAGCGGGGTGCGGCTTTTTTGCCGTGGCGTCGTTTGACGAGGGAGTTAAACTCCGGGAATGCGGAGTGAAGAGCGATATCCTTGTCCTTGGGGTGACCCCTCCGCGTTTTGCCGACGAGATATGTTCAAACGACCTTATTCAAGCGGTTAATTCGGTTGAGTACGCAAAGGCTTTGTCTGCTTCCGCTCCTCGGCTTAGAGTTCATATAAAAGTCGACACGGGAATGTCAAGGCTTGGCCTGTACTGCCATAACGAGGGAGATATAAGCGCCGCGACCCATGATATTTTACAAATAGCGTCCCTTGCTAACCTTAATATAGAGGGCATTTTCACCCATTACGCCTGTTCGGACAACCTGCCGCCGCCGGGCGGGGAGGATTTCACCAAAAAACAGTTTTTTATCTTTACAAAACTCTGCGGCGAGTGCGCGAAAGCCGGGGTTGAGCCGGGAATACGGCACTGCTGCAATTCGGGCGGGATAATTAACTACCCCGAAACCTGCCTTGACGCGGTTCGCGCCGGTATTCTTCTTTACGGCTTTATGCCAAACGGCCAAAAGAACAAGTCTCTTTCACCCGCCATGAGGTTTGTGTCCCACATAGCGCAGATAAGCAGGCTGAAAAAAGGCGACAAAGTCAGCTACGGCGGGGGTTTTACCGCGGAGCGCGACCTTGACGCCGCCGTGGTTTCGGTCGGCTACGCCGACGGTTTTTCAAGACGGCTTTCGGGGAACGCCTCCCTTGCCATAAACGGGGTAAGGGCAAGGGTGATAGGCAGGATATGTATGGATTTATGCGTGGCGGACGTCACGGGAATAAGCTGCAAAGTTGGCGACGAGGCGGAAGTGTTCGGGAACATAATTACCGCGGATGAGCTCGCCCGCGCGCTCGGCACTATAAATTATGAGGTGCTGTGTTCGGTGAGCGGCAGGGTAGTTAAAAAATATATTTAAACAGCTTTTTGGAGCGGGGTAAAAGCGGGTTTTTGCCGTAAAAAAAGGGCGGCGAACCGCCCGGGTAATTTATTTTGGAGTGAAAACCCCGGTTTAATAGCAAGGCGCGATAAAAACCAAAAAGCTGATAAGGCATAAATTCGCTTATTTAGAATATCAGTATATCAGCTTGCGGAGCCCTCGGCGCTCTCGGCTTCGCCGCCCTCGCCGGAGAGCCCGAATGACACGTTGATCGCCTCGTTTACCTGCTGCATCGTCGACTCGCTAAGATGCCCCATTTTATCTTTCAGCCGGCGCTTGTCTATCGTTCGTATTTGTTCGAGCAGCACGACGGAAGACTTTGAAAGCCCCGCGTCCGACCCGATTTCTATGTGAGTTGGGAGCCTTGCTTTGCCTGTCTGGCTTGTTATCGCCGCCGCTATCACGGTGGGCGAGTAACGGTTTCCCACATCGTTCTGCACTATCAGCACAGGGCGAACCCCGCCTTGCTCCGAACCTATTACAGGCGATAGGTCTGCGTAATAAATGTCTCCTCTCCTGATGGCATTGTTTCCTGTCACATAAATCATCCTTTTTCATTATCAAGTTATTCCTGTAACAGTATTTTTGCCAACAATCCCGCGTTTATTCCAAACTCAATTTAATATCTGCGTTAAGCGTGACAAACTGTAAAAAATCCCATGCGGGAGGGCGGAGTAAGTTAAAAACAACGGCTTTAAAAGCCAAGGCGTTTTTTCGGAGGAGCGCATGGCAAATCTTTTTGACTACCTTGACTGGCGCGGCGACTTAACTTTTGACCGGTCGCCGTTTTGCGATATCGACGCGCTTATTCTCTCCGAGCTCTCATATATCGATTACGCCGGAATCGTGCCGGGAATAAGAGACGGCGGGGGGGTAAAGCTGTCGGCGGCGTCGAGACGGTTTTTTGAACAGCGCGGCGGCGAAACCGGCGAAATAAGTCTTGGCGCTTTGATATCCCCCAAAATTATCCTCCTTTTAAAACGGGCGGCCTCGTCCGCTCGGTTTGGCGGGGAGGATGTTTTGTTTTACGAGTGCGCCGCCGACAGTCAAACCGAAGAGCAGTTCGGCGCGGTTTGCTTTTCCGCAGGGATTGGAACGCTGTTTGCCGCTTTCCGCGGCACCGACGACACGCTTGTGGGCTGGAAAGAAAACTTCAACATGACTTTCAGGTCGCCCGTTCCCTCCCAAATCCACGCCGAGCGCTATCTTCGCGCTCTTTGCGGAGCGTTTGATGGGAACCTTATCATAGGCGGCCACAGCAAGGGCGGGAACCTCGCCGTGTGGGCGGCGTCAAGCTGCGGGTACTGCGCCTCCCGGATTACCGCCGTGTATAACTTTGACGGCCCCGGGTTTTCCGTCGACTTAAAACAAAAAGACGGCTACGCCGGGATAAGCGGTAAAATCCGCACTTTTGTGCCCGAGTGCTCGGTAGTGGGGATGTTTTTAAACCATGAGGAAAAATATACGATAGTCAAGAGCGAAAACCGCGGGCTGTGGCAGCATGACGCGCTGTCTTGGGTTATAAGGCGAAATAAATTTGTTAAGGTGAGAACGCTTTCAAAAGAAATGGCCCGTCTTAACTTTGTGCTTTCGGAATTTCTCCGCGGCATGGATGACGACGCCAAGGAGCGTTTCACCGAAAGCTTTTTCGATATGCTTGTTTCGACAAAAGCCGAGACTCTCACCCAGCTGAAAAACGGCAAGCTAAGTCTGCTAAAGGCGTTCAGATCCGCCGAACCGGAGGTTAAAAAAGCTTTATTAGCGGCGCTGAAGCTGTTTTTAGGCGAGAGCGCCAAAGGCGCGGCGGGGTTTTTCAAAAAGCCTTTCTCGAGGGGAAAACAAATTGAACAGGCCGAAAACATGGTAAAAACCGAAAAAATCATAAAATAAAAAGCGGCAGAACCGCTTTTTTCGTTACATAAAAGAATTTATTAACATTAGCCGTTTTGTTTAACCAAGGGTTTTTCCGCTAAAAGATCCAGTAAAAGAGCGGGATTGTGAGAAACCCCACCCAAGCGGGGTGCCAATAGCCGTAGACGCAGCCGATAAATAAAAATGCCGCGGTGACAAACACGGGGTAATTAAACTTGCGTATCGAGCGGCAGGTGATGGCGTTGATAATGCTATTGACCACCGGTATACAAATAAAAAGAATCCAAGCGGGGTTCCAAAGGTCAAGCGTAAAGCCGAGAATGAGAAAGGCAATGACGGTGAACAGCCCTACGGGAAGATCCTTTAAATATTTCTTTTTCCTGTCTTTTATTTTAAAATGAATATGCGAGTGTTTTTCGCCTTTTCCGTGTATGTTTTCCCCGTCGGGGTCGTCGTCCCCAATTTCCCCCGAAAAAGAAACCCTCACGTCGCTTTTCCCCACGCGCTTTACCTTAACGCCTTTCCAGCCGATATGAACCTCGTCATTTCCGTCGTTAACATGTATTCCGGACGCATCAATCGCCACTCTGTCTTTGCCGTCGACAATATGTATCCCCGCTTTGTCGAACAGCCTGCCGTTTTCCTCGTTTTGCTCATCCCCGTTTACTTTTTCCCCGTTCTCGCCCTCACCCGAATCTTGAGGCTCATCAAAAATAACCTCGTCGGGGTCTACGTTGAGGAGAGTATCAATCGGCACTCCGTAAAGCTTTGACAGACGAATAAGGTTGTCGGTGTCGGGGCAGGCCTCGGCTCTTTCCCATTTTGAGACGGCCTGCCTTGATATCCCAAGCTTTTCGGCGAGTTCTTCCTGAGAAAACCCCGACTGCTTGCGGTAATTAAAAAGTCTGTTTGCCATTTCAATGTTCATAATCGTTCTCCCTTGCTTGTTACTATATAAATTATATATGCGGCGGGGGAGTATTTCTATATACTTTGGTGTTCAGAATAAGGTTTCGCCCAAGAAAAGTGTCAACCTTTGGTTGCGTTTTTTGCTTTTGTTCGCAACCGGGCGGATTTTTCGGGGTTTTTACGGTTTTTCACCCAAAGCCAAAGCGAATAAATCACAAACAAAACAGGAGCCGCCATAATGATATCCCCCACCCTTGCGTAAAGGGTTTTGGTTTTATTCGGGTAGACGGTACAAATCGTTATGGCTTTTGTGAGGGGCTTTGTGGGGGAGAGAATCTCCCCTTTCGGGGTGATAAACGCCGAAATCCCCGTGTTCGCCGCCCTGACGACATATTTCCCCGTTTCAATGGCGCGGAGGGCGGAGTGGCCGAGGTGCTGGTAGACGGCGGACGAGTCTTTAAACCAGCTGTCGTTGGTGGAAACGATAAGCAGTTCGCCGCCGCTGTTAACGCTGTCCCTTGCCAGCGAGGGGAAAATCGAGTCAAAACACACAAGGCACCCGAGCTTTGTGGAGTCGGGGAGGGTTATCGTAACCCCGCTCTCCCCCGGCGAAAACGGCTCTTTGGCAAGGTTAAGCCCGTTTACAAAGGGGAGAAGCTTTGTGAAAAGCCCGCTGAGCGGGAGATATTCCCCAAAGGGAACCAAGTGCTGTTTTGAATATATCTCAGACGGGGAGGAGTCATAGTTTAAGGCAAAAACCGAATTATAGGTTTTGTCCCCCCGAGTTGTCACCGATGACATTAAAACCGTCGCCGTATACTCTTTCGCCAGCAAAGCGAATCGCTCCTCAACCTCATCGGTATAACCGTAGGGAATGGCGGACTCGGGGAGGACTATAAGCGTTCCTCCGCTCTCGGCCGCCTCTTTGGCGAGCGCGAAATATTCGTCGATTATTTTGTTTTTCTTTTCTTTGTCCCACTTTTCCATTGAGGGGATATCCCCTTGGAGAGAAGCGGCTTTTATGGGGTGAGTTTTTTCGGTTGGGGTTAAAAGAAGCGCAAAGCCTGTTATGAGCGGCAGAATAAAAGCGGCGGCCGAAGTCAGCAAATGTTTTTTACCGCGGGACAAGGCAAAGAGGGAAGCGTACCCCGCGATAAAGCTTAGCGAAAGGGTTATAAAAAGCGGGCCGAACAGCGAGATGTTTTGAATAAACGGCGAAAAGCGGTATTGCCCAAGCGCGGCTGTCCCCCAAGGGAACGCCGCCGACCCCCGCGAGTTTACATACTCAAAAATCATCATATTAAACGCGAAACCCGCCGGGGCGAGGTATATTTTCTTTGGGTAAAGCTTTGAGAGCAGGAATACAGCCGCCATAACGGCGGAATGAAGGGAAGAGAGCCCGATTATCGCGGCGAATACGATAAAAAGACCCTCGGCGGGGGTAAACCCAAAAGCCTCAAACGGGTAGAGCGCGAAAAACCATGAGTAAAGGGGAACAAAAAACCCGATCCCGAAAAAGAAGGTTCTTTTAAAAAGCGATGTTGTAAGCCCGACGCTCCCGTCGGGATTTTTTTTAAAGAGGCACAGGTAAAACAAAAATAAAAACAAAAAGCAAAGGCAAAACGCCGCCGGGTAAAAGTAAGCGACCGAATAGCCCGCCCCCGAGGCAAAACACCACAAAGCGGGGAAGCGGGAAAAAAACCTATAAACTTTTTTTGCCGGTTCGGGCAGTTTCACGCCAAAAACCCTTTGCCCCCTTTTATTTTTGCGGTTTAGACCGCTCCGATGCCGATAAGCATTTCTCTCACGCTTTGCGTCGCTTTGCTAAACGCGTCATACGGCGAGTCAAAAGTGTAGAGATGGGTTATGTCGTCAATGTTGGAAAGGGAAGACAGCCCCGAGAACGCCATGAGATGAGGCTCCATTGTCAGCACCACTTCGCCGGTTTTATCTTTATGTACCTCGGCGAGAGTTTCTTTAATCGCCGCGTCACCGAGCCCCGGCGGCACAATGGCGCCGGACTTGACGCTGTCTTTTATATGCAGGTATTCGATATAATCCTTAAGCAACGCGTATGACCCCGCGGCTTCCTCGCCGCAAAAAGCAAAGTTGCCGCCGTCATGCACTAATCTGAGCTTTCCGCCAAAATAATCGGCAAGCTTTTTCACCGCTCCCGGCGACTGGCCGTAAATTCCCTTTTCGTTTTCATGGCAGAGCGTAAACCCCCGCGAGTCCGCCGCCGAGAGAAGTTTTTCGGTAAGGGAAAACACCTTTTTTTCAAAAGCGGCGGGGGAATCGCTTTTCTCCGGGTAAAAAGAAAACATCCGTATCCGCTTGGCGGAAAGCATGTCGCCGATATCCATTACCCGCCCCAAGGTTTTTAAGGTTTCGCCGAACTTGTCGGTGGTGACTTTGCCGACCGGAGACCCAAGCGACCAGACTTTTATCCCGTAGCGGTCAAGCTTTTCTTTAACCTCCCCTACCTCGCCGTCGTTTAGCAGGGTAAACGATTTTCCGTCGACCCCCCTCAGCTCAATCAAGGGGATTTTCAGCTTTACCAAGGAAGTTAGCTGCGTTTCAAAGTTTTCGTCGATTTCATCCGCGAAAGCGGAGAGAATAAATTTCGCCATTGTCTTATCTGTCTCCTTTATAGTAAGTCGAAATGCACGCCGGCTTGCCGGCAAGCATTTCGAAACGCCGACATGCCGGCTTGCCGGCAGGTCGGCATGTCGGCATTTCGACAGGTTATTTGTTTTCCACAACCACTATATGGCCGTTTTCAAAATAACCCGTATAGCTCCTCCCCGACGGCCAAGTGTAAACCGCCGCTTCGCCGTGGGCGTAAGAGCCGTCTTTGTTAAGTATAAACTCGCCCTTTTCGTCTTTCAGCCGGGTGTCAAGCATACTGTCAATAAAGTTTCCGGTATAGGTTTCGCCGTTCGCCCATTTATATGTCCCGGTGCCCGTCCGCCTGTCGTTGACAAAAGAGCCGGTATAAATGTCCCCGTTGTCAAAGTAAAAAGTCCCCTTGCCGTTTTTAACACCGTTGGCAAAGCTCCCCTCATATTTCGAGCCGGTGGCTCCCGGCGGCGCGGCGAAGGTGAAGACCCCCTCCCCATCGGCGAGCCCGTTTTTAAATTCCCCGACATAAACCGAGCCGTCGGCCCAAGAGTATTTGCCGCTGCCCTCCATTTTGCTCCCCACGAGATCTCCCGTGTAGGTGTCGCCGTTGCTGAACGAATATGTGCCTTTGCCTGTTATCTCGTCATAGGCGAACCTGCCGGTATAGGTGTCGCCGGTGGCGTAATATTCCATGGTGCCCTCGCCGTGGCGGTAGAGCTGGAGGATATCCCCTTTATATTTGTCTCCGTTAGAGTATTCAATGGTGTTGTTGTAATAGTCAAG
>JBAYZO010000064.1:0-8364 GCA_041672465.1 Eubacteriales bacterium
GCAATGGTACGAATTTGCTCAACAGTTCTGCGGCCGCAACCATTGACGGAACGGCGAAAACTTTCGATACTGGTGGTGGTTATACCGAAGCCAAATGGGTTCTTGATATTGCTTCTGTCGTTGGTGTTGCAACTGCGGCTTCTGTAGCTGGGCTTGAAATTGCGTTGGAAGCGTCCACAACTTCAACATTTACTGATTGGGTTAAACTGGCCCGGTTGAAACTTGGGCCGGAAGCGACGACACATACCCGTGAATCTTCCGATAATTCGGCGGCTTCTGGTGCTGTTGGCAGGTATATTTATCCAGTTCATAACCTCTTCAATAGTACTATTTACAGACATCTTCGGGTTTATACGGCATTTGGCCCAACTGTTGGTAATCAGTCGATTGGCTTCCAGTCTTGGTTGTCTAAATAAAGGGGGATTCAATGGTAGCTTTAACCGGGAAACTGTTGAGTGCCTGCATGATGGTTAAAAATGAATCCACCAACTTGGAAAGGTGTTTAAAATCCCTTTCCGGGTTGGTGGATGAAATTATTGTTGTTGACACTGGCTCCACAGACAATACTGTTAAAATTGCAAAAAAATACGGAGCAAAAGTATATCATCGCCCGTGGGCAAACGATTTTTCAAAACATAGGAATCAATCAATAAATTATGCAACCGGAAAATGGATTCTTATAATTGATGCAGATGAAGAAATAACTTTTAAAGAAGGCTGTTCAATAAAAGATGCCAGAAAATTTCTTAAAAAACTGGAGAACCAATTCCCTGCGGCGGCGTTTAATGTAAAAGACATACAACACGGCATGACCTGTTTGCAGTTCACAAGCGCAAGGGTTTTTCTTAATGGCAAAATACATTATGAAGGCCGGGTACATAATCAAGCTGTAATTAATGGCGGCGGCAAGGCAATGTTTTATCCTGGAATAGATATTTTACACTATGGGTACGACATGACGCCTGAACAGAAGCAAGCAAAGTTCGAAAGAACTTCTGGCTTACTTTTAAAACGTGTTGAAGATAACGACATTGCAAATGGCTTGATGTATTTTTATTTGTGTCAGATTTTTGCAAATAATAACATGCATGAATCGGCCGTTAAATGGGGTGAAAAATACTTATCCTACCAAATTGAAAATAACACTGACAAAGAGTCTTTTTGTCAGTCAATTTATTTCACGATGATAAAAAGTTATATTGAACTCGAAAATTCAACAAAGGCGGCGGACTGGTTAAATCTTGCCGTGAAAGAATTACCGGGGGATTTGGATATTGCTTTTGCTGCTATTGAATATGGTATTTTTACTAAAAATGACAACCTTGTTATCAATGCAGCTAAAGAATATTCATCCATTTATGAAAATTTTATGGTCAATCCCAGCTTAAAAGGCAACCGGTTTATTTTTAGTTTGCGACCAGAAGCCTTATGTTTTGCGCTTTATCATCAAAGCATCCTTCAAGCGCAAGGTTCTATGAAAGCACTTGGAGAACTCATGAAGAATCTTGAAAATGTTCCAGATGGTTTTAAGAACGGAATGGCTGAAGATTTAAGCTTAAATTTTGGTAAATTGGGAATTAATATTCAATTCAACAATCATATAAGGAAAAAATAATGTCATTTAATGCATATACAAAGTACGGGAAACAGGTAAAATTTTTACACAAGATTGATCATTATACGGCAATTCGTTCTGGTAAATTCTTTATCAATCCTCCGGGTACAAAAGTTGAACCTATTGAAAAAGTAGTTGAAACTCCTGCGACTGAAGAAACTGTTCAGGATGTTGAACAAATTGAAGTTGTAGAAGATATTGTTGCAGAACCTGAACCTGAACCTGAAAAAACAATTTTTAATCCTGTTGTTGAAAAAAAAGTTAGGCTTAAAAAATAATGACCAATAAACCCTTTATATCAGCTTGCATGATGGTTAAAGACGAAGCGGCAAACCTGCAAAGGTGCCTTTCGTCTTTAACGGGGTTGGTTGATGAAATTATTGTTGTTGACACTGGCTCCACAGATGAAACTGTTAAAATTGCAGAAAGCTTTAATGCAAAAGTATATCATCACCCGTGGGCAAACGATTTTTCAAAACATAGGAATCAATCAATTTTGTATGCCAATGGGGAATGGATTCTTATTGTTGACGCTGATGAAGAAGTTATTTGTCCCGATCAACCCTTATTTAAAAAACTGATCAAAACTTTGCCTGAAAAATATTCTTCCGTTGCTGTTGGGTTTAATGATATACAGGCCGGAAAAGTAATAATGAAATTTAATACGACCCGATTCTTTCGCAACGGGCAAGTTTTTTATAAAGGCATTGTGCATAATCAACCAGTTCAATTTGGTCAAACGGTTTTCATCAACGATCTGACCCTTAATCATTATGGTTACGATTTAACGCCCGAACAAAAGCAAATCAAATTTGAAAGAACAAAAGGCCTGTTATATAAACGCCTGAAAAATAATGCCAAAGATTATCCGGTATATTTTTATCTTTCTCAGCTTTTCGGAACAATGGGCAATGCTGAAAAATGCGTTGAATATGCTGAAAAATACGTTTCATTGAAAAAAGAAATGCCAAAAGAGGTATTCAATAAAAGCATTTATTTTACATTGATTTGCAATCTGATGAAAAAAATTAAAGATCCTGTAAAAACAAATCGATATTTAAAAGAAGGTTTAGAAGATTTACCCGGTGACTTAGACCTTACTATGGCAACCATTGAATATGGGGTTTGGATTAATAATGATGCATTGATTATTGATAGTTCATCAGAATTTTTGGAACTATACGCTGAATACGAAAAAGATGGTGCCAAGAAGGAACAGCGGTTTGTTTATTCTCATAGGCCGGAAGCCTTAGCTTATTGTTATTTTCACCGGACTGTTGCCTCATTTAGGCAGGGCGCAAAAGGAATGAATGGGTTGTTTAATACACTGGAAAAGATTCCTTGTGAAGCGTTTAAGGCGGGAACAATAACAGATTTACAAATTGCTTTGGCAAAATGTGGAATACCCATTTCAATAAAGCCTAAGCATTTAATTGAAAAAGAAATTGTGGAGGCTTAAAGTATGCCGACATTAATCATAGAAGATGGTACTGCTGCAACACAATCAGCAAACAGTTATGTTACAGTTGAAAATGTTGATACATTTTGTGAAAATTATGGGTTGGTTTCGTGGGCTTCCTTATCAACAACCGATAAAGAAACTTCGATTTTTCGTGGTATGGCATACGTGGAAACTTTTGATTTTAAGGGCGAGAAAGAAAATTATGATAATCCCTTAGAATGGCCCAGATACGGGATATACGATGAAAACAGAATAGACCCGAGCATTGACCTACTTTTTTACCAAGAGATACCAAAAGGGCTTAAAAATGCGGTTTGCCGGGCAAGTTATGAAGAATCTATTGATCCCGGTGTATTACAACAAACCTTAACAAGTAACGTAAAAAGTGAAAAGGTTGATGTTATTGCGTTTGAATATTTTTCATCAGAACCTTCAAAGGCAATTTATACATCAATACTTGGCTTTTTAAAAGGGTTGATTCGTAATTCAAATACTGCATCTATCAAGAGGATTTAATGAATTATGAATTATGCAGCTATACAAAAAAAAGTTCAAAAGGCGATAGCAAAAACAGGTTTTTCGTTGCAACTGCTTGTAGTTACACAGGGCGCTTTCAATGCAACCTTGGATACCATTGCGACAACAATCGCTACTTATGATATAAAGGGTCTTTACGCTGAATATAAGAATTATGAAATATCCGCTTCTATTGTTGGTTCAGACAACAGCTTTATAAAATCAACCGATAGAAAACTTTTAATCGATGCGGTTGGTTTGCCCGATTTAAACGCGGCTGATTCAATAAGGTTTTTAGTAGATTCTATTGATCTTGATGTTGGTGAAATCAAACCGATAAAACCGGGTAATATTAATTTATTATACAAAGTCCAAATAAAAGGGTAAAAAGGGTAATAATGGCTGAAATAACCATGGAAGATCTTAACGATAAAATCGCAAATTCAGCACAAGAGTTTGCAGAATATTTGGTTGAAATTGCTGATTTGATTGACGCTGATTTTAATAAAATTTTTAGGAAATGTTGTCTTGACGCTTTTGCTGAAATACTTAGACGATCTCCTGTTGACACTGGATTTTACAGAGCAAGTAATGATATTTCATTTGGTCTATCGCCTCCGCCTGATACAGAATTAACTTTGCCAGTTAAAAAAGCAGGAACCACACTTAAATTCACCGCTGATGTTGCCGATAAAGAAAAGAAAATTTCCATCGGTGTAAAAAGTGGAGTTGTTTGGTTTTTCAATAACACGCCGTATGCATTCAGAATAGAAACTGGTTGGAGTACCAGAAAAGCTCCGCAAGGTGTTTATTTAATCACGTTGGATAGGTTCAATGATCATTTTTCTAAAATCCTAAAAAGTTACGATTATATGCAGGAATATTAATCATGACTCCAGATGCCATTGATACAGCATTAATTTCAACACTGAATTCTTCATGGGCTACTGCGACAGAAATTGCATGGCCAAACCACAATTTTAAGGTTCCTGAAAATTTACCTTGGATTCGGCCGGTAATTGTAATGTCTGAAACTGAATTTGGAGAACTTGGTGATGAAGGAGTAAGCCTTAGACATGGCATGTTTTTTATTACAATATTTTTACCACAAAATATTGGAACAAAAGTCGGAAAAACATTAGCAAACCGGCTTGAACAAATTTATCGACGGAAAGAATTAAGTGGTGTAATAACGGATGAAGTTACGACGACAAGCGTGGGCATTGATGATGATGGATTTTATGAAATTTTAGTTTCTATTCCAATTCATGCATGGATTGGTGAATAATTAAGAAAGGGGATTTATTATGAGCGAGACAAGTAGTATTGGTTTGTCAAGAAAACAAAGAGTTTTTGCAGTTCTCGAAACTACAATGGGAACTTTAGAATTTCCTTCGGCCGCAAATTTTATTCGACCGGCTGGGAATGCAGTGATTAACCAGAACCCTGAATTCTCAGATTCCATTGAGCTTGAAGATACCTTAGACGTTTTGGATGTTTTCCCGAATGCAATGCCGGCCGGTGATTTTACAATTCCAATGTATATTAGGCCAAATTCAACATTTGGAAGCGACCCGCAAGGTAGTTGCCTATTTGAATCTTTAATGGGTGAAAAAAACCCTGAAACAACGGCCGCTCTTTTGAATCTTATTGATGCAACCGTATCCACGATTGCTATTGATACGATTTCCGGAGGAACATTTCCTGAAAAAGGCGTTATAACCATCGGAACAGAGAAAATCCATTATACCGGGTTGACGCAAACTTATGGGGCAACAACGGCTACTCTTACTGGAGCAACAAGGGGTTATGATTCCACGACTGCTGCCGCAACTGCGGCCGATGTAGCCGTTACATTATCTTCGGTGTTTTATAAACAAAAAACAACGAGTCCTTCAATAACTGTATGGGTGGAAACAGACCATATGGTTCAGGCCTTGGCCGGGGCTTCAGTTAATGCTGGTGAAATTGGCCTTACGAATGAAGGTGCAGTAACAATCAATTTTACCGGGCAGGGAATGAGAATGTATTGGGCCGGAACGACTGCAATGGCCGCAACGACCGCTTCTGGATTGGGTGTGCTCTCATTAGATTCGGGCAAACATTTTTCTGTCGGCATGTTTATTCAAAATAAAACAACCGAAGATACAAACAGCGGTGCTGGCTATGAAATTTTAAGTGTAAGCACTACGGCCGCAACAATGACCGTTACGCCTGCTCTTGCTCATCCATTTTCGGAAAATGATGTTATTTCTGGTTATTTGCCTGATGCCACTGTAATTGGCGACCCAATTGAAGGCCGGTATTCTTCGGTTGAAATTGATTCGGTTGAAGCAAAGATTAAAACCGGCACTCTTAATGTAAATGCGCCGAAGCAATATATCACTGATGAAGTTGGTACGGAATATCCAGAAGACTTTTTGGAAGATGTGCGGGAAATCACCTCCGATATCGGTCTTTATTTCCGCAAGGCAGATGTTAAATATTTCCAAGATGGTTTTGCCAATACTGAAGAATCGACCGTCCTTGTAACGTGTGGACAGACTGCCGGCAATATTTTTGAAGCTTATATGAAACGAACGAAATTAAAAGTTCCGACAATAGAAATTGCGTCCCCTGCGGTTGAATTGAAAATTAACATGAAGGCTCTTGGTACAAACGGTGAAGACAGTTTGGAATTATACTTTAGATAACAACATCTGATTTGCCTCGGGATAGGCCATGATTTATGGTTGATGGGCTCCCGGTTGCCTTCCCGAGGCAATTCCTTACAAACAAAAAAGGGAAATTAAATATAATGAGACTTAAAACGAAACAAGTTGCAAGTTGGATTACAATGGAAGACGTTGACGGAAATAAATGCCGGTTCCTTGTTGTGCCGTTAACTCCGAAACAAGTCAACACAATGTTAAACAATGCTACAGAATCTGAATGGGATAAAGGTCAGCGGTTTGAAAGTTTGAATGGTGTAAAATACAGAACCAACAAGCTTATAAAGGCCATTCAGGATTGGGAAGGCGTTGAAGACGAAGACGGCAACGAGCTTGAATGCAATGACAAAAACAAAGAAATTCTTTATCTGAATAATCCGGGCTTTACAGATGCGTTAATTGCAAAGATCGATGCAATTTACGAATTTCAGCTTAAGAAGGACGAAGAAGACACAAAAAACTTGCCAAATGGGCCAGATGGAACGCTGTCCCGGGAGTAGTCTGTGACTGTAAGGCCTGTTCGTATACTTATGATGGTAAACCGCCATGCAATGATTGTGAAATACCAAGACTAAATGACGATAACACTCTTGCGTGGGAAATATGGAAAGTTGGCAATCAGTTCGACAGGCCTTTAGGGTTCGGAGTTGTTGGGCCAATCACAACAAGTAGTGTTTTGAATTTATGCGAACAGTATGACGCAACAATTGAAGACTTTGAAAAAATCTTGTTAATTGAAGATATTATTTGGCCAACAATAAATAAAAGTTCCGATAAAGAAGGAAAATAGGAGACCGCACTTATGCCGGGAATTAGATTCAAAGTAGACGGTTCAGAAATGAAAAGTTCGATTGCGAATATGCGTCGAAATTTGACTGATCTCGGTGTAAGTGCGAAAATGACGGAAAAAGAAATTTCTGCATTGGATAAAAAGGTTGGGCAGACTGCCGAATTAGAACGAAGACGCGGGGCCTTTGACAAACTTACAAAAAGCCTTGGGTTAAGCGGTATTGAAGCCGAACTTTTTGCTAAAAAATATAATATAAGCCTTGGTAAAGCCGCCAAAGACAAATCCATTGAACAGATGAATTATGACCTTAAAACGTTAGGAATAACATCAAAGGTTACCGGAAACCAATTGGCTTCGTTTGAGAAAAAAATATCAAGAACAACCGTTCTTGATAAAAAGAAAAATGCCTTTGAAAGTTTAACAAAGAGTATGGGCTTAAGTACAAAAGAATCAGAAAAGTTTGCAAAACAATTTGGCATTAATTTAAAAGATGCCGATAAAAGTTTGATGGGATATATTAAATCAATTAATGGGATTACAAAAGCTATTGTTGGTTTGGCGGCTTCTTATGCTGCGTTAAAAGCATATCAATTTATCAAATCTTCCACGATGGATGCTGCTCGTTATCAAGTTCTTGGTTCCGTATTGGAAACGGTCGGGGCAAATGCAGGTAAAACAAGAGGAGAAATGAATTCTCTTGCGAAAGATGTGCAGGGAACGGGCATTTCCATGATTTCATCTCGTCAAGCGTTGATTCAAATGACGATTGCCGAACTTGATCTTACCAAAGCGACAGAATTGGCAAGACTCGCTCAGCATGCGGCGGTTGTCGGCCAAATTAATTCTTCTGAAGCATTCCAAAATCTTGTTCGCGGCATTCAATCTGGCCAAACCGAAATTTTAAAAACAATGGGTATAAATGTCAATTTTGATCGGGGATATAAAAAATTGGCACAAACATTAAAAAAGACAACGGCAGATTTAACCGAACAAGAAAAAGTAATAAGTCGTATGAATACAGTTTTGGCAGAAGGCGCAATGAGGGCCGGAATATATGAAGCTGCTATGGGCGATGTTGGTAAAAAAATTAGTTCTCTGCCAAGATATGTCGAAGATCTTAAAGTAACCATTGGCGAACCATTTTTGCCGGGGTTGAATTTATTGGTCGATCAAGTAACATTATCCTTAAAGGATTTGAAAAAAGAAGCTGAAGACCCTGCCTTGCAAGCTTCGATTCTTGCGATAAGTGGCTTGTTTTTTGATTTGGCAA
>JBAYZO010000065.1:0-8174 GCA_041672465.1 Eubacteriales bacterium
CCCTGTATCAGCCTACCCCCGCGAGTGGTCAGCTTGTCTATATTATCACATACCTACAACCTTGTCAACCCCTTTTTTAAAGGTTTTAGGATTTATTTTTGCCCAAAAACAAGAGGATAAAAGGTAAAATTTTAGCAAAAAAAGCAGTCAGCTCTCAAGGGAGTTGTGAAACGTGTTAATATAGGAAGAAATATTTTGAAACGCGCTCCGGCCATTTCCGCCCGAAGGGTTAAAATTTGTCATAATGGCTATAACATAGGGTTTCGGCGCGAGGACTATCCCCGCGTCGTGAAGCACTTTGTAGGCCCCGGTCATATAGCCGTACTTATGCGCCACGCTGTACTCGGTTATCCCGCCGGGGAGAAGGTAGGAATAAGACGTGTTTTTAAGGTATTCCAAAAGCCGTTTTACGTTATCCGAGCTTTGCGATTTAATATAGATATCTTTAAAAAACATCCCCGCCTCAAAGGCTGTCATAAACCCCAAATAGCCCAAATGCGACGAGCTTGAACAAGAAGTGTCAATACCCAGCCGAAAGGTGTATCTGTTAAAGTCCCCGAAATCAAAGTTATCGTAAAGCATTCGGTAAGCGGTGTTGTCACTTTGAGTTATTGAGTATTCGATAAGCTTTTCAATGGTATATTTGCTCCCCGAGGGGTTGTTTCTCAGCACCCCGCTCCCGTCCATCTTCTGGGAGGACGAAAGGGTGAGGGTTTGGTTCAAATCAACCCCGGAAGTCATTAAATACATGGCATAAGGCGCTTTGATAACGCTGGCCGAACAAAACTTTGTGTCCGCGTTAAACGAAATTGAATACCCCGTTGTGAGTTCTTCATAGTATATGCCGAAATCCGCTTTGGCGCCATTTAAAACCGCTGAAATTTGATCAAGCAGTCCGTCCGCTTGGAGGGTGGTAAAACCCTTGATATTGTAGCCTTTATAGCTAGATTCAGCCGGCGCGGGGGCGTCCTCGCTGACTTCGGAAACCGCAGAGGATTCTTCGCAAATCGACGGGATTTCAGCCGAGCCGACGGCGGGGATTTCGCTTTCGGAATGGCTTGGCTGAGAGGCAGGAGATTCGCCCAGAGAGGAAATTTCCGACGAAGTTTTCGGCCTTATATCTTTAAGTTTTACGCAGGAGGAAAAAACCGTCGCGAGCGAAAAACTTATGACAAGACAAATGAGTATGGTTTTTATTTTCATTTTACGTTTTTACCTATCGGCTTTGTAAATTCAGAGAACCGCAACCTTTTTGTCGGTTTCGCTTTAGCGAAATTGCAGTTGTTTAAACTGCAAAGACAAAAAGTTGCTCATTGAAAAATCCATTTTTCAATGATGTTGTTGATTGAAAGATTTATCTTTCAATATAAAGATAACATAAAACAAGGTGTTTTTCAATAATGGATTTTTAAATAAAATGGTTAAAATTTATAAAGTTCGCATACCGCAGAAAAATCGGCGCAGCCGGGAAAAGTACCGAGCCATACCGATTTTATGAGGGAAAAATAAATTTATAAGCGGTTTTAATCGTCAGCTTAACTTTATTTGCCCGAGATAGTCACATTATCAAAAACGGCATACGGAAGCACGGAGTCGCCGTCACAACTAACCTCTTTTGAGATACCCCTTAAGTTTTTAACAAGCTCAAGCAGGTTGCCGCTTATCATGGTTTCGCTTATAGCGTGTTTGATTTCCCCGTTTTCTACGTAAAAGCTGTTCTTCGCCACGCCGGCAAACTCGCCGTTAGCGCCCGGATCGCCGCCCGAAAATCTTCCGACGATTATTCCCTTGTCAATTCCTTTGATAATTTCGGCTATCGGCTTTTCGCCCGGCGCCATAATTAAATTAAAAGAAGAGTTTCTCGCTCTTGTCCTGCCGGTTTTGTTGGCGACATAAAGAGACAGCATAAACGAGTTCAGCGCGCCGTCCTTGATTATGTCATAGTTTTCCGATCTGAAACCTTCCGAAGTGAAGCGTTCGCCGCACACCACGCGCCCGTCAAGCGGGGAGAGCGAAAGCGTGATTTTTTCATCGGCTACTTTTTTACCGATCATATCTTTCCAAAGGCTGGTGCCGTTCAAAATTGACATATCGCCGCAGAAGTTGCTTAGCAGAACATAGAGCACTCCGCCGAGTGTCTGGGGCGGCAAAACCACCGTTCCGGTGAACTTGCCCTCGAGCGGGGTGGTGTGGACTTGTTTTTGGATGTTTTCAAAGTCTTCCCTAAACGTGCCGAGTTCGATAAAAGGCTTGTCAAGCGAATCGATGGAAACCCCCGAACCGTAAAAAGAAGAGGATTTTTCGCCTTCATGGGCGGAAAACATTACCTCGACAACATTTTTGCCCGAAACCGTGTTGTAGATTACCCCGTTTGTGTTTTGGTAAGCGGATTTTGACTTAATATGCTTGATTATCATCTGCTCGATGATAATCGCGGGGTAATCTTCCGCGATGTTCGCCATGAAGACTTTGGAGCGGTCAAACAAAGCGGGGATGTCCGGCGTGGGGCAGCCCTTTACAAAGTCGCCGTTTTCGCCTTTGGGCGCGATATCCCACGCGGGGTCGGGGGGCGAGGATTCCGAAACGTCGGCGCAGCTTTCAACGGCGGCTTTTATAGAAGCGGCGTCTATGCGGTTGAGGGAGACAAAACCCTTTCTTCCGGCGTTATACATGGTGAGGGAAAGCGCGTTATCGAACAGCGTTCTGAACAGCGAAAATTCGCCGCCATCCACGTTAAACTCGTTCACCTCGCGGGAGGAAACCGAAACAAAGGCTTTTTCAATGTTTTTTTCCTTAACCAAATCCAAACACAGGGCGGCTTTTGAAGTTAATTCTTCCATGCTGTTTATCTTCCTCCTATCGTGACTTTGCATCGTAGCTCGGGCCCGCCGACCGAAACCGGCATTTGCTGTTTTTTGCCGCAATAGCCGGAGCTTGACCAGTTCATGGAATCCGAGACCATATCGACGGTTTTCAGCATTTCAAACGCGACTCCCGTTATAGTGGTGTCGAGTATTGCGTGCCCTAACTTCCCGCCCTTGATCTCATAACCCATTGTGATTCCAAACATAAATTCGCCGGTGGTGTCGGCCTGCCCGTTGTTGGAGCTGATAAGGTAATAGCCGTCGTCGACGGAGGCGATTAGGTCGTCAAGCTTGTTGCTGCCCGGGAGCACGGCGGTGTTCCGCATACGGATGAGCGGTTCGTCGGAAAACAAAAACGCTCTCGCGTTGCCGTTCGGCTTCATCCCAAAGTGGTGTGCGGTCTCGCGGTTGTTCATATATCCCACAAGATTTCCCTTGTCGATAAGCAGCGCGTCGGTGGCGGGGACGCCCTCATCGTCGACATAAACGGGGAGGGGGGCGGGTTTGTCAAAAGCGGTGTGGGCGAAGTCAACGAGCGAAATCAAGTCCGAGGCGACTTTTTTGCCCAAATTATGACCCGCTACCGAGCCGCCGAGCACAAGGTCCGCCTCCACGGTGTGGCCGACCGCCTCATGGGCGAGCATTCCCGAAAGGTCGCCGCCGAGCACCACGGTTTTAAGCCCCGCTTTGGCAAAAACGCCCTCGCGCTTTTGCATAAGCTTCGCGTGGAGTTCGTCCACTTTTGGGTACAGCAGCGCGGGGTCGGTGAAGTTCTCGCCAAAACTGCCGTAACCGCCTATCGGCGCGAACAGCTCCACCGGCATGCCGTCTTTGGTTTCGGCAGTGAGAAACACATAGACATAACTGCGGGGGGAAATAAAGTGGGTGTCATAACCGTCCGAGACCGCCAAAAACTTTTCCATGCTGTCTTCGCGAATGGCGATAACTCGGCTAGCGAGAGACGGGTAGGTATTTGAAATATAGCCGTCAAGCTGTTTAGCGAAATCGATATATGTCCTTGGGGGGAGCTCGCGCTTGTTAAGACTTTCGGTATCGGCAAAGCGGCTGCCGCTCTCTTGGGGCGGGAACATGGGTTTTTGCTTTTTTAGGTGAGTATCCATAAAATCGGCGTTGTTCTTTGCCGCGTCAAGCACGCTTTTTACCGCGTCGTCGTCATAAGACGCGGCGGACGAAAAGCCGTAAACGCCGTTTTTATACACCCGCGCCGAAACGCCCGAGACTTCGTTCCGCGTATTCGCGGTCAAGTTCCCCGAAACAAGGGTGATCGCCCTGTTTTTTGATATCTGCGCCCTGAGTTCTGTGTGCGTGCCGGGGTGAAATTCGCTTTTGCGCTTGGTTATAAGGTCATTTAACATATGAGATTTACGCGCCTCCTATACATAATATATATAAATAAATGAAAAAATCAGTTGCTTATTTTAAGGAGTTTAAGGCTGATTAATTTATAATCGGTTTCGTTCACGCTGCCGTCCCCGTTGAAGTCGGCGGCGGTGCGGTAAACGCCCCCGAGCTGAACGACGTCCAGTATATGAAGTTTCAGAACAATATAATCGGTTATAGTCAGCGCGCCGTCCCCGTCAGTGTCGCCGCTTACGGCTATCTCATACGACGGCCCGCCGGCGGTGATACAGTCGCCTGTGCGGACAAGCGACGATATGACCGGTTCGCCGTTTTTAACAAGCTTTGATTCGGCGGGGAAATCGCTGAGAAACACGGCGGTAAGGGTGTTCGGGGGGACATTAGTGATAACCATGCCGTCTACTTTATAAGGCGAGCCCGCCGAAGGCAGGAGCGGGTATTTTGAGTCAAAACCCCAATATTCAAGCATCCACTTGTTGCGTTTTTCAAGCCAAGAGCGGAGGAATTCCACGTTAGTCTGGTAATCGGCGTCGGGGACGCGCTCCAGCGCGGAGTAAATTCTTGATACCGACCACCGCGCGGTCGTATAGTTTCGATTAAAAGACGCGATGTTTTCAGAAACAACCCTGTCGATATAATTCCCGCCCAAAATATTGTCAGCGTAGAGGTTTACGATAAGGTCTTGGAGTTCCAAAAACCGCTCGGTAAGCATATTTGTAAACCAGCCGCAAGTGAGAAGGACTTTATACCACTGCTTTTGACAGTAAAAGCCCTCCCATGAGTTGCCGGTCGTATAGTAGTTACAATATTCCTTATAGAAAGTGTCGGAACAGTTCCCGGCGGAAAGGTCAAAGTCCCAGACGGGGCCGGCGTAAAGCTTGCCGCCTTTAATATAATAGCGTGTGGAGCTGGTGTTGAAGTCCACGTTTTTAAAGTATTCCTGAACTATATAAGTGTCGATAAACGATTTTATATCGTAGTAAACCTCGATTTCTTCTTTCTTTTTTGTTGCCAGCGCTTTTTCGGCATCGCCGAAAAAAGAGTTGACGAAATCGACAAGCTTTGAGGTGGGTTCGTCGGGGTCGTTGTACCCCAGCAGAATATTATAGCGTGGGGTTCGAAAACAAATGGGGTTGGAATACCCCGCGTAGGGTTCGAGCTCTAAAATAACCTCTTCCCCGTCGGTATCTATATCAACCCTTGTCGGGCCGGCCTCAACCGCCTCGGTAAGCAGATAATTGCCCTTGTAGGAGCCGTTGATATAAACGTCGACAAAGTGAGTCTCGGCAACATAATCCATTCCGATGGTATCGGCGAAATCATAGACCAGTTTGTTTCTGATAAGCGTTTTTTCATAGCAATTAGCGAGCAGGCACCATTTTTTAGCCCTGCCCATGCCGAAGAGATCGGTTTTTGAGCTGAACTTAAAGTTATAGGGCTTTTTCAGCCCGGAGGATGTGGAGTTGCCGCGGATTTTTATCCGCGCCTCGTCGTCGGAGACGATCTCGTATTCCCCGCCCTCCTTATCCACGACCACCACTTTGCAGTCCGAATAACTTTCTTTTATTATATCGTTATCGGTATAAATATAAACGCAGGCGATATCCTTGGGTTCGTACCCGCCGGGCTCGTTATAAGCGGCGGCGCGCGGGTTATTATAGGGAAAACCCGAAACCAAAAATGTTACCGCGAGCGTGATAAGCAAAAATGATTTAGTTTTTTTCATTTACAATGACCTTTCTGAAAATAAGCGCCGCGTGCCGGCGGGTTAAATAAGCGAGGTTAGCTGTTCTTCCCAAAGCGCGTTAACGGCATCCGAGGGATAAACCCCGTTTCGGGGAAAAGATACCCCGCCGATTATCGGGTAATCGGGGAAGCATGATCTCTTATATTGCGAGGGAAGAAAACGTTTGTAAAAAACGCCGAAAGTTTTTTTAATTGTCTCCGCTTTATAAACGCCCTCAAACGCGGTTTTGGCGAGGAAAAATATCTTTTTGGGCGGGAAAGCATATTTCAAATGATAGTACAAAATAAAGTCATGTATGGGATAGGGGCCTATTATGTCTTCGGTTTTTTGGGATATCTTATCTTTTTCCGGGGGGAGGAGCTCGGGGGAAATCGGGGTAGCGCAAATGTCAAGCAGTACGTTTTTAAGAGGCGAGGCGGGCAACGAATCGGCAAAGCTTTCCACCACATATCTGACGGCCGTTTTGGGAAGCCCCGCGTTTACCGAATACATCGACATATGGTCGCCGCCGTAAGTGGTAAAGCCAAGCGCCAGTTCCGACATATTTCCCGTGCCTATCATGACCCCGCCTTCCATATTGGCGATATCCATGGCGACTTGTGTTCTCTCCCTCGCTTGGGCGTTCTCAAACGCGGCGTCATGGATATCCTCGCCGTGGGAAATATCCCGCAGGTGGGATTTTAATGTATTTGTTATATCAATAACCCTGTAATCCACCCCAAGGGCGGCGCATATGTCTTTGGCGTTTTTAAGCGTGCGGCTTGTAGTGCCGAAAGCGGGGAGACAAAGGCAAATAATTTCCGAGGGCTGTTTGCCCATAAGGCGGGTCGCCCTCTCGCAGACAATAAGCGCCAGCGTGGAGTCAAGCCCGCCGGAAATATTAATAACCGGTCTCGCGGAAAGGGCTTCAAGCCTTTTTTTAAGGGCGTGGGCTTGAATGTCAAGGATTTCGCGCCATCTTTCGCCGCCGGCTGAAGTTTTTTCGCCGGTCGGCAAAAAGGGATACGCGTTTATCTTCCTGCGGAGTCCGGTTTGTTCGGCCGCTTTTTTAGGTAAATCGAAATGAATCTTTAGAAAAAACTCGTTGGTATTCATATTTGTTTTGTCGTTAAAATAGCGCGTGCTTTTCAGTGAGGTAATTTTTTCGCAGTCTATTTCCGCGATAACATCGGAAAACTCAAAAGGCCGGGAAGACGCGATAATATCGCCCGCCTCGGCGATAACGTTTTGTCCGGAATAAACATCGTAGGATGTTGACTCCCCCTCCCCCGCCGACGCGAATATATATCCGCAGGGGGTTCTTTTTGTATGGGAAGTTATAAGGTTACCTAAGTGTGTTTCGCTTGACACCCGCTTTGGGTAAGCGGCGGAGTCGATGATTATGTTCGCGCCGGAGGCGGCGAGGTGTGTCGAAAACGGAACGGGAGAAAAAACCCCGCGGCCGCTCTCAACCGCGAAGGTGAAAAATTCGTCGTCATTGGAACAAAAAACAAGGTTTGTCCCGAAAAGGGTTTCTCTCCACAAAAAGCCCATTGCCGAGGCTTTATTTTCGGTGGAGTTCGGGCAGTCGTCAAAAAAGTTTTGGCTTTGCGGGGAAACAGGGCTTATACAGCGTTTCGGCACAACGCCCAAAACCTTGCCGCCGTATAGCACCGCGACTCCGCTGTAAACAAAGTCCCCGCGCGCAAAAGGAAAGCCCACGGCAAAAACGCAGCCAAGCTCCGCCGTGGCGGCCGCGATTTCGGTGACGGCGCTCATGGCGGCATCGGTGACAAGCCTTTGAGAAAGGTTGTTCCCGCAGGTAAAGCCGGTCACGCACAGTTCCGGGAACACGGCGAGAGACACGCCGTTTTTAGCGAGAAAGGCGGCTTTTTCAATTATTCTTTGTGTGTTCCCTTTGATGTCGCAAGGGAGCGTTTTGACGGACGCGGCGGCGGAAGTAACAAAACCGTAATTCACAAATACCACCTCGGTGATAAATTTCGCTTTTATTATAACCCTAATTTTCTTTTAAGTCAATAAACCGGCGGCAAATAGTGCGAAATAGTTTAAAAATTCGTTAATTCCCAAAGTAAATTCCACAGTTGGTAGGGGGTTGAAATTAGATTGAGAAATCAGTGGAAGTTTGTTTGAGAAACACGAAAAAGAATAAAAAGAAGAATCAAAAAGCAGTATAAAATAGC
>JBAYZO010000066.1:0-8145 GCA_041672465.1 Eubacteriales bacterium
CGTAAATCTTTTACTTCGAGAATTTTTTCTCTTTCCATTATTCTTCAACCCCTCTCAATGATGGGTTAAACGCATCGCGCAATCCATTTCCAAATAGGTTAAACGATAACATGAGTAGTGAGATGAAGATTGATGGGAACAATACTTGGTAGAAACTTTCTTTCATGACTGATTGACCAGTTGATAACAAACGCCCGACACTGATGACATCGGCATAATTAATAATACCAAGGAAAGAGTATGTTGATTCCGAGAAAATAACTGCGGGAATGTACAGGACTAAACTGGTAATTAAGGTTCCGACAGCATTAGGAAAAATGTGACGAATGATGATTCGTGAGTCACTGGCACCAAGGGTTCTCGCTGCCAACACGTATTCCCGATTTTTATATCGATAGAATTGCGCTCTGGTCAAAGAGGCAATCCCTAACCACCCCGTTAGCGTAAATGCCACAATGACCACTCCCGGTGTGTTGCCATAACGCAACAACAATAAGGTCAAAATCGCCATAAATGGTAATCCCGCCAAAATATCACTGACTCGTTCCATTACTAAATCGACGGTTCCACCAAAATAGCCAGAAATCGACCCCCAAACGATACCGATTAAGATATTAATTAGGGCAACGGAGAAAGCGATAAGTAATGATATTCTCGCACCATTCCACAACTCGGTGAACAAATCACGGCCTTGTGGATCTGATCCAAACCAAAATTCAGGTTCTTCGACATCATAAACGTGGTATAAAAACCTGAAATAATCAAGTCGAACACGATAGGATCCCGCTACCAGAGGAGCATCTTCCAAAATAATAGTTTCTCCGGAAGCTACTTCTGCAGCCTTGACCGCATTATATTCTGAGATTGTCAAATTGGTGTATGATGCCGTCGTATATTCTTGGGTGACCGTGTCAATCTCAGCGCTGTATACATAATTTCTATAAGCATAATAATCAACAACAACCGTGATTTGACCGATGCTATTGATTCCCGTAATTCTTAAGACAATTCCATCAGGAATATTGGAAAAATTTTCCGGGTATCCGGTCAATTGCTTTTCACCATTAAAACCAAGCCACTCTAAGCCTTCAATTCTGGGAGGCATGTCTTTTAAGCGGGCAGCCCATTTGGCGTTATCGTCGGGCAAAGAATATGATTTAAAGAAAGGACCGATAATTGCCATGATAATTATAAAAATTAAAATGATTGCGGCAGTAACTGAAGCTTTGTTCTTTTTGAATCGAAGAAATGCGTCTTTATAATAACCAATTGATTTCGTTTTGATTCGCTCATCATAGAGCACTTCGTCCTGCTGAACGAGGGTAAATTTTTCTCTAGAAATGTCTTCCATTATCGTTTTCCTGCCCCCACTCTGATTCGGGGATCAATGACCCCATACGAAAGATCGACGATTAATGACGCTGTTAATCCGATGACTGTATAAAACATCATCAAAGCCATAATCAACGGATAATCTTGGTTTTGGAAAGCCTCCAAATAAACGCCGCCAATGCCGGGAACTCGGAAAATCCGCTCAATAACCAAAGAACCGCTCATAATGGATATAAATCCGCCGATGATTGACGGAGCGATAGGAACCATCGCATTGCGAAGAGCATGACGGAAAGTTGCTTGTCGTTTTGTCAACCCTTTTGTTCGACATAATAACATAAAATCTTGAGTTAGCACTTCAGTCAATTCTGCCCGAGTAATACGTGTCAATCCCGCAATACCCGATAATAACATGACAAACATCGGCATCAAATAGGAAGTGACTCCTCTAACCGGATCAAGTGCGAAATCAAGGTCAGATGCCACAAACGGTGTCTCTAGCCATTCAAAAATATAGACAACATAATATTGAAGCATAGTCGCGATAACAAAACTCGGAACTGAAATCAAGAAAATAACACCGATCGAAATCACTTGATCAGTAATTTTATTCTTTTTTAGGGCCGCCCAAATACCAAATGCAATCCCAATTGGCAACGACAATACATAGGGAAATATATTTAGGCGCATGGAAATCGGAATCCGTTCAAGCAAAATATTCGTGATATCTCGTTTGATAGTGAATGATCTTCCTAAACTTCCATCTTCGATAATATTGCCAATCCAGATAAAGAATTGCTCAACGATTGGTCGATCATATCCTTCACGGTCGCGGATAAGATAAAATGTTTCCGGATCAATGCCAAGCATGACCCTATTGTAGGACGGTAATGATTTTACAAAATAGAAAACTAAAAAGATAATAATTGCAGCGGTAACAAAAATAAGACCGATTCTTTTAAAAATATATCTCGTCATCACAAGAACTCCATTTCTCTAGTCGACATTAACAACCCTAATGGCCTTGTGACCATTAGGGTTGGATGTCAATATCTCATTTCTTTTGCAAAGATTTACTATTCTTGAAACGTTGTGTTATGCAAGTTCACTAGCGATGTACATGTACTTGAGTCCACCCCAGCCCATCCATGCATGGTATGCATTAGCTTCGAAGATAATCCGATCGCTATAAGTAGTGGCAGAAACGGTCGTGAACAATGGAATACAAATCATCTGTCTCAGCAATTCGCCTTCTAAAGCTCCAGTAATGTTATCGAAGTCGTCGGTTTTGCCAGCATAGTTGATGTCCGCAACATTGTACAGTTCAGTATAAGCATAATGGAACAGCTCATCATATGTACATGTAAGAACGTCACCTGTAAATTTAGCAAGCATTGCGACCCATCCGGCATAGCTTTCTTCGGCAGTGACTGTTGGTTGTACAGCTGGTTCTGGCAGTGTAACGCCATCCCATGCCAAGTAATCAGCATAGACAGTTTCATAATTGAGTTTCCAAGCCAGTAAAGCGACTTTTGAATTCGGTAATGAAACATTCAATACGGCATTTTCGGTGTCGAATCCGGATTCAAGCATCGTTACTAGATCAGCACTGTTGTAAACCTGACCGAGCATACTTGGAGCATCAAAGTTCAAACCTTGCCATCCACCAAAGGTAACATCAAAATCCTTGTTATCCCAATCGGTGTCAAGTGCAGTTGAGGAAACAGCAGCAAGTGCTAATTCGAAGAGAGGAGTTGTTTCGCCCTCATTGAAAGTACCTTCCATCTGAGCTTTAATCCAGTTAGCAATTTGCCAATTGGTCTCAGTGTCATAGAATTTATATTCGACAGTAACCATGTCGCCATCTTCGATAGTGTCATCGGCAACTGCTAAAGCGTAAGCAGCATCAAACAATGTTTTAGCCCTTACAGGATCATAGCCGTTGGATTCTGGTGAGAAGTCAGATAAGATGCTAACGCCCGCATCGGATCCACGATATGGAATCGAATTGTATTCTGTTGACAGATAAACCGGTCCGAGAAGTCCGTGAGTCGGAAGCGACGGAGCACGAACGTCAGTACACAGAGTTGTCCGGTCAATCGAGAAATAGAAAGCTTGTCTAAATTCGACATATTTCAAAATCGGGTTAACTTCATACGATGCTCCACCGCCGATGTTAAATGCAAAGCGGAAGAACGTTGTTGCTGGTGTCAGTTTTAAGTTCGGGCTATTCTTGAATTCTTGGAAATAAGAACCGCCAACACCAACGATGTCTAAACGACCAGCTTTGAATTCATCGATAGCGACGCTTTGATCTTCGATGACATCATAACGAATCGTCCGAATTCGATAATCGTCTTTTGCATAGTAAGTTGGATTCCAAGTGAAATAATAGAGAGTATCGGTCTGCCATACAGAAAGTTTATATGGTCCATAAGATACAAGCGGATTGTCGATATTGCCATAGGTTGTTTGAGTTCTAGCGGTATTCATTCCAGCTTCATAATTTGCAGGATGAACAACACCAGTGATTCCGCTTGTTAAAGCACCCATAACGTCCCAAGCAGTTTTGCCTTTTGTCAAAGTGATTTCAAACGTAAATTCACTAATGACTTCAAAGCCAACCTCTGCCCAAGCAACTGGATCAGAATAATCTAAAACACCATCGACGGGAACGCCCTCGGTATCAACTGGGCATCTTTCTTTGGCAGCATTCATATATGCAGGATATGCACCAGCATAATCTTCTGCTAAAGCAGCATCAAATGGGAGAGCAACACCATCTAGAGTCCATCCAGCATATGGAGCGATTAGATCTCCATTAGCATCAATATAGAAGGTATTTCCGGCGGTATCTTCAAGGACAAATCCTTCAACACCGTACGATGTATCTCCCCAATCTTCTAGGTATGCAATTTCGAAGCCAGTAGGTCCGACAAGATGAGTTGGATCCCAAGGTCCGGTTTCTACATGATATAACGGCCATGTTGGATGACCAGTAACTGCGCCATACAATGCATTCTCACGAGAGAACTTGACTCCGGCAACCATATAATAAGTATAACCTAAAGAGTCGGTCCCAGGTTCATTTTGTTTGTAGTAAGCTTCAGCATTTACAAGCGGAAGGTAAGTAGTATCGTATAGATTCGAAGCCCGAATGTTGAGTAGGAGCGGATCCAATAATTGTGCCCATGAATAGTTAAATGTTTGAGCATTAATTGCTGTTCCATCTTCGAATACTAAATCATTACGAAGAGTAATCTGCCATACTGTTCCTTCGAGATCGATCATGACTGGTTCAGAAGCAGCCATTGCTGGGAAACGGTTAAATGGTAATTGGCCTGCAGTTTTACCAGCAGCATACCAATCATCAAAATCCATATCGCCGACGATTGTAGCACCTTCATCAACTAAAATATCTTCAGCTGCGTCCCAATCATAATCGCCAGAATAAAGACCATCAGTTAAATAGCCATACAGTTCGGAAGCGGTATTCAACATTTCTGAATAAGGATTGAGGTTGTCGGTACCACTTGTGTAAGTTTGATAAATAGCTGTCAAGTCTGGAGTATCAACATCATAGTTGCTAGATACTAAAACGACGTCAGCAGTTGCAGTTGTCGTGTTTCCGGCAGCGTCGGTAACTGTGTAAGTAATCGTATAAGTACCAGCGGAGCTTAAGTTAACGAGTCCAGCATCGACATCGATGTTAGCGGTAATGTTGCCATCGACGTTATCAGTTGCAGTAATACCAAGCAAATAGTTTGGAGCTGATCCAACAGTACCATTAATGGTGTGAACACCACTGATGACTGGGGGAACTGTTTCTAAAGCAACAGTGACCATAATAGTTTGAGAAGCTGGATTGTTTTCAGCATCTACAACCGTATAAGTTACCAAATAAGTTCCTGGTAAAGCTAGGTTGACTGCTGATGAATCAACAACGATATCCGCTGTAACATCGCCATCGACGGCATCAGTGGCGGTAACGCCAGCAGTGTAATCGATTGCAGGGGATACTCCGATTGTATAGGTAATATTGGTAACACCAGCGAAAACCGGTGGTAATAAATCGGCATCATCGGCGTACTGTTTTACCTGTACATAGTTATTTACTGTTGCGGTATTGCCAGAAGAATCTTCAACGGTGTAAGTAATAGTGTAAACACCAACAACCGTTAGAATAACTGCCGTAGAGTTCACTTCGATGTCAGCGGTAATATCACCATCAACATCGTCGGTCGCAGTAACGCCGGCTGTGTAATTTGGAGCTGGATCAGCAAGTACATAGCTGATGCCTGAAGTTACAGTAATTACAGGATCCGTGTTATCAACAACCGTCACAGTGATTGATGCCGTGGCGACATTTCCGGAAAGGTCTTCTACAGTATAAGTTACCGTATAGACTCCTGGAACTGCTAAATTCACAGCTGCTGAGTTAACAAGAATTTTTGAAGTAATGGTGCCATCAAAATTATCTACTGCGGTGACATTTGCAGTATAAACCGGAGCAGTGCTAGTGCCGATATAGTAAACTATATTGGCTTGACCGCTGATGACTGGGTCTGTTGAGTCAAGTGCAGTTGTAGGAGTACAAGCTACAACGACCATTGACAAACAGAAGAATAGTGCCATCATCAAGATTTTCTTCATCTTTTTTACTTTCCTCCTTATTTTATTGCTTATAGTGATTTTACTACGATTAATATTTTAAGTCAACAACCCACTAAATTATTTATTCTCTTTAATGATGAAAACGTTTTCATATGCTAAAATGTGCGCTAAATTAACACTTATGATATGAGTATGATATAATTAATATTTAGGTTTAATACAAAAAGATGATTTTGAGGCGGATATTCATGAAGGCATTGTGGAAAAACGATTATTTTCGCTATATTGTGATTGATACAGCTGTGGGTTTGGCTTTGATGGGATTAATTTTGCTCTATTCACTTAATGTGACATTAAGCGGCTTTGTTGATGCTGTATATGTGTCAGGATTTTTACTTTTCGCGATTGGATGGTTCTTCTATATCGGAAATAACAATTTATTTGATATGATGATATACGGTGTTCAATCGTTTTGGAAAGGTGTTTTTGGCAAGAAAATGAAGAAAACATACATTGAGTATATAAACGAAAAAGCCAAAATCAAGCCATCGCTCTACCGATCTTTCTGGTTGGCAAGCATCTCTTTCTTCATTGCCGGGACCATCTTATATTTGATTTTCACATTTCAATAAAACTCACCAATATTTCGAATATTATTCATCAAGCGATTGCCAAAAACAATCGCTTCTTCTTTCCAAAAAATATGATGATTATTTTAATTTTCAACATTTGCGAGTATAATTGTGGACAGGTGATAACCATGATTCAAAGACTTGATACTTTTCCCGTTTTTGTGGGGCCGATTCAAATCGGTGGTAACAACCGGATCATCATTCAAAGCATGACCAATACTCCAACCAAAAACATCAACGCAACCGTTAGCCAAATCCTCGCTTTAGAAAAAGCCGGTTGCGAGCTCGTCCGAGTTGCGATTTTAGATATGGACGATGCCTTCGCCATTCGCACAATAAAAAATCAGACACATATTCCTCTCGTTGCCGATATTCATTTTGACTATCGACTTGCGATTGCCGCTTGTGAATCGGGAGCTGACAAAATTCGGATTAATCCTGGTAACATTGGCACACCCGATAAAATCAAAACTGTTGTCGCTGCTTGTCAAACCCATCACATTCCTATACGTATCGGTATTAATTCTGGATCGCTTGAGCCATCAATTTTAGCAAAATATGGTCACCCAACGGCTCTTGCAATGGTAGAAAGTGCAAAGTATCATGTTTCGTTACTCGAAAATCTCGGTTTTACCAATATCGTAATCTCGTTAAAATCAACCAGTCTAAACGAAACCATCAAAGCCAATGAATTGGCCGCAAACACCTTTTCCTACCCTTTACATATCGGATTTACCGAAGCCGGAACCAGTTATGGTGGGACTATCAAAAGTGCTCTCGGATTCGGAGTTTTATTGCGAGAAGGCCTTGGATCAACAATCCGAGTATCATTATCAGCCGATCCCATCGAAGAAATTCGCGTTGCGAAAACGATTCTTGCTGAAATGGGTTTCATCAAAAAACCCCGTTTTATCAGTTGTCCGACTTGTGGAAGAACCCAATATGATATGATTCCTATTGCTACAGAAATTGAACGCTTTTTAGAAACACTAGATAAAGAGATCACCGTTGCCGTCATGGGCTGCGTCGTTAACGGTCCAGGTGAAGCCAAAGAAGCCGACATTGCTATCTGCGGAGGCATAAGCGAAGCTTTACTTTATATCAACGGAATCAAGACTAAAAAAATCCCCGAAACCGAAATTATTGCGACTTTAAAACAAGCAATTATTGACTATCAAAAATAGTAATGTTCTCCCTCGTCCGTTATCTGACGAGGTTTTTTTATTCAATGATTTTAAACCGTTTTTCAAACGGCATGATATCTTTTTTCAAAGCTGATTCGATAATATTTCCAAAGGGCATCTGAGCTATCAGTTGCCAAGTATTAGGAATCTTGAATGTTTGTTTAACTAATGGTTCAATCAATTCATTGTAATGTTGCAAAGAAGCTCCATATCCTAAATCGGCCAAAGCATTCCAAATATTGATTTGAAGCATTCCCGCATGTTGCTGATACCAAATTCCAAAATTATCTTGATATTGGGGAAATTGTCGCTTCAGATTGTTGGTTACTTCTTGATCATCGAAAAAGAGCAACGTGCCATACCCGGCCGCAAAAGCAGCGATT
>JBAYZO010000067.1:0-8037 GCA_041672465.1 Eubacteriales bacterium
AATAACAAGCTTTTGTGGGTCGTTTAATGTAACAAAATCTCAATAATGTTACCATAGGTAAATTTACCGCCGAAAAGATACTTAAACAAAAAAATAAAAGCAAAAAACAAAAAACAAACAAAAAAGCTTTGATTGTCATTGGAATCGGGCTTTTTTTATTTTTAGCGGCGGCTGAAGTTTAGTTAAATTTTTGCTTAAAATTTGTTTTTTAGCTGTATAATTATAAAAAGCAGGCGTATAACCTGCTTTTTAGCAATAAATCAAGTAAGGTTATTCTTCCCAAGGGAAGACATAGCCAAGGTTCAGCTCGTCTCTGACTTCGGACATCTCTTTTTGCACCGCCTCGTTTATCGGCACGCCGGCGGCTTTTCTTTCCTGCCACATAATCCATTCTTTTTCGCCGGCGGTATATATTCTCTCCTCGCCGGGCGCTTTTTCGGAGGCTCTCAGCTCGCGGAGTATATCGCCGGCTGTTTTTTTAAACTCGTCCTCCCCCATAAAGGCGTTTGTGTCTATGGCTATAAAGAAGTGACCCAAATGGAAAGGCGAAGGTTTTCCGTCTTTCTTCCCCGTGAGCATGGTGAGGAAGTTCCCCTGCTGAAGCGCGGCGGAAAGGATTTCAACCACCGTGGCGTAGCCGTAGCCCTTGTAGCCGGCGAGTTCCTCGCCTATCCCGCCAAGCGGCGCGAGCGCGGCTTGACCCGTGGTGAGTTGGTCAAGAATTTGAACTGAATCGGTGAGAGCGCTCCCGTCCCTGCCTATGACCATCCCCGCGGGGGTGCTCAGCCCCGAGCGGGCGAAGTATTCGATTTTTCCCCGCTGGGTTATGGAAGTGGCGCAGTCAAGCACAAAAGGGAAGTCCTCGTCGGTTGGCAGGCCTATTGTGAGCGGATTTGTGCCGAGCATATTCTCAACGCCGAAAGTCGGGGCGATCGACGGGCGGGCGTTTGTCCCCGTCATGCCTATCATACCGGCCTTTGTCGCCATGGTGACATAATAGCCCGCTATGCCGTAATGGCAGGAATTTCTCACTGCGACCATTCCCATACCGTACTTTTTCGCCTTTTCTATTGCCATGCTCATGGCTTTGTAGCCGATGACCTGACCCATGCCGTCGTGACCGTCGGCAACGGCTGTGGTGAAGGTTTCTCTCACAACCTCAAAATTTGTGACGGGGTTTTGAATCCCGGCTTTTATCCTGTCGATATAAATGGGTTTAAAACGGTTTACTCCATGGCTTTCAATGCCGCGGCGGTCCGATTCCAAAAGAACGTCGGCGCAGATTTCCGCGTCTTCTCTCGGAACCCCCGCGCCCGCGAAAGCGTCGGTGATAAAGGGAATAAGTATGTCCCAGCTGCAGGTGACTTTTGACATAAAAACTATCCAGTCCTTTCGATTTTGTCATGGGAACTTTATTTTTCGGCAAAGCCGGAATATAAGTCTAAACCCGTTATGACTCCACCATTATATTAC
This sequence comes from Eubacteriales bacterium, assembly GCA_041672465.1. Classification (GTDB taxonomy): domain Bacteria; phylum Bacillota; class Clostridia; order Oscillospirales; family CAG-382; genus UBA1206. The sequence goes on from JBAYZO010000067.1 coordinate 1,474, forward strand.
ACCTGTTTCACCTTGTCAATAATCGAGCGTCAAAATAACAACAAAACAAAATTAATCAAAAACGCGGGTGATATCAGCCATTACAAAAAAGAAAATACCCTCCAAAAGACAAGCGGAGTAAATTTCGGTTGCCGCCTTCAGCTTTGCGGTATATGTCATATCTCCCCGGGCAAGCGCGGCGTAGCACACATATACGGCAGTGGATATCGCCACTATAAGGCGGAGTATGTAAATGGGGATATTTTCCCTTTTCGGTTTAAGTATCGTTTTCATTTTAACCATTCCTTTCTGCGGGGTATACTATATTTTTGTTTTTTAATTATAAAGGCCGCTTTTAGCGTTGTTGTAAAGCGGCCGGTTGATAATAAGTGTTATTATTTAGTTATTTAGTTATTTAGTTATTTCAGTTAAAGGGAGGTTTTATAAACAGCCCGCCCGCGCTTATCATAAACCTAAGCGACGGCCGAAGCGTGTAGGGGCTGACCCCGGCGAACCCCAAGCCTCCGCCTTTGTTTATTTTGTCCCCGACGTCCCTTTCAAGGGCGGAAAGCCCGCAGTACCAGCTGCAAACCCCGTTCCCGTGGTCGATGACGATAAAGTTGCCGAGCGTGGGCGAAAATCCGGTGTAGACCACAACCCCGCTTCCCGCGGCGGAGACCCTTGAGTTTTCTATAACTTCGTAATCATAGCCGTCAGAGTAAAACACGGCGGTGTCCGTGGTGTTGTCAATGTTTACAATAACCCGCCCGCCAAAAGACGTTGTCACGCTTCCGTTTGGAGTGGGGGGCGAAAAGCTGTCAAGCAGTGAATAAGTTAAAACCCCCAAGTTTGAATAAACATTGTCTATAATATCGCTCAGCGCCGCCATCGCGTCGTTGCCTAGCCTCAGCGCGAAGTCTTCCGCCGAAACGTTCAGGCGGGTAATCTCCCCGCGGTCTTCCCTTGGTTGCCCGGTGACGGAAACGCGCGAAGTGCCGTGGTTGTCCCCCACGGTGTATTCAATGTCATATTCGCCGGGGATGTTCTCATCCGAGACGGCGAGAATCGCGGTCTTGACCCCTTCGTTTTCGGTGAAATAAAGCTTTCCCACCTTAAGCGCGGTGCGGAGGACAACGTCCTCGTCGTCGTTGAGATGCCGGGCGTCAATCCGTATATAACCGCCGATTTCGGCCGTGGTCTGTAAAAATGACACCTGAGCGGGTATGTCGTACAAGAGAAAAAACGAATACTCCGCCTCGCCGTGACAGCGGCTGTCGCCGGTTTGTCTCCAGAGCGCGGTTAAACTCACCTGCAGCAGCGTGTCCTTGCCGAAAATCATGCTCCCGATATCGCTTTGCCCTATCAGCGCGCCGTTTTGGTCGGTTATGGTTATGGCCGTTGAGTCGGGCTTGCGGGAGAACTCAATTATGTTTTCCCTGTCGGAGTAAACCGTGTACCGCTCTTCTTTGGGCTTTGTCTCCCCTTCGTTGTAGTCGGTGTATGAGCCGTCAATTTTTTTATATCCCCATTCGTACTCGACCGGTTTTACGGCGGATCTCATATTCCCCGACACCACATACATCTCCGGCATAAAGAATTCGCTGTAAAGATAAGAAAATTCCTGCCTTGACAAAAGCGCTTTCGCGGCGTTTTCCCCAATCAAACAGTATCCTCCGTCCGCGTCCCCGAACATACACCCCGTGGCGGAAAGCTCGGCGTAAAGGCTGTATGACTTCACCCCGTTGTCTTTAACAAAGCTGACTGAAACGGGATGAACTTTATCGGGATCGGTGACGGGAAGTGTGAGCTTTGAGGCGTTCAACAAGGCGTTTACATAAAAAGAAACCGAATCCATATCGTCGAAAACGACCGTATTTCCGTTTGGAAAGGTCAGTTCCACTTTTCGCACGTTGTCTTCCGTAACGCCCTCGTTGGAATATATTATGGCGAAGTAAGCGATAAAGGCCATTGGTATGCAAAGCAGAAAGCATATCAAAGCGGTTTTGCTCTTATGCCGGTGTTTCATCGCGTCCCCCTTGTTCCCCGGTAATAATATAAAAGACGAACCGGGTTTAGCTCAGGTATTCGTTAATGATTTTTAGAATTCCGTTTTTCTTTGGGGACATTACGAGATAAACATAATTGCCCTCTATTTTTGTCACCGCGTTTTTCGCTACCGCGTAGTTGTCGGCGTTGTATTTCTCTTGGTAGGTTTTTGTGTCGTTTACAAACATATCGAGCGCCGCTTTTATTTTCCCGGCGTTTTCCCGGCTTGTGGCTTTAAAGAAAGCAATGGTTTCCACCCCCGCGCTCTCAAGGGGTATCTTAAAATAACCCTCCGAATAAAGGTCTTCGGTAATTAAAAAGTCGTCATACAGCCTGTCGACGTCATAGGGGAAAAGTATGCCCTCGGCGTTGGCGTCCTGAATTTTTTCAAAAAGCTCGTCAATGCTGATAGTAAGGGTTTTTTCCTTGCTTTCGCAGGAGTAAAAAGATAACGCCGTTAAAGCCGCCAAAACAAGACAAATTACCTTTATAACTGATTTGTTTTTCATATTTGTAACCATTCCTTTTGATTGCGCCAAAGCTTTTTAATATTAATTCAGAGAAATATAAACTATTAATTGATTGAAAGATTTATCTTTTTATCCTTACTAATTCGGAGAACAGCAAGCTTTTTGTCGGTTTCGCGTTAGCGAAATTGCAGTTGTTTAAACTGCAAAGACAAAAATTTGCGCTTGAAAGATTTATCTTTTTATCCTTATTAATTCGGAGAACAGCAAGCTTTTTGATGGTTTCGCGACAGCGAAATGGAAATTGAAAAATTTCAAAATCAAAAAGTTGCGCTTGAAAGACAACGTCTTTCAAGAGTTGCGTGTGTATAACGGCATGCTCTCCGGGTTTTCCCAAGCGTTTATCCCTTTTAGGTAAGCGTAGTTTCTGAGAGTGGCGGCCCAAAAGCAATAAGCTTCAGTCGTCAGGTGACAGCCGTTGTTGGAGGCGGTCTTCTCATAATCGCGGCAATACTTGTCGGCAAGCACGTTCCCGTCCATTAAAAAAGTTGAGACGTCAATAAAATCAATTCCGTTTTCGTTGCAGTAGTCAAGCACTTTATTGTTGAGCGAGGAGATATTTCCGTTGTTCAACGAGGGGTAGTCGTTAAAGTTATAAACCATATATGTGTTACTTAAAATTACTATAGCCACGTCCGGGTTTTTTTGCCTGACCGATTCAATAAGCTTTATTGTGGTGTTATATGTGCCTTGGACTTTATCCCCGGAGTGGAGGGAAAGCTCGTTTAGCGCCATGACGGAAATATAAACCGTGTCCACGCCCGAGACCTCCACCGCGTCGGCGGAGTTCATTTTAACCTTTTGATAGGTCGGGTGCCAGCTTGATTCCGTCACGGGTTTGGAATCTTCAAGGGAGGAAAAGTTCGACGATGAAAATATTGCGCATTTGCCGAGAAACTTCGGGTTTGACGCGCGCTGGCTTGAAATAAAGTTATAAAAATGCACCATTATGGAGTTGCCGATAAACATGGAGTTTTGAAAATACTCGTCGTATTCCGAAACGCCTAAATTGCTTATGGTCAGCCCCTCAAAGGTTTTATAAGGGAGGTCTATCTCGATTTGCGAAGGCTCTTCAGAGGGGGGTTCCGACTCCTCGCCGCTTGAAATATCGCCGCTCGGCGGTTCGGTTGAGGGCTCCCCGCTTTCCGGCTGTAAAGTTTCTTCAGATGATGGATTTAAAGGGTCTCCCGATGAGGTCCCGGGAGAGGAAGGGTCTTCGCTTGTGTCAAACGGGAGGCTTACACATGACACGACTACGAACAAAATGACAAATATTGACAACGCCAACGTAAACGCCTTGATCTTCATTGTCCGGCTCCTTAGCTTATCCGATTTACATAATATTATATATAACCCCTTTAAATAAGTCAATAGAAACAGACAAACAAAAATATGAAAAATCTGAATGGAATAAATTTTTAAAAGAGGAAAATAATATCATAAGGCAAAGAAAACAAAAAACTGCAAAGGCGGTGAAATAATGCAGGCAAAGGATATAAACGCTCTTGAGGTCGAGCTCAAAACGGCGTTCGCCTCCTGCGAGGACTTTGTGTCCCGCCGGCTCAGCCTGCAAAACGCCGCGGGGCTGGTTTGCTCGATAAAAGAAATGGCGGACAAGGGTTATATAGGCGAAAAAATAATTCGCCCTCTTTTGTTAAAAGGCGATTACAAAGATTTCAGCGGCGGGTTTGACGGCGTTATCTACGCCGGGGCGATAGAGGGGAGTTACGATATCGATGAAATTTGCTTTTCGCTCTGCACCGGGAGCGTGGTTATCGCGGTTGACAACGGAACGCTCCACATTGCCGTTTGTCCCGCCGACGCTTATTTCGGGCGATCGGCCGACAAGCCCGACACCGACATCACGGTTAGGGGTCCGCAGGCAAGTTTTGTTGAGGACCTCGACAAAAACGTCTCCGCGCTGCGAAAAGTCATACGCTCGCCCAAGCTAAAGAGCGAAAACTTTAAAAAGGGGAGCATAACAAACACCAGACTGACCCTGCTCTATGTCGAGGGGAGAGCGGAGGTAAACCTTGTCAGCGCGGCAAGGCAAAAGCTGAACAATATTTCCGCGTCGGTGATAGTTGACAGCGGAAACATTGAGTCGCTTATCAAAAACAAGCGCTATGGGTTTTTCCCCTCTTTTGGGTTTACCGAAAAAGTCGATAAGGCGGCAAGCCTGCTCATAGCGGGGAGGGTGGTGATTATCTGCGACGGCTCGCCTTTTGTCATTACCGCGCCGTACTTGTTTATGGAATCAATTCAGTCGGCGGAGGACTATCTCCGCTCGCCTTATTACGCCACGTTTTCGCGGCTTTTGCGGTTTGCCTCGCTTATCGTGGCGCTGTACCTGCCGGCGATGTTTTTAATACTTGCCGAAAGGCGCCCCGATCTCCTCCCGCGGGGACTGTACGATATAATTCAAAGCCAGAGGGGGGAGATACCCTTCGCGATTTCAATTGAGCTTATACTAATGCTTTTGGTGTTTGAAATGTTGCGCGAAGTGGGAATACGAATGCCCCGCCCGGTGGGGAACGCCGTGGGGCTGGTGGGCTCGATAATCATAGGCGACGCCGCCACAAAAGCCGGCGTTGCCTCGACGTCCGTCATTCTTATCGTCGCGATAGCCGCCGTGGCGAACTTTGTCGTCCCCGCCTATATGAACACCACGTCGATTTTACGGCTGATTTTTTTAATCGGGGCGTGGGTCGCCGGGTTTTCCGGGGTGATATTTTTTTCGGGAGTCACCCTTTGCGCGCTCTGCGCCAAGCATGACCTGAACACGCCCTATATGTCGGCTATCGCCCCTTTCAATAAAAACGCTATGCTTGACTTTTTAATTGCTATCCCGCAAAAGACGCTCGGCAGAAAGGAAGACACTTAGTATGTTTTATCTCGCCCTTGTGTCGTCGCTTTCGGTGTTCGCGGTGGAAGAAAAATGGTTTTTGGTCTCATTCGGGCTTTTTTTGGTTTTCGCCCTTGCCTATTCCTTTGTAAAAAGGCAGTTTTTCCCCTCGGCGTCGCTTATTTTTCTTCTCGCCTTCCCGGGTCTTGTCTGGTTTTCCTATCTTTTGCTGGACACCGTTTCTGTCGTCATGTTTGTAATTTCGGCGGTCGCGGGCGGGGCTTTCGGCAGGGCGGGGGTCAGGCGGTGCGGGGACATTATTTTTGTTTTGGGGCTTATTTTTGTGGCGCTCGCCTTTATTTTCGGGGGGGAAAAGTCAAAGGAGGTCGGGTTATTTATCCTCCCGATATTCGCTTTTTGCGGAGTGGCGTCCGGCGCCGTGGCGGGGAAAAAGCCGTTTGCCACGCTTTTGTCCTGCGTTATCGGCGGGCTTGCCGGGCTTGCGGTGAGGTTCGGCGGAGGGGTGTTTGACGAGATATACCTTTACGGCGCGCTGTTTTCGCTTGGCGCCGGTTATTCCGCTTTCGTAATATCGGGGTTTAGAAGTGCATAAATATATTTAGAATAAATGAAAGATGAAATCTTTCATTTATTCTAAAAGGGCAACTTTTTGGCTTTGCAGTTTAAACAACATGCTTGAAAGATAAATCTTTCAAGCGGCGAATTTTTATCTTTGCAGTTTAAACAACTGCAATTTCGCTAACGCGAAACCGATAAAAAATTCGCAACTCTCCGAATTTATGAAATTATTAAGCGAAAACGACAAAAAGATTGCGATTCTCTGAATAAGCAAAAGATAAAAGGTGAATTTGTTAGTAAGCAAGAATTAAAAGAGAATTTATTAATAAGCAAAAATAAAAAGGGGAATTTGTTAGTAAGCAAAAATTAAAAAGTGGGATTTGTTAAATGGGTTAAAATTTATAATTCTCTAAATTTGTAAAAATCAAAGGTAAATTTTTAATCAGCAAAATTTTTGTGACTCCATTGAAACCTGCTAATAAAAGTCAAGCCTTAAAATGAAAACAAGTGCAGAAAATTCGTGGAAATGAGCAATCACGAAAAAAAGCATAGAAAATGACCCCGAAGCAATGGCAATTTTGCGCCGCT
>JBAYZO010000068.1:0-7830 GCA_041672465.1 Eubacteriales bacterium
GCCAAAATGGAAGAAATCACATTGTTTAACCCACTCAGTCGCCTCCACAAGGGACTTTTCCCCATCGTCTAACACAATGTCCTTGTCGTATTGGAAGTGGTCGTTGTGGGCGATAATGCATCGGGCTTCATGATTCGTATATTTATTTATAGCCCTCATAAGTGCCGTCGGTTGCCCAGCAATATTGAAGTCACTAATAATTGCAATTTTCATTGTTAATCCTTTTTTTGGTATTCCGCCGGTCATCTCAACCCAACGCTTCATCATATTTGTTGTTGTAAGTTCTGATATAATGGTATTGCTATATTTACCACTGGTTGTTTTTGCCCACACTTCAATCACACACCACCCGATAATTTTATTTGGTATATGCCGAACAATCCAATAACAAATTTTATCATCCATCCGGTAATCCCAAAACCCAATCATAGCAAGTACAATCTTTGAAGCCCACTTTGGCAAATACCGGATTGCAAACAAATAAATCTTATCATTCTTATTTTTTGCTTTTGTAAAATTCATTTCATCGCCTTTATTGTTTTTTAAATGAATCGGTAAGAGCAAGGAGGTTGTTGACTTTTTCAATATAATTAAGCAACCCGCATTCCGGCTTCTGTTTCTGTAAAAGCTTTATGTTCGGCAATACGCAATGTCCACCAATAGGCCCTTCTGGTGGATCAAGCACATACCGGTTCAAATCATTAAGGCCCATATCATTATTTAGAGCATTATAATCTCGATCATATTCTTTAACAAGATTGTATCCCATACCGATTTCATCACAAACGGCCTTGGAATATCTGGCAAACTCAATACACAAACCATAATAAGTTGTCGACCGTAATTTAAGAAACTCAGTTATTTCAGGACGATCAACAATTACAAGATCAAACCCTGCATCATACAGGAATTCAATTATTCTTGCATCTGTACCTCCAACCCAGCGCTTATGTTTATTGATATAGCTTGCCATATCAGAGTGGTTGCCCTCTATCGGTGAATGAACAGCGCCAAGCATTGTTGAAGTACCAACAGGGACACTTGAAAAAATAAGAGTGTGTTTTGCATGAAAGATTCTTTGATACTGTGAAACAATTTCTTCAAACAACGGCCCGTAAGGAATTGCAACCATCATAACATCAGTTGTATCAGTTGCAAATTCATCGACAACCAAATTCATTTTCGGATCATGTATTTCAATCTCACAAGTATCTTTCAACACTTCATAAATCGCTTTGCCAACCTCGCCGTATCCGATTAAAATATGCCGCATGTTATCCCCCAGTTAATTTATTTGTTTATAATTTTCAGGTTGATCAACCTTAACAAGCATCGCAATGCTTTCAAAAATAGGCTTACCATTTTTTGTACGATCAACATTAACAACATCCAATGCCATAAATAATAATTGCCTTGCTTGAAAAACTGCTTCATTAGCAAGCCGACTTGTAGCTATTTCTTCCTGCAATTCTTTATAATTATCCAAATTGAATAAACTATCCATTAATTCACAAGCCTCATTTGTTCAATAGAAGGTTTATCCCCAGCAACATAAATCTTTTTGCCTTCAATCTTTTTCAACATATCACCAAGAAATATCATAAGCATATTCATTGTAGTGTTTTCATCATGTTCATAGAAAGCCTTTGCAAAACGCTTTCTTGTATCTTCATCGGCAAGTTTACCACCGCAACAAGAAAAATCAGGACAACACTCATCCCGTTCATCGTTGTGAACCGATTTGCCTTGCACCCATAATTCCAACTGTTCATCAGGTTTCATCTGATTCCCTTTCCATTTTATTTAATTTGGCTTTTAAAATGGCAACGTTCATTTCAAAATCAGTGTCATTTAAAACAGGAATCGGAACAAAACGAATGCCGGCCTTTTTTAATGCATCCACCATTTCAAGACTTTTTCTCATTTGAACAGGTGTTGTCTTAATCATTATTCAATTCCTTTCTACCTACATTATACCCAAGAAATTAATAACAAGCGACTTTATCTTACAAGTTCATCAGAAATCTTTTTGTATGACCGTTTCCTTTTCGGTTAAAAAATTAATGGTCTATCATTTATTTTCATGATAGACCATGTTTAAAAAAAAAGAAATAATTATTTTAAAAAAACTTTAAAAATTACATTCCAATTACACCTACCATACCGCCATGAATAATTCTAACCGGGAATTCTTTGTGTATATAATATCCAATAGCATCAGAATTAGAAACAATTGCTCCATTTTCCAACACAAAACAACCATAAGAAGGAACATTAATACAATAAACATCTTGTTGTTTACCCGGTTTTACGTCTAATACTATTAAAGGTTCCGGAACAAATTCTCGAACAAAATCTTGTTGACGAATATTTATTTGCTTCAAACTCTTTTTTACAATATTCACAAATCCTAATTTCATGGTCAATTTTTGAATGATACCGAAATGCTGTCTTACATTTTTTGGAACAAAACAAACCATTTTTTTTATTAGATAAAAACTCTTTTTTACAATATTCACAAACATGCAAAAACTTTTTTTCATGTAATTTATCAGACATTTTTTTATAATGTTCAGAATGCCATTGTCTACCATTTTTACTTTTATGCCATTCTTTTGCAAGTTCTCTACCGCTTTCCAACCCTCTCTTTCTTCCTTCATCAAACAATTCTGGATTTTTTGAATAATGGATTTTAACATGCTGTTTATAGGTAAGCATTTCAAGGTTTTCGATTTGATTATTTGATTTGTCACTATCTTTATGGTGGATACAAAACCCTTTTTGTATTTTTCCAAAATAATATTCCCAAACAACCCTATGCAATCTTCCTTGTTTTGATCCGGAATAATATCCACTTTTGCATTTATAAAATATGAACCCATTAAATTTCTGTTTGGAATCACTGATAATTTCGACTTCCAATTTATCAACTCTTGCCCCTTCAAATCTTTTGCACATTTCCACCCCCTTTTTGTTAACCACTGATGGTATGGGGTATTACATATCACACTTCCATCATTAATAAAAGACATTACCGTATCTGCATCTTTTTGTGTTTTACCACAATTTATATACTCAACAAATGTTCCATCCCAAGTTCTAACCATACCTTTATCAGGAACCTTTTCAATAGCACACATGCCAGTATCAAGTTCAATCATTGTTCCCGCAGCAAAACACATATGGGTAAGCTTTGGACTTATCTTTTTATCGATTTCTCCACTGCCACCTTTAACACATTGCACGCCTTCAAAATCTTTTACAACATTTGGGGCCTTTATCGGATCAATCATCAACCGTACCTTTTTATCCATTGTAAGCAATCTTGAATTTACAGCATTAACCCTATCCCGTTCTGCAGGATTTTCAGTAGGTATATTATATTCTATTCTATCGTCACCAAAATGAGCGCCTAATCGCTTTTTGATTAAATCCCAATCAGAGCCGCCAATTTTGGCCGTTCCTCTTGCTCCACCAGTGGCATCACCATATATCTTTATTGTTCCTTTATGGTCGCCCCAGTCGGTTACAAGCTTATTGCAAACAAGCAGTGTATTACTATTCCTTGGAATATAAACTTCACCAATAATGCCGGTTACTGATTCGCCCAACATTACAGCACCAGTTGTAAAGTCCTTAACGCCTTTTTCTTGGATTACAGCCGCCACTCCCGGTTCCACGTTAAAATCAAAACAGAAGATCAATGGTTGATTCGGATTATATGCAATCCGAGCAAGGTTAATGTTGTCGTTATACGGATAATAAGTTTGCCCGGTAAAGTTAACAAAACTGGCTTCGTATTCTTGCAAATAAGTTAATTCATCAAGGTCTTTTTTGGCCGCAGTAATTTCATTCGCCGGTAAAATATCAGCACTTACCCAATGGTAATAAGCCCATTCACCTTCAGGATCCATCATTTCCGCTTGCGCCAACTTCGCAACGTCATAATAATGATTCCGGCCTTCAGGGACGCCTATAAGATCACACCAGCCATTTCTATCGGATAGCGCCGGCCTTATATGTGCTCCCCATGCATCGGCCTTCATATTACCAAATTCATCAAGAATGCCACCATCCCATGGAGTTCCTTCAATACGTTCAGGCTTATCCATACCCAACACGCAAATAATCGCCCCGTTGATTAAATAAATGGTAAGCTCGGATTCATTGGGCGGCTTTGCCATTGCCCACTTCGGCGTCATCCGTTTTAAATCATCCCAATAAATGCGCTTTGCCTGTTCCCGTGTTGGAGCCCCAGCAAAAAACCTTGGATCATCAAACGAAGTTCCTATCATAGCCCGTTTAATCACCTTGCGCTTAGCAAGTTCTGTTTTGCCAGAACGCCGACCCGCAGGGTTAACATGGAAACGCTTTTTTGAGTTCCACAATGCGTATTGCTTCGCATGATATTTCAAATCTGTCCATCGCGATGTTAAATGGCCCGGTGTTTCTGGTGAAATAAAATTACCCATTGGATTCCCTGTGTTTTATAATTGCATTTATAATTTCACGCTTAACTTCATCTTCGGTTTTTGCTGCATCAATAATTACAAACCGTTTTTTATCACGAGCGGCAATGCTCAAATAACCAGCCCTTACATTCTGATGAAACAATAACTTTTCTTTTTCAAAACGGGTTTCATCTTGCGTTCTTGATCCATTATTTATTTGCTTCCATGCCCGAGCCAAACCGTCTTCTGGCCGCATATCAAAAAGCAACGTCATGTCTGGTGTAATTTTATTGATTACCAGTTTGTGAAGTTGTTCAATCAAATCAATATCAAGCCCCCTTGCAAACCCCTGATAAGCCACGGTTGCATCTGCATATCTATCGCAAATTACAACTTTGCCTTCTGCCAGTGCTGGCTTTATTAATTCGTTTATATGTTGAACCCTATCTGCCACATACAATAATAATTCCGTTGTTGAATCCATATTGCCGCTTGCCGGATTCAATACAATTGAACGGATTTGTTTCCCTATAGTGGTTCCTCCGGGCTCACGGGTCAAAACACAATACTCACCTATTGATTTAAAATAATCAACGATATGTTTAGCCTGTGTCGTCTTACCAGAACCTTCTATGCCTTCCAGTGTTATAAACATATTTAAAAACCTTCAAATTTAGGCAAATTATAATATTCAACCGCTGTCATTTCTTTTTTAATGATTTTATAACCGTCATCATAATCACAACATTCAAACATATCAACAACGCCTTTAAGATCAATCGTATAAAACGAATTCCCTTCTTCAGCTTCAGAAATTTTATAAACATCAATAAGGGTATTTACACAATCAACACACAATGGCCCTTGCTTAGTAAAACAACAACACTTATCGGTAATATCTTCTTTACATACAAGACACTTTTTCATTACGATTCCTTTTTTTGTTGATAGGGCAAGTGAAGGATTGAACCAATTGGAGTTTCCTTCAGGACTTAGTATCTACCAATTTTCAGGGCATAAACACAACCCCTTTTCACGTTACTGGACTATTCACGTCTGATACCAATTGCCTTACCCCCTAAAATTTCTTAGGCTTGCCCCAACTGGTTACTTCCATGGTTTTGTTGGCCCCATTTGTCCTTGATAGTGGTGACCTGTTTTGTATGTTCTATTGCAAGTAGCCGCAACCATACAAAACGCCAGTTGAGCTACAATTTCACCGGCTTCAAGCCGCACCGGTTCCGGCCAACAGTTCGTAAATTCAAAAGTCACCTGCCCGTAAAATCCGGGGTCAATCCAGCATGCATGTAAATGTTCGACCCCTTTTCGGCAATATGTTGATTTCATAAAAAGCATTGCAGCAATGTCATCCGGTAGCTTTATAGTTTCTAAGCTATGGAACAAATAAAACCGACCCGGCAATATTCTCATATTATTGAATTTTATTTCTTCTGACCAATTATTATTACTTACAGGCATTCTGTAAGCGCCACCAAGCGCAATATCATAGCTTGCCGGAGATAATTGTGCTTCATTGTAAGGTGTAACCATATCCAGATTGATAATCCTGTCTTCAATAAATTTATCAGGCAATATCATTTTTATCCTTCCTTAAAACATACGCTGTTAAAACTGCCTTTGAATCCTTTTAGAAAAACCTTTGTATGCCATGAATGCACTTCAACAAAACTCACTTCGTATTGTTCGCCAACAACAAGTTTATCGGTTGATCCGGTATGATTACCAAAAAATTTTTGTCTTGCGTCACACCCTTCAAAAGTTACCTTATCACCTACTTTCATCATATCACCCCTTTTATTAATTCAACCAAAGCTTCCAAAATGGCATGTGTTCAACCTTTTGAATATTAACGCCCCTGTTTTTCAGTTTGGTTTCATAATACGATATCATAAATGTAAATCGAAGATTTTGAAGAAACAATATCAACGCCAAAACAATTGAAAATATTAAAACCATTAGCAATGACATTTCATTACCTGTAAGATTCATTATGGCCCCCTTTTTCTTCCGGTTCGACAATTCCTATGCAATCACCACCCGGTGTCGGGAATGTTGCTCCCGTACACCACTTCCAACCACGCTCAGTTTTTTCCCAATAACCGCCACCAGACGTATAAGCTTTTGTTCCGATAGGGTACCAAGATTTATAATTAATTGACATTATTTCTTTCAATTCTCTGAATTTTTTAACCGCTTCAATCATTGCCCGGTTATAACAATAAATACATAATTCTTTTGTTTCTGCCCGGCAACTGATAGAATTTCCATCATGGTCTATATAACAATCCTTACCATCCAAGACATCATCAATATGACAAAGGTAGGAAAATGTTTGACCCATTGTACCTTCCGGTATTTCTCTCCCGCATGCATCACAAAATCTTTTTATCATATCATTTCTCCATATATTGTTCCGTTAAGTTTTATTGCAGCACATTTTATCTTCATACTTTATTATACCCAAGTTTATTTCCACCGGCCATTTTATTTAATTTAGCTACCAAATCCATTCTTTTAAATTCAATATGAAGCGTCCCTTTCATATACCACTTGCATTTAAAATATTCAGTTTCACAAAAATCAAGTTTATCATTCATAGCTGCTTGAATCTTTGTTGTCATATCTCCGGGATATTTAATTGGCCCTTTACCATCCATAAGATGAAATGCATTGTCAATACATCTAAGATTCTGATCTCTGGTATAATTTAAGCACATATAATAATTGCAATCAACAATACCGGTTAAAATTACCCTTTTACCAATAGCATATTCAGTATTTGTTTTATAAGATGAACATCTCGGCCTCAAAATATTAAAAGTTTCTTGAATAGTTTCATGCAATAAACTTCTCATGCTTGAAGAAAAATTATTCATAAAGTCTAATACTGTCGCAATACTAATTTCCGGTATTTCACCGGACTCCACTTGTTTATATAATTCTTCAGACCGTTTTACAGTCATCAAATTCTTTACTTGTGATCTTTCAATAATTTTATGCCAAGCATTTTTCTTAATAATTTTTGCAATGTTTTTTGCATCATAACCAATATTATATCCATGGGCATTTCTATCCATTACATTGTCACCAAGACCAGAAGCACTCAACCGCTTTTTAGCTCTATCCAAAGTTGCGTATGCTTCTGCGACTTCCTTTTGTGCTGTTGCATAAGCATCACACATTGAAGCAATCGTATCCGGATTTATTAATTCTTTATCTAAAGCAATCGTCATTATATTTTATCCTCATGCTTTATTATACCCGCTTTTTGTTGTTCATTGTATAAAAAATCTTCTTCAGTCCAGTCAGAAGGATAAGCCCCGTAATCATCGCCATAATTTTCTTCTCCAGCTGCAAC
>JBAYZO010000069.1:0-7784 GCA_041672465.1 Eubacteriales bacterium
AAAGTTAAAAGCGGGAGTTAAAACGTGAAAAAAGCGGCAGCCATAACCATAAATATACTTGCGGTCTTTTTTATTTTCCAGGCTGCTGCCGTGACTGTTTTTGGCTTCGCGGCAAAAAACGACTACCGTGAAATTGTGTTTGGAGACACAATGCTGCTGCCGGTCGGAGAAAATCTCCTTGACGAAAATAAAAACAGTCTCGCGGTTGTCGATATGACGGGGAAAACAAAAGGCGGCGTTTACTTTGCCGTTTATTCGGGGAACAAAGTAATCCTCACAACCGATTCGCTTGCGTCGGTGGGGAAAGTCAGATTTTTTATCCCGCTCTTAGGCGGTTATATCAGCTTTTTAAGAACCGCCGCGGGATTTTTCAGCATAGTGGTGCTTCCGCTGGCCGCCCTTGTTATCTGGCGGGTTCACAGACTTTTATTCGCCTGCCGCGGCGGGGAAAGAGAGAAAGACATTGAGAGTTAAAAACCCTAAAATAAAAAACGTTGTTTATTTGATCGTGCTTTGCATGGCGCTGGTTTTTTCGCTTTACAATTTGTTTTCCGAAAACGCCAAGTCATGGTTTGTGTCAAACAAAAGCATTGACATAGGCCATGTTTACGGCAGGGTCATAACCACGGGCGCGGGGCGGAGCCTCGCCTCCTATAAAAACGAGGAAAGCGACGGCATTCACGCCATGCTTGTCGAGGGCTGGGAAGGCGACCCGTCTTACTTGATAATGGTGCCGGGCGATATTATCCACTTTATCTTTTTGGTTGCTCTCCCCGACCCCGCCGCCATTAGCGACTCAATTCTTTACCTCAACGATATTTACGGCGACCAAGCCCTCCGAAGTCAGTGCGTGATTTATGAAAACACCGTAAAAATCTCAAAAGTAAGCTGTGAGGAAGTCGAGGAAGACGGCCTTATAAAATATATTTATTCCTTTGACGAAGTCTGGCAGACCCTCCCCAACCAAAAGCTGAGCTCGCTCGCTACCCTTGAGCCGGACATCGGCTTTGAAATCGGCGAGGTCAGCGTCGACGGGGAAATAGTCGACGTGGGCGCCTACGCCGGCCAGTACGCGTTTCTGCTCGATATTCCGCTTTTATACCTTGATATTGGGGAAAATCAAAATTCCCAGAAATGCGAGTACACCGTAAACATCGAGGGCGACTATATACCCGTCCCCGACTCCGCCGCGGGGCGGATTGAGATAGCGCGTTGCAGTTTTGTTTCGCGGCCTTAAAATTATTAACGGTTTTGATATAAAAATTAAGTAAAACGGTATTAAGATGAGAACAAAAGCCAAAAAAGACACGCCAAACATATTAATATTAAAAAGAAGACTTATCTCAGGCGCCGCGAGCGTTCTGCTGATTTTTTCGGCGCTTTCTTTTTCTGTCTACGCGTGGTTTTTCTTCCCCATGACCCAGTACACCAGGGTTTATACCGACGGCGTCAAGAGCGCGTCGGTTAAAAGCTGGGTTTATGACAAGTCGACCGCATCGTTTTTGCCTATAATATCCGAAGACGGAATTCTAAAGCTTGAATACCGCTTTGAGGACAACGCGGCGGAAGTCGTCAACCCGTATTTCTTTTTGTGGGGAGGGGAATACACCACAAACGACCGCGGCAAAACTATATATAAGGTTGAAATAACCTATGAGAACAAAATGGGCGCCAACCCCACCAAAATGAGGCTGTACGGAGATGTTGACTTTACCTCTTACTGTGTCGGCAGGTATGAAAACATTGATATTGATTTTATGCGGCTCTCGTATTTTATCCCCGACGGGGAGAACAACGGGCAGTATTTGAACGAGGAAAACTACGAAACCCTTGCGGGGGATCAAACGGAAACAAGTTTAAGCCTTATAGACACCCGCGACGGCAGCGGGCTTTCGGGCTTTGACTATAAAGTAACCGTTTATTTTATGATTCAAACCGACGCCGCGGCGCTTGAGGAAGACGCGGCTCTCATAAGCGAGGAGCAGGGTCTTCTCGACGCGTTCTTTAAGGCGCGGGTAAGTTTTTATTACAGAACAGAACCGGTAAACGACATGCCGTAATATGCCGAAAGGCCGTGTAAATCGTGGGGATTGCGTGAAAAACCATAAAACCATAATTAAGCTCGCCAACAGCTTTTTGCTCTTGCTTATGGCTTCGGCGTTTGCCCTAATAATAATGACGTTATCGCTGAAAGCTTTTGGCGTAAAACTGAAATTCAAGGGTTATTTCGTTTACAGAATAGTTACGGGAAGCATGGAACCCGATTATCCCGTCGGCGACTATGTGCTGGTAAAAAGCATTGACCCCGATTTACTCATCAACGGCGATGTGGTAGCGTTTGTGTCACAAGACAGCGATTCCCGCGGAGAGGTGATAATTCACCGGGTTGTCGGCAGGGGAGAGAACGGCGGAATAGTCACCATGGGCGACGCCAACCCGGCGGCCGACTATAAAAATGTCAGCTCCGCGCAGGTCTTGGGGAGGGTAAAAACCAAATTAGGGTTTTTACGGACGCTTGACTATATTTTCTTAAACGCCCCGGCGTTTATAATTGTTATCGCGCTGCCGCTGCTGCTTATTATGGGTATGGAAACATACGGATTTTTTTGCGACAAAAAAACCTCTCTTACTTTAAAAAGTTATATTAAAAGCCTTGGGCTTGACCCGAACGACAAGGAACTTTTAAAAATCTCAAAAGAGTTTGGCAAGGACACGCTGCTTGAAATTGCGCACCGCACAAAAAGCGGGGAAACCTGCCCGGAACCGAAAACCGAAACAACGCTTGACACAAACGGCCTAAAAACCGATACAATACAAATACAAATACAAAACGACACCGCGGCGATACATGAGGAAACATATGACCCGGATGAAAAAAACAAAAACGGCAAACACTAAAAATAAAAAAATAACGGCTCTAATCGGCGGCTTGTTGGCGCTTGTATTAATGCTGCCCGTGGGGCTCGCGTTTTTTGAGTATTTCGGCGAAAGCGACCTCTTGATTGACGTAAACGGCAAAATAAACCAAAACGCCTTTGACGTGCTCAACAGCGAGGATTACAGAGCCGAGGAGTTCGGCTACGGCACCACGCCCGAAAACCCCTTTGTGATTAATAACCTTGACCGGCTGTATAACCTTATCAGGCTTACAAACACGGGTAAGATAAAAAGCTCCAAGATTGCCGGCGGCGTTTTCGAAGTGGATCAATACTATTTTGTGCTTAACTTCACCAAAGAGCCCACCCCTCAGGTGCTTGACCTTGCCGGGACTGTTATCGAATCGGTGGGGAACAACGACTACCCCTTTGTGGACACGCTGTCGGGGCTGATTTACGCCTATTGCTATGACGAAACCGAAAAGAAATATATCTATCTAAGCGGGCTTACCCAAACCGTGGACGTTGAGATTTCCGGCGGAGAGGTGAAAATCGACGGAGTCGTCACCGAAACCACCGGCGGCAGTTTAGAGAGCGGCAAGTATATTAAAGTTCCGAGCTATTATGTTCAGATACAAGACGGCGACACCATTAGCCCGGTTGGGACAAGCGATGTCTATGTCCCGATTTCAACGCTTAGGCCGATACACAACGTCATAGCCAACGCGGTGGTGAGCGTGCCCGACGATCAGATCGACGTGGGGTTTTTCAGCCATATAGCCGTCGAAACCCACGAGGGAACGAGCGGGGATGTCACCGTCAGGGGGAGCGTAAGCGACTTTATTCTTTACAACATAACCGTTGAGGCTAAAGAATCGGTGTTAAAGAGCGTTTGGAACGCCATAAAATCGGTTTGGGAGTCTCTTTTCGGAACACATAACAAACAGCCGGAGTACAGCGGTGACGAAAACGGCTATTACGAGCGGCACATAGGCCTTTTCGCCGGGCATATCGACGGCGACGTGGACAACATAACCGTGGCGGGCGAGGGAAGGCTTGACATAAAAACCAAGGATGTGAACTATTATTCGCGGTTCGCGACGGCAGGCTATATTGACGACGGCGCGATTATCGGGAAGCATTTGTTTTCGGATATTATCGGCGCCGGGATAGGCATGACAAAAGATTTGGGCTGCTTTTTCGCCGACTCGATTTTCGCTGTCGCGAACGGCGAGGACGGCGAGGACACCCAGTACCCTATCAAAGACATACCGAATTCACCCGCTTGGGGCGGAGTTGAGACCGTCGGCGGGGGGTATGTGTTTAAGCAGGGGGCGTTCAGGTTTGTGCTGTCGGACGAAAACGACGAAGTGCGGAAGATTTGGAACGGCGGCGGCGAGATAAAACTGCTGAACGCCGAGGGTTACTCCGCCACAAAATCAGTGCTCTACTGCAACGACGAATACCGTTACAGCTCCACTTCTCAGGCGGGGGGGAGCTTAACCCCCGGAGCAGCGTCCTCAAACGAGACCAAATATCAGGGCGCGTATTCGCTTGTCGCCACCGGAAGTATGCTTGACAAAGGCAAGTATGTCATAGCCGCGAAGGTTCCCGACGGCGACGGCTTTACCTACCACGCCCTTAAAATAGAAGCTGCGATGGGCGCGAACAACGAAGTTATCCACAGCTTTGACTCATCGCTGAAAAGCGATATCACCGACTATATAAACGGCTCGCAGAGCAGTATTTACTCAAGCGCCGTCTGGCAGACTACGGCCGATTCTTCCGAACCCAAGTTCAGGAACGACCGCTTTATCACCGAATTTTTGGCGGTGAACGACCAAACTTCGTCCGGCGGAGGGGTTACGAAAAACCTTACCCGCAGCCTTGAGGACGCGGGCATGTTTTCCTACAATGTCCGCGAAAGCGCCTTTTATTATAAAACGGAAAAAGAAGACGAGACAAGCGAGGGCGGTCTTATAACCGTTTATTACTACCTTAATTACACGGAGGAAGACGGGTTTTTCTTTTCCACCGAAAAAACCACGGAAATTGAGGTTTATCGGCTTTCAAACGGTTTCAGAACCGAGCTTGTCACAAATATAAACGATATAACCGAGCACGACGATTACTTTATAGTCGCAAGTTCCGGCTCCTCTCTTTACCTTTTGGGCGAGGAGGCGGACGAAAGCGGCGAGACAGGCGTAATCGTCGCGACCGGCAACATTGGCGACGACTATATGTTTGGCGAAATGCCGTCGCTTATCTCTTTGGAGGAATATAACGCTTACCGGCAATATGTTTGGTACACAAGTTCCGCCGGGATTTCGGGCGGCACGGCAAGTGTGTCGTTTTACGATAAACTCAGCGGCAGATATTTTCTGTCGGCGGAAGAGGGCTTGCTTTCGCTCTCCCCGCAGGAATACATCTGGTCATACCAAACAAGCTCCCCCGGCGGCCGCCTTTACGGCGACGGCTATTATTTGTCGCACCAAGTGGCTCAGGGCGGGGGGTTTAGGCTTTCGGGGAGCGCGTACACTATTTATCTATATAAGCTTATCCCGGAAGACGCCTCCTCAAGCTACAACACCTATATGGGGGCAAACCTTGTGGATTCTCAAAGCTCGTCGGTGGAGGCGGGCGAATACATTATCGCCGCGGACACAACCTCGTCCCATATCGGCCTTGTAATGACGGGGGAATCTTTGCTCGGCTCCCTTGACGTAAGCGGCTTTATCGACGGTTCGGGGGATATGTCCGAACTTATCGGCGAGACGGGAAGCGGCGCGGGTTACAAATGGCTTGTGGGGAACACGACCGACAAACCCGCGTTTAAAAACATAGCTTACGGAAGTTACTTCTGGGCGGGCGGCTCGGGCGGCAATATCGGTCTTTTTGAGAGCGCCTCCGGCAAAAGCTGGATGTATGACAGCGTCGCGGGCAGGCTTTACTTTGCCCAGTCCTTGCCGGGCGGCGGGGAAGCTTTATATTTTCTCTCTTATTTTAACGGCGGCTTTTTAATTACCGAAGGCGACGGGGAATACGGCCATAACTATAATATCAGGCTCTACAAGCTAACATATGAGTATACATATTCCGACGTAACGCCGGTAAGCTCGATAGCCGAAAGCGACACGCTTCAGGGTCAGTCGCCGCAAATTTATTTTTTAACCACAAACAGCTTAACGGAGCTTGAGAGCAAGTCGACATATGTGCTTGGCGCCAAAGGTACCTCAAACGAATCGGCGGTCACCTCGGTGAACATATCCCCGAACTCGGTTTTTAACTCATCCCAGCAAACCCTTGTAACAAGGGAGGATTTGAGCTATTACGAATGGTATATAGAGCCGAGAATTCTCCCGGGCTTTCCCGCCAATATCTACGCCACCACAAAGACAGGCAGTTATTTCCCCGCCTTTCAATTTAAAAACGGAGTCACGGGGATGTATCTCGCGGCGTCAAGCTCCCCGAACAGCCGGACTCTTGTGGCGGCGACAACGCCTAACATGAACGCCTCCCCCGGCAGCGGGTCTTCTCAAGCCGAAAACAACGACGGCGCGATGACGGCGATAGGTTTCGGGCAGGGCAACTCGACCACAAGGCCAAACCCCAACGGCAGGATACTTCATACCGACGGCACCGCGTCGATATATGTTATGGGGCGAACCGCCGGTTATGAATATTATATCTGGACCACCGCCACCCCCGGCGTTTTCGCGCTTTCCACTTTCGGCGAACAGCCCGCGGCTTACGGCCGCCCCTATCTGTATAAATCAAGCGGGCTTCAGATAGATATCTATGTCGAGGCAGTGAGCGAAAAAGGGGATAACCTTGACGCGGGAATACACTATATGATAGCCGCCAAAGCCGAAAGCGCGGGGGGCGACCAGTACTACGCCATCGGCGAGCAAATCGATGAAAACGGCCAAAAGCGAATTTCCGGCATTAACGTCACCGCGCAGGCGGAGACCATAAACAACTCCGTCATCTATGACGAACATGGGAATATAATCGAAACCCACTCCACCGACACCCTTAGAATGGTGCCGATTGAGGCCGACTGGGTTCAGACGAGCACCGAGAAGGGGCTGGTGTTTTATCAGTCGTTTTACTCCACAAACGCGGTGAGGGAATATCTCACGGTTGAAGAAACCCCGCTGCAAAAGCTTGCCACAAAAGAAATCCCCGTTGTTGACGCGGAAAAGCCCGTGAGCTGGTATTATGACGCTATTTCAAAATATTTTAAATATTACTCCGTAGAGGGCGGGGTTGAGACCTGCTATTTCTTATATTATGACTTGTCGGGGGATGTTTTTGGGTTCACAACCGACAAAACGCTCGCCACTCATTTCTATATCTACCGCTTTAAACCCACCTATGTGGTGACGCAGGTCACAAGCGGGAACGACGAAAGCCTTAAAAGCGGCAACTTTATTATCGCCAATCTTTCGGGCTCGACATACACCGCTATCGGGGTTGACGAAACCGACGTTATATCAAAAAACGTGACCGATTACATTGCGTCCCCCGACGGTTTCAGGGACGACCTTTCGGAGACCGAGTATAACGAAATCCTCGGGTTTATTCTAAAACAGCAGTATTACGATTTTAACAGCGACGCGTACAACCCCAATTCCCCAAGCATGCAGTTGTTTTCATATATCACCGGCGGGGGCTTTACCGTTGATTATAACGCGCCCGGTCTTCAAACGGGTTCCGACCCCATGGTATGGGCGCTTAGCCGCAGCGGGTCAAACTGGACTTTTAAAAATAAAAACGCCATAAGCAATGTCGGAGCAAATGCCAGAGGAATAACCGCAGGTAACGTGAGGAGCTATCTTAAAATTACCGACGGCGTTGCGGTTAATATGGAATCCATAACTCGTTACGCGGGCGCGAAACTGTATA
>JBAYZO010000070.1:0-7503 GCA_041672465.1 Eubacteriales bacterium
CGCGAAACTGTATACATATAACACTTCGAACAGAACGCTTACTCCCGCCACTTCCATTTCCACCTCAAGCACATATTATTGCGTTGTGTTGACCCCTGTGATCGGCACTCATTACCTGCTTTACATTTCGGGTTCGTCTCTTTCGGTCCAGCCCATCGCGCTGACTCAAAGCGGGCAAAACCTTGTCGCTTCGTCTGATCTGTCAAATAACTATCAATTTGCGGCTGCGCAGAGCGGTTCAAACTATCGTTTGGTCTCCCGCTCGTCCTCTTCAAGATACCTCGCATATAACGCCACCACAAGGGTGTTTTCCTCCGGGTCCAGCAACTATAACTGGAGAGTCAACAGTCAGTCAGAATTATTATACAGCGGGAACCCGTCCGGCACTTCTTTTACCTTTGGCGACGGAAACATATATCTTTATAAGCATTCCGGCACCCAGTTTACCCGCGCTGAAACCCTTACCGCGGGGGGGACATACGCCGCGGTTATGAGAGAGAGCGGCAGCGGCAATTACCTTTTGATCGGTTATTCGGGGTCTGAATTAACCCTTACGCTGCTCGGAACTTCGCTCCCCGCGAGCATACCCCAAGCAAATGTCTCTTTGGATAAAAGGCTGTCGCCGCAGGAGGGCGGATATGGCGTTCACCTTGGGTTTGAGGGAACCAACCTGTTTATCAGCCTTTCGGTGAGCGGGGATTTCGAGCTTGCCTCGGGGAAAACCACAGAGCTTAGATACCTCGACAACAAGCTTTACACCGTTACAAACTCGCCCGCGCCGCTTGAATTTATCAGAACGTCAAACGGCACAGCTATTACGTTTGCGGGGTCATTCTCGGCAGGCACCGCTATCCCGGAGGCGTGGTTTTACGAGGCTGTTCCAAACGGCAGCGGCGGCTTTACGCTTACAAAATTAGAATCCACCGAGCTCGCGGATGGAAAAGATGTAATAATACTCCTCTCCTACAGCAACGGTTACCGCGCCATAAACCGAAACGGCGCTAATATAAATTTGGCAACGGTAAACGCTTCGCTTTCAAACGCCACCGCCAACATGGTGTGGCGGTATGAAAACGGAACTCTGAGTTTTATGGACGGCTCAGTGAAAAAATACCTCCGCCGCGCTGCGAGCGGGCTTGTTATCGGCAGTGATAAAGACATTGAATTTTTCAGCTTTAACTACGCGACATACGCGTTTACGGCAAACACATCTGATGTGACCTCGCTTTATATCTTCCGTGTGGACCAAAGCTCGGAAGTCGACGAAGTCACCGACCTTGACAGCATGCTGTCGAGCAAGGCAAGGCTTATCCCCACCATAAGCCTTCTCGAATCGAGCAAATATATAGTGGTGGCTAAAGTCACCCTGCCCGAAAACGAGGATAAATATTATTCGCTGGGAATGATGAACACAAACACCACTTTGTCGTTGGATATCACCGACGTTATGCGGCGGTCGGACGAGGGCAAGGGGATAGTGCTGTTCGACGCCGCCGTATGGGAACAGCGCGGGAGCGACACTCGGCTTGTGTTTGACAACTTCGGCTTTGGCGGGGATGACGGGTACAACCTGCTCACCGGAGCGAGGGGCGGGCGCGACAGTATGGAAGTGGTGGTGGAATATAACGAAACCTTCCCCGCCGGACAAAGTCTTGACGATTACACTTGGCGGGCGTATACATTTGAAGACGGATCGCACTTGTTCGGGTTTACCGAGGACGACGGCGAGACGCGAAATATTTTCTATCTGTTCTTTGACTTTAACGAGCTTAAATTTAAGCTCACCACATCTTTTGTGACGGCAAAAAACCAGTATTCATACGTCAGCCTTTACCAGCTCGGCGAAAAAACCACCATACAGCCCGAATTCAAGACATCCGTTATAAAAACCGACGACTCGGGGGTTATTATCTCATACCCGATAAATATCGCCGAAACCGAAAGCGACCTCAAAACCTATTCCTCCTCGGGGAGCGAGGATCTTAACGGCGAGTATCTGATAATAGCGGAGCTCGGGCAAAACTACTACGCGCTAACGCTTGATGAAAACAGCCGCCTCTCTTATGTCGACGTCGCGCCGTATTTCAGCGGCAACTACAGCCTTGACGCCGAGGGGCGCTATTGTCTTTCCTTTAACCACTCTTATGTGTGGCAGCAGACAAACATTATCATATCGGGGGCGGAAAATCCCTCTCTGGTGTTTAAAAATGCCCAAACCGGAGCGAGCCTTGGCGGCGGCGCGAACTATCACTATGATTTCGCCGAAAATCAGCTCTACACCGCGAACGGAATCGACCCCTACCTTGTGTTTGACCCCGACGGCGGTTTTTCATATGGCGCGGGAATGTCGGAAATAAAGCTGTTTTTATATCAGCTCGGCGAGAGCGGCGTGGAGTTTAGCGGCACCGGCACGCTTAACTATACCTATTACAGCATCCCGCTCGGGGTGGACGCCTCCTCCGGCGTGGATTTCACAAGGTTCAGCTTTAATAAAAAGCACTTGGGCGAACTCATCAGCTTTGCGGCGGGGGAAAACGACCTTATAGAAAAATCTCTCGGCTGGCGGCAAAGCGAGGGGGTTAATCTCGCGGAAATTACAAGCTCGGTGATCTTCGCGAAAGGCATTTCATACGACGGCGGCTCCGACGACCCGGCGCTTGATTTCGCCGGCGAGTTTGTGCAAAATCAAACGCCGTTCGCGGTAACCGACGAGCTTACGGGCGACACCATGGCGGGGGTGTTTAACTACCTAGCGCCGAAAGGCTCCGCGTCGTTTGTCATAAGCGAGGCAAGCCCCCAAAAACCCGTCTTTGTAAACCTTGTGGCGAGCACGGAGTTTGACAACCTTTTAAACAATCCCGATTACCTTAGATTTTTATGCCTTTGGAAAGTGGGGGAGCTTGACTTTGAAAACGGGCTTGTCACCCCGCTGAAAAAATATACCGGCGCGTCGGGCGGCAGGGACGCCGTCGACTACGCCTACACGCTGGCCCAAAAGCTGAACACCCCCGATTACGCCATCCCGCTCCCCAACCTTTACGGGAGCGAGGCGAGCAAGGCTTCATACGCCAGAGTTGACGGCGACGACTATATTCTGAGTTCGGGCGAGTACAACGAATGTCTTATAGCCCACACGTTTGTAATAACAAAGCCGGGGCTCTATTATCTCGGCGCGAACTACGGCTCGGTAGCGTTTTCATATATCTCAATCGACAACATAGCGGAGGGAGAGACCGACAGCGGAATTTCCTCCGGGGCGCAGCTCAGCATTGACTTTTGTTACGGCAGCCTTGACACCGAGACGGCTTTCGCGTTTGCCGCGGAAAATTCCGACGAGGTGCTCAGCGACCTTTGCTATGTGGGGAGCGAGGGCTATTTCCACAGCCAAATCTTCCCGGCGTTTGTTTCGGGCAACGGTCATAACCTTACCGACGGCCTTGATATGCGGGTGGTAAGGGTGTATGACGATGAAGAAGACGTCTCGCGCGTTTTGGTTCAAACCTTCACAAACAAGCGCCTTTCGGGCGGGATAGTTTACTCGAACAACAACACGCTTTTCCAGCGGCAAAAGCAAAAGGTGACTTTCGGCGTGTACGCGGAGGGGCTTTCCGTCTCCCCGCACTCGCTGGGCGGAGCGTTTTTCTGGACAGCCGTAAGCAGTGACGGCGATGACGCCGAACTGTTTACTCTCTTTACCTCCTATAACGCGGGGGGAGTTGAGAAAAACTTTTTCCTCGGCTCTTATGAAGACGATTTAAACCCCTCTCCTGTTCCCATGCTTATCTACACCGGAAAGCATTTTTGGCAGTGTCAGGACGGGCTTCTTATTAACGAAGACGGCTTATACCTCACTTATTCGGGTTCGGCTCTCGGTCTTTCCGCTTCGCCGGAAAACGGAATTCAGGTTTTTTCCGTCGAGGCCGGGGTGACAAGCCTTGCCGGCTCGTTTGAGAACGGCAAGAGTTATATCTTGGTGACTTTAGATTTGTCGACCATGGTGAGCGTTTCGCCGGACGCGGATATTTCGGATTAAAACAACTTTTTCCCGGAAAATTCAATATTTACAAAAAAAGCACTTGACAACGGCTTGCAAAAGTGATAATATAATAAACTGCACTAAATTGCCCGTAGTGGAGCTTTTTTTGATTTGTTTTAATTAAGATAACATGAAAAGTTTACATAAAATTAGCAAAGGGCGGCTAAAGGAGTGAACGGTTAATGGTCAAGACCTGCTATCTCGGCAAACGCGAAAGAAAGTCTTTTTCCAAAAATGATGAAGTTCTTGAAATGCCGAACCTAATAGAGGTTCAAAAAAAGTCGTTCCGTGATTTCGTGGAACGCGGCGTTAAGGAAGTGCTCGACGATTTTTCACCCATGACGGACTATTCCGGCAACTTGGTCATAGATTTCGTCGATTTTAATTTGTCCGGACCGCCCAAATACTCGATCATGGAGTGTAAGGAAAGGGACGTAAACTACGCGGTTCCCTTTAAGGTGAGGGTAAGGCTTACCAACAAAGTCACCGAAGAGGTAAAAGAGCAGGAAATTTATATGGGGGATTTCCCCATTATGACCGACAGCGGGACCTTTATAATTAACGGCGCCGAACGGGTTATCGTGTCTCAGATAGTCCGCTCGCCGGGTATTTATTACGACAAGCTTGACGACAAGTCCGGCAAGCATCTCTTTTCGGCAACGACAATACCCTACCGCGGCGCTTGGCTTGAATATGAAACCGACTCATCCGATATTTTTTATGTCAGAATAGATAAAAACCGCAAAATCCCCGTCACCGTCCTGCTGCGGGCGCTGGGTCTTGGGGAGAGCAGGGATATTGTGGGGCTTTTTGGGGAGAACGAAAGGCTTATCAACGCCACGCTTGAAAAAGACCTTATGCCGCAGGAAGCTGAAAAATACCCAGGCAGCAGCCCGCGCGACGAGGCGCTCAAAGAGATTTGCCGCCGTCTCCGCCCGGGGGACCCCCCCGTGGTCGATTCCGCGCTGACTTTAATAAGAAATTTATTTTTTGATCCCAAAAGATATGATATTTCCCCGGTCGGCAGATATAAGTTCAACAAAAAGCTTTCCATAGCCCGCCGAATTGAGGGTCACGCTTTGGCGGAGCATATAGCCGACCCGCTCACGGGCGAGATATTATTTGAAAAAGGGCATAAATTAAACCGCGAGGACGCCGAAAAAATTGAAAACCACGGCGTTTGGTCGGCTTATATTGACGTTGAAGAGGACGAGCAATTCTACCAGATAAAAGTTTTCTCAAACAAAATGGTGGACGCATCGGCAATTTGCGGCTATTCAAACGAAGAGCTCGGGCTTGACGAAAAAGTCAGCGTCGACGTGCTGTTTGAAATCCTCGCCGCCGTCGGCAAAAAGGATCTTCCGGCGCTGAAAGACGCCATCGCCGCGCGGATTGACGAGCTTGTGCCGAAATCCATTTCTGTCGACGATATTTACGCCTCCGTCAACTATCTTATAAACTTATCCCATGGCGTGGGCAACACGGATGACATTGACCATCTCGGAAACCGCCGCCTCCGCTCGGTGGGGGAACTCCTCCTCCAGCACCTGCGGGTTGGTTTTTCAAGAATGGACAAAATCGTCAAGGAAAAAATGACCACTCAGGATATCGAGACCATCACCCCGCAATCGCTTATCAACATTCGGCCGATCGTATCCGTGGTGCGCGACTTTTTCGGCTCTTCGCCGCTCTCGCAGTTTATGGATCAAGCTAACCCATTGTCGGAACTCACCCATAAAAGGCGGCTTTCGGCACTGGGACCGGGGGGGCTTTCAAGAGACAGGGCGTCCTTTGAGGTCCGCGACGTGCACTACACCCATTACGGCAGGGTCTGCCCCATTGAAACCCCCGAAGGGCCGAATATCGGCCTTATATCCTGCCTTGCCACCTATGCCCGGATCAACCGCTTCGGATTTATTGAGGCGCCTTACAGGATAGTTAAAAACGGTATCGTGACAAACGAAATCAAATATATAACCGCCGACGAGGAAGACGAGTATATTGTCGCCACCGCCAACGAGCTTATTGACGAAAACGGCGGGTTTGCCGAAAAAAAGGTTATCGCCCGCCACAAGGACGGTATCGGCGAATATGAGCCGACAGAGATTGACTTAATGGATGTATCGGCGAAAATGGTCGTGTCGGTCGCCACGGCGATGATTCCGTTTTTGGAAAACGACGACAACACCAGAGCGCTTATGGGTTCCAACATGCAAAAGCAGGCCGTTCCGCTTATGATAAACGAAACGCCCCTTATCGCCACCGGCATGGAATATAAAGCCGCGCTCGACTCGGGCGTTGTGGTTGTCTGCCGCGAGGATGGGATAGTCCAGAGCGTCACCGCCGACGAAGTCATTGTCAGGCTTGACAGCGGCAGGAACGATTCCTATAAGCTTGTCAAATTCAAAAGGTCAAATCAGGGTACCTGCATAAATCAAAAGCCCGTTGTGGAAAAAGGCCAAAGGGTTAAGGCCGGCGATATCATTGCCGACGGCCCCGCCACCGACAACGGGGAAGTCGCGCTCGGCAAAAACGTGCTTATCGGGTTTATGACTTGGGAAGGCTATAACTATGAAGACGCCGTTTTATTAAACGAGCGCCTTGTGAGGGACGACGTCTACACCTCAATACATATTGAGGAGTATTATTGCGAGTCCCGCGACACAAAACTCGGCCCCGAGGAAATCACGAGAGACATCCCCAACGTGGGCGAAGACATGCTCCGCGATCTTGACGAGTACGGTGTGGTTTCAATAGGCTCAGAGGTGAGAGCCGGCGATATTCTTGTCGGCAAAGTCACCCCGAAGGGCGAAACCGAACTGACCAGCGAAGAGCGGCTGCTCAGGGCAATCTTCGGCGAAAAAGCCCGCGAGGTCAGGGACACGTCGCTTCGTCTCCCCCACGGCGAATCGGGAATAGTCGTCGACACAAAGGTGTTCTCAAGGGATACCTGCGACGTTCTCCAGCCCGGCATAATTAAATGCGTGCGGGTGTATGTGGCGCAAAAGCGCAAGATTTCAGTCGGCGACAAAATGGCCGGCCGCCACGGCAACAAAGGCGTTATTTCGCGTATTCTCCCGTCGGAGGATATGCCCTTCTTGGCTGACGGCACCCCGCTCGACGTGGTGCTTAACCCGCTGGGCGTGCCTTCCCGAATGAATATCGGGCAGGTGCTTGAAGTCCACCTCGGCATAGCGGCAAAAAAGCTCGGCTGGAAGGTCATGACCCCGGTGTTTGACGGCGCGGAAGAAGACGAAATCGTCGAATGCATGCGGATGGCGCATGTTCACCGTCCGATAGAGCCGGGCGAGACTTTCGTGGGTAAGGAACTGTTCAGGCAAGACTTCGGCGACGACGGCGAAGAAGCTTTAACCCGCGTCGGCGTCGATTGGATAAACGCTAATAAAAAAGAATTCAGCTCCCTGAGAGAACAGGGAAGAATAAGGGTCGTGGACGGCAAAACAACG
>JBAYZO010000071.1:0-7357 GCA_041672465.1 Eubacteriales bacterium
ATCGGGAGCTTTTGACCCCTGACAAGGGTGTTTAGCCCGTCTATGGCCGAAACCCCCGTTTGAATAAATTCGGCGGGGTAGTCGCGCGCGGAGGGATTTATCGGCGCGCCGTTGATATTAAGCGTCGTGTCGGAAATAATCGGCGCCCCCCCGTCGGCGGGTCTTCCGACCCCGTTAAAAACCCTGCCTATCATATCGGGGGATACGGCTATCTCAAGCCCGCGCCCCAAAAACCGCGCTTTGGAGTTTGATATCCTAAGGCCCTGCGCCCCCTCAAAGAGCTGGACTAAGGCAATGTCTCCCCTTACCTCAAGCACTTTCCCCATACGCAGTCTTCCGCCCGACTCGCGAATCTCGACAAGCTCGTCGTATTTAACTCCGCTGACCCCGTCCACCATCATAAGCGGGCCGACGACTTCTCTTATTGTCTTATAGTCTTTTTTCATTTTCCCGCCCCCTAATCGGCTGTTTTCGCGAACAAGTCCGAAGTCGACTGAATTATATCTTGGTAAAAATCCTCCCAGGCTTCGGGCGGCTGGTATTTCATCCTCGCGATTTTTTCAAGCAAATCGCCGTCCATTATCGCCTTATACAAAACCCCGTCCTTAAGGGCAAACTCGCCCTTTTCGTACCAGGTTAAAATAGCCGAGAGCATTTCCGTCTGCTTTTTCGGGTCGGTGTATCTGTCAATCTCGCGGAAAGAGTCTTGCTGTAAAAAGTCCTCGCGCAGCATTCTTGCGCACTCAAGCGTAAGCCGGTCTTTTTCACCGAGAGCGTCAAACCCCACAAGGCGGACAATCTCGTTTAGCTCGGCTTCCTCTTGAAGAATCCGTTTTGTCTTGTTTATTCTTTTCGCCCATTCCTCGTCTAAGTTTTCCTCAAAATACCTGTTTATCTTTTTGTCGTACAGAGAATATGATTTAAGCCAGTCAATGGCGGGGAAGTGGCGCTGATAGGCAAGCTCGGCCGAAAGCCCCCAGAACACCTTGACTATCCTCAAAGTCGCCTGCGACACCGGTTCGCTCGTGTCGCCGCCCGCCGGGGAGACCGCCCCTATCGCCGTGAGCGCGCCGCGGCGGGATTCTTCGCCAAGACACTCCACGCTCCCCGCCCTCTCGTAAAACTCCGCCAGCCGGGTTGAAAGATAAGCGGGGTAGCCCTCCTCGCCGGGCATTTCCTCAAGGCGGCCCGACATTTCGCGGAGCGCCTCCGCCCAGCGGGAAGTCGAATCGGCGATTATCGCGACCTTGTAACCCATATCCCTGAAATATTCGCCGATGGTTATCCCGGTATAAATAGACGCCTCCCGCGCCGCCACCGGCATATCGCTGGTGTTAGCGATAAGCACCGTGCGTTTCATTAGCGAAAGCCCCGTCTTCGGGTCGCGGAGCTCGGGGAATTCCTTAAGCACGTCCGTCATCTCGTTCCCGCGCTCTCCGCAGCCGACATAAATAATAATATCCGCGTCCGCCCATTTGGCGATCGATTGCTGTATAACCGTTTTCCCCGAGCCGAACGGCCCCGGCACGCAGGCGATTCCGCCTTTGGCGATAGGGAAGAGACTGTCGATTATTCTTATTCCCGTCAGCATGGGTTCGGCGGGGTTTTGCTTTGCCTTATACGGCCGCCGTATCCTGACCGGCCACTTCTGCGCCATCGTAAAGGAGCGTTCTTCCCCCTTGCCGTCGGTTACTTTGGCGATTGTGTGGGTTATGGTTGCCTCGCCGTCAAAAATAAAACTCACTTCCCCCGAAAAACCCGGCGGGAGCATTATTTTATGTTCAACCGCCTCTGTCTCCTTGACAACCCCCAAAATATCCCCCGCCGTCACCCTGTCGCCAAGTCTGACGGACGGCGAAAAACGCCATACTTTGGTTCTGTCAAGCTTAGGCACGTCCGCTCCGCGGGCGATTCTGTTGCCTTGGAGCTTGTATATCGACTCAAGCGGGCGCTGAATACCGTCATAAATGCCTTCGATAAGACCCGGCCCCAATTCCGCCGAAAGCTGTTCGCCCGTAAGGTAGACTTTCTCGCCCGGGCCGATGCCCGATGTGTCCTCATACACCTGTATCGAGGCTAAGTCGCCCCTAAGCTCTATTATTTCGCCGATCAGCCTTTGCTCGCTCACCCTCACCACGTCGTGGAGGTGAACGTCTTTCATTCCGCTGGCGACTATAAGCGGACCCGCGACTTTATATATTACGCCGCTGCCGGTAAGGTTTTGTTCTGACAAATCAGCTGCCTGCCTTTCCTAATCTTTATCGAATATGTTTGTTCCGATAGCTTTTTCCATGTTTTTGTTAAGCGCCTTTAACCCAAGCCCCATGCTCCCGCCTTGCCCGGGAACCGGCACTATAATAGGGTATGGCGCAAACTTAAAACGCTTTAGCTCTTCTTCAAGCGCCAAGGCAATGTTTTCGGTTAAAAATATAACGCGGTAGCCATCTTTCGCGAGAGCGAAGACAGCTTTTTCAGCCTCAGCCCTGTTTTCGGCGGGGAGGGCGGGAATCCCAGCGGCTTTAAAGAGGAGTATCGAGGCGCGGTCGCCCACCGCGGCGGCGGATTTTTCTTTCAAAACTACTCCACCCCCCTCTCTTTTTCAGCAGCCGCCTTTTCGGCGAAAATCAGCCTCAGTCGCGTCGCCTCGGCCTTTTTTAAAAAGAAGAACCTCGCGATAAAACCGATCTGCCCGTCAAAATCAAGCTCATCAAGGGTTTTTTCAAACTCTTTAACGTATTTCGCGATAATTTTGTCGTAACCGCCGCTTTTCGCGTTAATCATGCTTTCGCCGGGCTCGTTATAATTTTCGCCGATATTACTCTCTCCGCCAATCGGAAGAAAAGCGTAGGAATGCTCTTTTTCATCCCTGCCAAGCCGATTTAAGCGGAGCGAGGTAAGGCTGTTTCTAAGTTCTCCGTATGTTATCAGAAGTTTTTGAAGCGAAGTTTCGCGGGCTTTTTTAGCCACGTTTACCGAACGCGAAAAAAACGCGTTGTCAACTTTACAACTTAGAAAAGAGGGGTCATTAATTTCGGCTGCCCCAGACAAAGCCGTTTCAAGGTCTTTCCCCAATAGCGAAAAATCCCCGCTCTCCCCGCATATTTTTAATATTTCCTTGTCAAACGCGCCGGACGGCAGGGAAAACCCCGAATCCTCCGCGCCGCCGCCGAAAGTGTTTTGAGAAGTCCTTGCCGCTTTTAAATAAATTTTTAAGTTTCTCGCGTCTTCCTCAAAAAACAGCGCGCCGGTTAAAATGGGGTCGGGCGAGTGGGCTTTTATAAAACCAATAAGCTGCTCGGTGAGTTTATCTATTGAATCAGCCGGCGAAAAACCCTCCGCCGCGGGCGGATAGCCGTATTCTGAAATCAGCTTAACCGCGGAGGAATACCCCGCCCCTTTAATCCGCGCGAACCCGTCCTCGCCAAGCGGGGCAAAGCGCGACGCCTTAAGAGCGCCGACGGCGTATTCGTATGATATTTTCCCGAACCGGGTTATTTCGCTTTTTTCTTGTGTCATAGTTATTTTAGCCCTTCATTTAAAGCAAAGGCTTTCTCACTCGCCGAGGAGGAGCCCGGCAATTTCTTTTTCTTTCCCGTCAAGATATTCCGCGGCAAGCGAACCCGGGGAAAGGTCAATGTCAAAACTCTCGCCCCGCAGCATCACGCCGAAGTCAAACCCCGGCGGGGTTTTATCAAGGGTAAAGCTTGTCTTAACCCCCGTTTGTTTGGTGATGAGATCCCCCCATTTCACCAAAAGCTTTGCCCAATCGCGGCTTTCAACTTCTTTTGACCCTGCGCTCACCACAACTTCGCCGGTGGGTGAGTTTTCGGCTACAAGCCTTGTGTAAAGCTCCTCCCAAGCTCCGCCGGGGAGGGAAGTAAGCATTTTTCTCACTTCTTCTCTGACCGACTCAATAAGAACATGAGTGTGGTTGAGCGTTTCCACGCGTTTGCTAAGACGGGCTTTTTGAAACGCTCCGCTTACTGTCAGCTCCGCCTTGGCGTTTGCCCTGTCGATTATATCTTTTGCCCTTGATTCAGCCTCGTCAAGTATGCTTTGCCTTACTTGCTCGGCTTTTTCGGCGGCGTCGTTTTGTATACGGAGGATTTCCCCCCGCGATTTTTCAAATATCTTATTCTTTACGTTTTCCGTGCTCATGACATATTCTCCTTTTCCCCGGAATTCGGCATCTGTTTAACCGATTTAAATATTAGTCCAAAGAAGAATGGAAGTCAAAAGGGCGAGTATGGCGTAGGTTTCAACAAGAGCCGTCATGGTAATGCCCTTGCCCGACGCGTCCGGCTGTTTTCCCGTCATGTGGATAGCCGCCACCGCCGTCTTCCCCTGCGCGATACCCGAAATAAGCCCGACAATGGCGATTGGCAGAGAGGCGAAAAACAAATTCCAGCCCGCGGCGACAGAAAGATCCGCCGTTGTTTTACCCAAAATCAGCACGGCGATGAGAAACCCGTAAATCCCCTGCGTTCCCGGCAAAGCCTGGAGAACAAGCAGTTTTCCGAACAGGTCGGGCTTTTCGGAAGACACTCCCGCCGCCGCCTTTCCCGCTACCATTACTCCGATAGTCGAGCCGATCCCCGCGAGAACAGCCGCGAGCCCCGCGCCGGCATAAGCTAAAATAACTCCTGACATTTTAATTTCCTCCGTATTGTTTTAAATTTATAAGTTTCGGTTTTAGGGCGAAAGGCTCAAACAGCCTGCCGTTGCCCTCGTAAAACTTGCCGTAAAACTCAATATATTGCAGTCTGCAAGCGTGGACATAAGCGGAAAGCAGCCCCAAGGCAAGGTTAAACACATGGCCGACAATATAAATAAGAATCGCTCCGATAAACCCGTACCATGATCCGCTCACCATCCTCGCGAGCATATTCATGACCATTCCCACAATCCCCGTGGCGAGCCCGAGGGCGAGTATCCTTGAATAAGACAAAATATCACTGAAATACCCGCTTACCCCGTAAAGCGCCAAAAGCCCGCCGGTAATCTTGCCAAAAATGTTTTTCTTGGCCCTCCCGCCGGTAAAGAGCACTATAACCCCGCCGACAGAGGCGATAATTATCCCCGCGAGCTTAAAGTCCGGCAGGAAAACAAGCCCGAGACCGGTAATTATGAGTATCCATGAGAACTGGTCAAAGACAGCGTCCCAAAAGCCGCCATTTTTTATATTTATAACAATCTTAACGATAAGCCCGGTAATGATATGCGCCGCGCCCACAACCATTGTAAAGATAAGCATTTTTGTGGGTTCCTCGACCGGGGATAAAAACAGCGGCCGCCAAGTTTCGCCGAAATAACTGCCGAACGCCGCTCCGGCGGCGATAGACGTTACCGATGAAAAAATAATAATGTTCAGTATTTGTTTAAAAGCGCCTTTCGGCTTTAAAATAAGCTTAAGAGATAACCCCAGCACAGCCATCATCAAACCGTAACCCGCGTCCCCCATCATAAGGCCGAAGATAATCCAGTACCACGGCGCCATAACAGGGTTGGGGTCAATTCCGCCGTAAGCGGGAACGCTGAACATATTGGTAATCCCCTCGAACTGTTTAACTACCTTGTTTGTCTTAAGCAGAGTTGGCGGCTCCTCATCGGGCAAAGGGTCGCGAACCGAAATATCGCAGGCGCTCACCGATGAGTAAATCACTTTTTTCACTTCATCAACACCCTCCGGCGGTACCCACGCCATAAGCAGGGAAGTCTCTTTTGTCTCGGCGAAAGGGGCGGTCTCGCGCGCCATTTCGGCGGTAAACTGTTCGTGAAGAAGTGAGGCGGCGCCGCTCGCGGACGACAAACGCGAGATTGTATTTTCCAGCGCTTTGATCTTATGGTCTAAATAATAAGCGTCTCTCTTTAATTCTTTTATTATATCGGCGGCCACGCCTTTAATGTCGGGGAGCTCGGCGGGGTCAAACCCATACTCGGCAAAGAACATATTATCTTCCCCGGCGGGGAGCGCCGCCGCCACAAAAGCGGCTTGCTGATTATCGCTTACAACTTCCGCCGCGCCGCCGCGGTTGGCGACGGCTTTGGAAAAATCCTCAACCTTTTTTGATATAACCCTCCCCATGTGGAGCGAAGTGTAGGGGGTGTCCTTAATTTCCTCGATGGGTAAGGTAAGGTTTTTCCACGGCAAGAGCAGGCTTAGCGTATCCCTCACGCGGGTTAGCTCTTCTTTTTTCGCGGCGACTTCCTCAAGCAGCGCTTCAAATTCGCCCGCCTCGTTTAAGTCATCGGTTGAAACTTCCAAAAGCCTTTCTTTGCTCACTTCGGGGAGCTCGTCAAGAAAGCCTTTTTTAGGGGTAAAGGGTTTAAGGTTTTCCCTTAATTTGCTCACTCGCCTAAGCTTGTCGGCGGCGGCGGAGGGGTTTCTCTTTGTGTCTTTGGTTTCAATAAGCATAAGACCGCCCTGCCGCTGGAGGTTAAAAATAAGCTTTTCCCTGTCTTCTTTAAGACAAAGAATAGAAATATGTTTCATCGGGGAAATCAAAATTCCCTACCTCCTTTCAAGCAAAAACGGTAAAAACAGCCTTTTTTATTTATTTGCCCCCGCCTATTATAAGCGAAAAGGCGTGTTTCACAGCGGCGTCTTTTTTAGCCGCCGCTTTTTTTGTCATTTCTTTTTTTTCTTCTTTTATTTCAACCGCTGTCTTCGCCTCAACAACTTTGGCGGTGTTTTCCGCCTCCGCCGCTATTGAGGAGGCTTTTTCCCGCGCCGCGGCGACTATTTTTTCCGCCTCTTCCTCGGCGAGCGCCTCCGCCCGGCTTAAAAATTCGGCCGATTCTCTCTTAGCCGCGGCTTTTTCTTCTTCAGCCTGTCTTTCGGCCTCTCTGATTTCCTCAAGTATACCCACTGTTCGCCCTCCGGAACTTTATTATATAAAGATTTAATTAACTTAAAACTATTTCTTTCCTTTTGCCCGTAACCCCCCCGATATAAAAAAATAAAAGGCCATTAAACTATATATCGTTGAAAAACAAACGGACTTAAGACGCGAAAACGCGAAAAGCCGCCGGGTTTTACTTTTTAAGTATAACATAAGACAAGGAAAAATCAATAGTTTTTCCATATAATGCTCCCGTAATGTGTTATTCTCCGGAGTTGTGTTTATATTCATTAAAAATTCCATATTTTTACTATATTATGTTCATTTTATGCTGTATACTATTTTTAGCGTTTTTAGGATTTTTATAAACGCGAGGGCGAAATATTAATATTTTTGTCGATTTCCGTTAATTCCCAAAGTAAATTCCACAGTTGGTAGGGGGTTGAAATTAGATTGAGAAATCAGTGGAAGTTTGTTTGAGAAACACGAAAAAGAATAAAAAGAAGAATCAAAAA
>JBAYZO010000072.1:0-6713 GCA_041672465.1 Eubacteriales bacterium
ATCTCTCTTTCTTGGGAGGTACGGTGAATCATTGCAGAATCATTATACCACAAGGGCTGAGGTGTTCTCTGTTTTCATTTAACTTTACAATACGAAAATTCGTAAAAGGAGGTTTTTGGCGATGAGTAACCGTTTTTGCGTTAACTGCGGCAACAAAATGACTTCCGGCGAAGTTTTCTGTATAAATTGCGGCGCAAAATCAGACCTTCCCCAAGCCTCCGTGACCGCGGCTCTGCCCGCCATACCCGC
Source organism: Eubacteriales bacterium (assembly GCA_041672465.1). Taxonomy (GTDB): domain Bacteria; phylum Bacillota; class Clostridia; order Oscillospirales; family CAG-382; genus UBA1206. The sequence continues at coordinate 250 of JBAYZO010000072.1, forward strand.
CATGCGCGGCATGGCGGGTATGGGGGGTATGGGAGGAAATGTCTTCGCCTCAAACACAGCGGGGGAGATGGTTTTCAGACAAAGCGCCCCGGGGGCGATGCTCCCGGAATTTGCCGGACCGCTGAGGTTTTTTATTCATACCGCAGGCGGACTGTTTAGAAAAATCAAAGGGCTCCTTAAAAATAAAACCCGACTTATCCCCGTCATTATTTTAGCGGTTGTTTGGGTTTTACTGCTGACTCTGCCTATGTTCGGAATTAATTACGGATTTTTTAAATATTTAAACTTTTTAACCTTTGCCCGCGGGGGAATAACGGGCGGGGCTTTGGGGATTGTCGGCGGCGCTTTCGGCAAGGGGATGTTTACCTGCTTTATTTTTTCGGTGATAACCCCGCTTTTGTCGGGGAAAAACCCCTTTAGGGGAATAGGCGGATCTTTTAAAAGCCTTTTTTCGGGGTCATATAAAAACACCCGCCATTTGGGTCTGCTGATTTTTGGTATGGGGGTATCTCTTGCCGCCTATAACTTTTTTACCGGCGACGCGTCACTTCAAAACAGCATGGCGGGGGTTGCCGGGCTTTTTCTGACTTTCCGCGCCCTTTCGGCGAAAACGGGCTTTATCCGCGGTTTTATAACTTCGGCTGGGGTTAAGCTTTCGAGGGGCAAAAAAGCCGATATGTCTTTCGCCAACCGTTTTATCGCCGGTTTGGGCTTGGGATTCGCGGCGGCTCTGCCGTTGTCCATAAGCCCTCTGCCAACGCTCCCGTACCTATGCGGGGCGGCTTGCGCCGCCTTGGGGATAATACTTATTATTATTCCCCAAAAAAGCCGAAAGGGGGTGCGCGCCATATGAAAAAAGCGGTTGCGATTTGTTTTTTGGTGTTATTTACGCTTGCCGTTTTCCCTATCGGTTCCTCCGCGAAAGACACTGAAAAAACCGTTGACCCTTATGAATACACCCAAGCGTATACTTTGTTTGACGCCTTGTACTATATCAAGAAAGGCAAAACCAAAGACGGCAGAGAATTTACCGCAAAGTATATTACTTTTTCCATTACCCCGACACTGAGCCGAGGGGAAGACGAGAAATATCAAATTTCCACGCCCCCCTCGTTTACCATCGACTGCGCCGCCGGCAGCAGAGCGGAAATTCCCTTTATAATTTCGGAAACCGTCATAAGAGATGACGACTGGGGTTTTGACTCGTTTGCCTTTAACGGAAAAATCGTGATATTGACGACTCCCACGCAAGACTGGGAACCCGCGGCGTTTTCGTTTAAAGCGTACTATGTCGGCGACTTTATTTGGAAAAATCGCTTTGGCCCCCCTGACCGGGAAACGGTCACTACCACGAAATCCTATACCGAGGAAAAGCCTTACAACGTAACGTTTTTCTATATTCGCTCCGCTTTGGCGCTGGGCGACACCCTTTCGCCTGATGAAAAACAAGGCTACGCCGAACTCACCGTGAGAAGCGAAGGAACCAGAAGCATGACGCTTGACATTTACCTCTCCTCAATAACGCTTGTTGAAAAAGACGCGGCGGCTGTCGATGTTACGAAAGACACCGACGCCGACAAGAGCAAGGGTGAGACCGACATTTCCGTGTTAGCCGTAATCGTGGTCGGCGCGCTCGGCGTCGGCGCCGCGGCGGCGGGCGCCGCCGGCTCGGCGGGGAGCGACCCCGACGATGAGGGCAGCAGCTATTCGATGGTTATCCGCAAGGATTTCGGCGACAAGATAAAATACAACGCCGGGACTGTCTATGTTAACGCCAAAATGGTCGAGACCAAGCCCGGAGGCGGTAAAATAGAACGGCCCGATCTAACCGATAAAATCACCGTTTTTTCAAGCAACCCGGGTCTTCTTGAGGTGAGCGAAAATATTCTATCCGGCGGATATATGTCGGCGGGAGTGATCGCGGGGAGAGCGGCCGGGGAAAACACATATGAAAAAGCGGCAATAAGCTTTAGGTTTGCCGGCAAGGGCGGCGTGTTCCAAAACAACGTGATGTTTAATGTGGTCGGCAAGGAATATATATCCCTTGATTCCGAAAAACTGTTTGTTTTGGGGGCGTCGGGGAGGAGCTTTAACCTTCCTTTTGAGCTTGTTGGTTTTATACAACCGGTCGAAAGCGTCACGGTTAAACCAATGTCCGCAGGCCCTCCTTTTACCCTTTCTTACGAGCTTACGGGCGAAGGGAACACCGGGATAATTTCCGCCGCCGATTCTACCGCTTCTCCGCTGACGGACAGGTTTTTTGACAGCTTTTCCTGCGAAATAACCGCCCAAAACAGTTTGGAGTTTTCACGGACGGTTTTTGAGGTCGTCATGTGCTATGAGGGGATACTGCCCGACTTTTTGGGTAAGGAAAACCAAATTATCGCTTATAAAAATGACAAGGACGAAATTCCCCCCACAAATATCGCCGTAAAAGCCGCTTTATGGGATGAAAACAAAAAAGCCCTTGTCGTGCAAAGGCCGGGCGAGGGCGTGGTCGCCGAGTTTTCGGATAAAGCCGGCGTTTCGGGGTTGTTAGGCCTAAGCCATGAATTTGACCGCGAAAATAGCACGGATTCATATCTGCTCTGCGTGTTCAAGGTTGAAAGAGCGTTCCCCGGCGACAAGCCCGCCGAAGGCCGGCTTGTTTTGAAGTACGACGCCGACGGCAAGCTGTTTGAGAGCGAAACGCCAGTCAGCCTTATGCCCGATGTTTTGGAATACTCAAAAGTCTGGCAGGAGGAATATGATAACTGCGTAAAAATAATCAACACTTATCTCCCGCCGGGGTTCAGGTCGAAAAAGCTTATTCAGCTTAAAAACAGCAGTGATGTCATGGGAATCGCCGATCTTCAGCTGTATCGGGGGAACTGCTGGAAGCTCGCCTCGCGGCTTATTCTCCAAGAAAAAGAAAGCTATATACTGGATGAGAGTTGGTATGACGAGGCAATCGCCACCGCCGAGCTCCTCGACTATATCGGGGGGATAGCGCTTGACGTGGCGCTCGGGCCGTTTGCCGGGCCAATTTCGGGGTTTTTCATCTCCCACGCAAAATCCGCGCTCCTTGAGCTGATAGACGCGAGAATAACAAACGGCTCCATAAGCTTTGGCGATTTATACGACATTTTGGTAAAAAGGTTGGTGGACACCCTCGGTCAGGCCGATAACTTAATCGAAGTGCCCCCTGCCAAAAAGGTTATGGCGCTCTCATGCTGGCTCGCGACTTATGTTGTTTACAGAATAATTTACCGCTGGATCTTTGATAAAGAAGACGACGGCAGGCGAAAGGGTCTTTACGCGGCGGTCGAAAACGGCCTTTTGGATTTCGCGGGGAAAGGCATTTCAATCCTCCTTGCCGATTTTGTAAAGGGCGTCGCCGATAAGCGCGGGCTTACAAAGGGCAGCACCGCCGACAGCGAGCAGGAATACATAAACGATAAGGTGAGAGAGGCGGCCAAAAAAGGGTTGGCGATAGCGGATGAACTTGCCCCCGCCATCGACAAAAAAATTGATGAGCTTATCGCGGCGATTTCAGATTTCGCGAACCAAATAATCAACAAGGTAATGTAATTTTAAAAGTTAAAACGGTTTTACGGCGGCAAAATATCTTTTGTCGGTCTTTCCCAGTTGCCCTGCTCTCGCCTTAATCAGTTTATCATATTGTCAATGCCATTTCAATGAATTTTTATATATACGAAATAAAGCGTAAAAGAAAAGACTCCTCCGAAGTTTAAAAAGCTTTTGGAAGTCTTTTTGTTATATAAAATAAATCATTAAACCGGCAGTTTAACTTTTCTACTAATTATAAACAAAGCGGTTATTGTAAAACAAAAATGTCGTGGTAAAATATCATTAGAACAAGCGCTTGTTACTTTTAGAAAAGGGGTAAAAGAAAAATGGATATTATTATTACCGAAAACTTAAAAAAATTCCGCAGGGATAACGGCAACACCCAAGAAGATTTAGCAAACCATCTTAAAATATCTATTCAGGCGGTTTCAAAATGGGAGCGGGGCGAGGGGTTCCCCGACATTACGCTGTTGCCGGGGATCGCCATATATTACGGTAAAACTGTTGACGAATTGTTGGGCTGCGACCAAATAAGGCGTGACGAAAAAATAGAAGAGTATATGACCCTATACAATAAAAATGGCAACGAGGGGAAAATCGAAGACAACATTTCTCTAATGCGAAAAGCGTTGGAGGAATTTCCCCAAAACCTAAACCTTATGTCAAGCTTATGCCACTCATTGCTTTTTGTCGATAAAGACGAATATCTTGACGAATGTATTGAAATCGGGGAGAAGATTTTAAAAAGGAGCGTGGATAATCAGCAGCGATATTCCACTATTCAAACGCTTGCTTATGCCCATAGCAACAAGAAAAACGATATCAAGGCAAAGGAATACGCGGAAGAGCTGCCAAACTTGTTTTGCACGCAAAACACGCTGTTAGAGGGTATATTAAAGGGCGGCGAATTGCTAAAACTAACTCAGGGCAACATTGGACAGCACATAGGCTTGATAAATTCATCGGTTGTTTGGATGCTGCGCTCAAAAGACTATACGCCGGAAGAAAGAATATTTGCATATGAGACTGTTGATAAGCTTTATCGTTTGTTTTTGTATGATGAAAACTATGGCCATGAGCATTCCGCGCTGCATATGCTTTGGATAAACATAGCAAGAGAATACGGAAAACTGTTTAATATAGAAAAAACCGTATCCGCTCTAAAAAAAGTTTATACCCACGCGTATGTAATGGATAATTTTCATTCAGGTCAATACACGTCAATTTTCGCCGATGCAGGCACATATTCAAAAGAAAACTTTTATCGAAATTTCAAGGCAAGTTATATTGATTGGCTAAAAAAAGTAATGAAAGAAGAAGTTTTTGACTTTGCCAGAAATTCAGACGAGTGGAGGAATATTATCCCGCAAGAATAATTATGTAAACTTCTGTTTTTTATTTTTATATCTTAAAATCAAAGCTTAAACCCATAAAAACCAACCCTTGAAAACATACCGAGTTCAAGGGTTGGTCTTAACAATGCTATTTTTATCAACAGCTATGCCTTTTAAATACTTGCAGCTTGTGAATACGCAAAAAAAGCAACAAGCCCGCTTCATTTTTTAGTTTGAAACGGGCTTGATATTTTTGGCTCCCCCTGTTGGGCTCGAACCAACGACCCTGCGGTTAACAGCCGCATGCTCTACCAGCTGAGCTAAGGAGGAATGTGAGGTTTATTAAAAATTTATGTAAATTGGTAAGCTCGGTGCTGTCCTTTTATGAATATTAGCTCAGCAGGAGCTAAGGAGGAATATTGCATTTAATTTTATGTTATGTAAATTGGTAAGCTTGGTGCTATCCTTTTATGAAGATTAGCTCAGCAGGAGCTAAGGAGGAATACGGAGTTATTTCTATTATATAAATATATAACCAAATACCTTTTGCGGGTATATTTTTTTAAATGTTTACCCCAAAATTAAAAAACCTTGGGGTAAATTGTGTCAGCATTGACCTATCTTCCCGGTCCGTCTCCAGACAAGTATTGTCGGCGCGCGCAAGCTTAACTTCCGTGTTCGGGATGGGAACGGGTGGACCCTTGCGGCAAAAAACACTGACTATGGCGTTTAACATTTAAAAACTAACATTTGTCATAATGAACATTACCCTTTTAAGAACACATCGCCTCGTATCCCCGTATTCTTTACTGTTCACTGTTCATTATTCATTGTTCACTGTTCACTAAGGCGCGCACGCGCCGCTACTTGGCAGGGGCAGAAGGACTTGAACCCTCGGCACGCGGTTTTGGAGACCGCTGCTCTACCGACTGAGCTATACCCCTGTATCAATACTGGGAAAAGTCTCTTTGCCCGTTTTTTTCAGACAGAAAACGAATAGGAAAAAGTTTCAGCAAGAAAAGAATTGTAGTTCAAGCCCTCGGTCAATTAGTATCGGTCAGCTGAACGCGTTGCCGCGCTTACACCTCCGACCTATCAAACTTGTAGTCTACAAGCGACCTTACCAGCTTTTGCTGTGGGATATCTCATCTTGAGGTGTGCTTCACGCTTAGATGCTTTCAGCGTTTATCACATCCGTACGCGGCTACCCGGCTATGCTCCTGGCGGAACAACCGGTGCACCGGAGGTACGTCCATCCCGGTCCTTTCGTACTAAGGACAGCTCCTCTCAAATATCCTGCGCCCACGACAGATAGGGACCGAACTGTCTCGCGACGTTCTGAACCCAGCTCGCGTACCACTTTAATCGGCGGACAGCCGAACCCTTGGGACCTACTCCAAGCCCCAGGATGTGATGAGCCGACATCGAGGTGCCAAACCTCCCCGTCGATGTGAACTCTTGGGGGAGATCAGCCTGTTATCCCCAGGGTAGCTTTTATCCGTTAAGCGATGGCATTTCCACTCACTACCACCTGATCACTAACTCCAACTTTCGTTACTG
>JBAYZO010000073.1:0-6702 GCA_041672465.1 Eubacteriales bacterium
AAGTGTCAAGCATTGTCGCCATTGTCCCCGCCAAAGAGATGAGTATAAACGTCCTCAGCCCCGCGGCGTGGCGTTTTGTCGACCTTTCCCAGCCTATAAACGCCCCGAACGCCACGGAAAGGGACGCCCGCAAAACAATTTGTAAAAGCATATGTTATACCCCCGCGCCGCTTTGCGGCTAAAGAAATTTTTTAATATTCGTCTATCGTGTTTGATTTCCGTCACCGTTTTTTTCTAAACCGCTGTCTGCGCATATATTCAAGGACTTCATACTGCTCCTCTGCGGCCTCCTCAAACGCCCTTTCTTCCTCTGACATCTCCGGGCGTTTGGGTATCTCGTCCTGAATCTGCTTTATCCTTTCAACAAGGATTTCCACCGTGGTTTTTTCCTCTCCCCCGGGCTTTATGACGTCGACGGTTGTGATTTCCTCAAGTTTTGTGGAATAAGAGCGGGACATATAAAGCGCGAACTTCGCGCTTGCGGGGCCGACAAGCTCATACAGCACGCTTGACGCCAAAATAATCGTCTGGAGCGCGTTTCCCGTCTCCCCCCCAAGGCTTCTCGCCCCGAGCGCGGCAAGGCCGATAGCTATCCCCGCCTGCGGGATAAGGGCAAAGCCTAAATAATTTCGCACCCTTTTTTCTTTTCCCGTTATGGCGCAGCCGACAAACGCGCCGATATATTTCCCGGCTATCCTCACAATAAAATAAATCACCCCGATAACAAGCAGCGGCGAACCCCCCACTTCTCCTGTCGCGCTAAAAAGCGAGCCTAAGTCAAAGGAAAGCCCCGAGCGGACAAAAAACAAAAGCAAAATCGGCGGGCTGAAGTAGTTTATCTGTTTAAAAAGCTTGTCGTCGCCGGTCAGGTTGATATAGACAGTCCCCATTGACATACACCCCAAAAGCGGGGAGACGTCAAGCATGGCGCAAATTCCGCAAAAGGCGAACAAAAGCGAAACGGAAATTATAAGCCTGTTGTCGGTTGAGCGCCGCTTCGGCATAAGCAGTTTCATAAAAACTCCAAATACCGCGCCAAGCGCCAAAACCCCGGCGTTAATAATAATAGGGTGGGAAAAAGTTTTAAAGCTAAAGCCCCCCTCCCCGCCGGAAACCGAGGCGAGCGCCACGGAAATGGCGGAGCTGTACGCCAAGAGCCCGACCACGTCGTCAAGCGCCACCACTTGCAGGAGCGTGTCGACAAAATCGCCCTTTGAGCCCGTCTGCCGAACGGTCATAAGCGTTGAGGCGGGCGCCGTCGCGGAGGCGAGCGCGGCGAGTACAATTGAAAACGGCAGGTTTAGCCCCAACACAAAATAAGCGGCGGTAAAAACCAAAATCGAAGCCGTAAGCGCCTCAAACACCGTTATTAAAATAACCTTCGCGCCGTTTTTCTTAAGGACGGACAGCTTAAAAAATTCCCCGGTGCTGAAAGCGATAAACGCGAGCGCGATATCGGCAATAAAATCCGTACCCTCGATAATTTTGCCGGGGATAAGGTCAAGCGCGAAAGGGCCGATAATAATTCCCGTTAAAATATAGGCGGTCACATTGGGGAGCTTTGCGAGCTTTGTCAAGCGGGTGGCGGCGAAACCCAAAAACAGCATAAGAGATATTGAAATAATTGTTACCGCCACCGGGGAGGAGATATCAAGTTTATCATATATTTCGCTGAGCAATCCCAAAACCCCCTTTCACTACTAAGCTAATTATAGCGGCTAATCATTAAAAAACTGTAAATGTGTTTTGGCTTGCGGACATTTATTTAATGTTTAACCGCTTAGCCTGTTAAAGCCGTTTAATATTAAATATATTGCCACTTTTATAAATAAATGTCAAGATTTTAGGGCATTTATAGTGTAAAACTTAAACGAAAAAATGTAATAATCCGTTTGATAATGTCGCATTCGGGCGTGTTTGCGCATATTATACCCATGTGTGAGTTCAATAAATATTCGGACGGCACAATGGATTTAGCCCCCAAACAGGGTTAAAAGCAAGGGGCATAATAAATGGGTATAGGGCTGACATCTTCACTTCTGTTCGCGCTTATGGCAAACGCGGACAGTTTTCTCGTAGGGGTTTCATATGGCTTGAACGATATTAAAATCACCCTCGCCGCAAATCTCGTAATAGCTTTTTTTACGTCATTCGGCACGGTTGCCGCCATGGCGGCGGGGAAGTTGTTTTCAAAAAGTCTGCCTAAAAACATAAGCGCCCTCGCGGGCGGCTTTATTTTGGTGGCAATCGGAGTATGGAGCTTGGTAAAACCGCTGTTTAAAGGTAAAATAAGACACGGACTTTTGGAAAACCCCGAAAAGGCGGACAAAAACAACTCAAAACAAATTGACCCCAAAGAAGCTCTCTTGCTGTCGGCCGCCCTTGTCGCCAATAATATCGGGCTTGGGCTCGGCGCCAGCGTCACGGGCGCGGCGGTTTGGCTCACCGCGAGCCTTACCCTTGTTTTCGGCTTTCTTTGCCTTTGGCTCGGCTGCAAAGCGGGGAAGAAGTGCGTTTCCGGCAGGTTTTCACGTTTTGCCCCCGCCGTCGCCGGGGGAATAATCGTCTGTATGGGCGTTTATAGTATAATAAGTTAGCTCAGCTTAGCTATCTTTGGGTTTTAGCCGCCCTTGACGGCGCGTTTTCAATAAATATAAACAAAAGCACGGCGAGAACGCCATAGGGGAGCGGGCAAAACTCCCCGGGGTTTACCTGAGACATAAGGAGGAGCCCCAAATAAGACATGGCGTAGACCCCGACATAGGGGCTTAGCTTTTTAAATACGAGCTTTACCCTTATCCCAAACTCCACGGCGTATGACACCACCCCGAATGCGCCCATGCTGCCGTATATCTGGGGGAGCATCATGTGGTACCATATAATTGTGCCTTTTTTCCCGGCATAGAGGTCGGAATTTATCCGGCTGCCGACGCCGATACCAAAAACGGGGTTTTTTAAAAAATCATAAAAAGATCTGTATAACAGGCTGAATCTCGCCTCTTCTTTTGACACCAAATCCACTTGGTAAAGCGAAAAAATCAAAAAACCGCTCGCGGCGAGGGCAAGCGCGCCCACAACCCCCCAGAAAATTTTAGCCGCCCTGCTCTTTAATAAAAGAGCGGCGAATATTATACAGAGCGCGAACTCAATCGAGCCGAAGATAAGCCCTCCGCGTGACTTGGTTATATAAATACAAGCCATCATAACAATCCCCATCAAAGAGTGAGCGGGGTTGTTTTTAGCCGCCCTGTAGAAGGGAAACGGCAGGGCGAGCATTAAAAACGTGGAATAATTATTGCTGGGCTGGAAAAAACTCGCTACAATATTGTTCCTTTGGGTAAAGGCGTTAATCGGGCGGGAAAAATAGCTATATGCCTCTCCGGCCGTAAGCCCCGCCGCCCGAGCGGCGTTATAAGTGACCAGCAGCACCTGAAAGCAGGCGAAAACCCCCATCATATACATGATACTTATAAACTTTTCATTAATATCATAGTTCTTCTTCGGCCGTATTCCCGACTTTAACAGTAAATAAGCCAAGCACATGCCTATACCCAAGGCAAAGATGTAAAAAAGCGACGCGGGCCTGAAGTAGTCAGCTCTGCTTACTTCACCTATACCCCCCGCGCCAAGCGCGAGGCTCACCGCCAAAACGCCAAAGAAGCTCGGCCCGATTTCGGGCTTTTTTCTGTAAAGGATGATATTTAGAAGCAGCGCCAAAGCCGGGACAATAGCAAGCGGCAGGTATTTTATAAAAACGTCATATGAGTCATAGCACCTGAGCACCGACAGAGAAAGGGATAAAAACGGAAGAAGACAAGCGAGAAGATCATCACAAATGACGAGCAGCGCCGAGATTAAAAACATATAAAACAGCGCCGCCCCGACGTTTTTGTCATACACCAAAAACACGCCGCCAATGCCGACGGTCGCCCACATAAACGGCAGGCTTAGGGCGGCTTTTCTTATTTGGGTCAATTTCTTCGCGGCTTTATTTTCCTCGGCAAACTTATCCATGCTGCTCCTTTATGTTAAATACCTATATTTATACTGTTTTATTGCCTTTGGGTTATTTCCCGCTTTATCTTTTCCACAAATTCCCCGCGATCCATAACCGCAAGCTCAGCCGAATCGCGGCGCCGTACCGTCACGGTGTTTGACTCTTCTTCTTTTTCGCCTATGACAAGGATATAGGGAACCTTCATAATTGCCGCTTCCCTGATTTTGTATCCCGTTTTTTCTTGGCGCTTGTCAATGTCACACCTCACGCCCGCGTCTTTGAGCGACCTTAACACTTTTTCGGCGTAGGAATTGTTTTTATCGGTTATGGGGAGCACTCTCACCTGTTCGGGGGAGAGCCACACGGGGAATTTCCCCGCGAAGTGCTCTATGAGTATGCCTATAAAGCGCTCTATCGAACCGTACACCACTCGGTGAATCATAATCGGGCGGTGTTTTTGCCCGTCCGCGCCGGTATATTCAAGCTCAAACCGCTGCGGCATCTGAAAATCAAGCTGAATAGTGCCGCATTGCCAAGTACGCCCGAGCGAATCCTCAAGGTGAAAGTCAATCTTAGGCCCGTAAAACGCGCCGTCGCCCTCGTTGACAATATACGGCAGTCCGGCGCCGTCAAGGGCGCTCACAAGGTCGCGGGTCGCCGTCTCCCAGTCTTTTTCATCGCCCATGTGGTCTTCGGGCATGGTGGAAAGCTCAATGTGATATTTAAAGCCGAACAGGCTGTAAACCTCGTCGACAAGATTTAACACGCCTTTTATCTGGTCTTGAATCTGGTTTTCCACCATAAAAATATGGGCGTCGTCTTGGGTAAAACACCGCACTCTCATAAGCCCGTGGAGCTCTCCCGACTTTTCGTGTCTGTGCACAAGCCCTAGCTCGCAGAGCTTAAGCGGGAGGTCTTTATACGAATGGGGTTCGGACTTGTATACAAGCATTCCCCCCGGGCAGTTCATCGGCTTTACCGCGAAGGTCGTGTCGTCAATCGAGGTGGTATAAATGTTGCTTTTATAGTGCTCCCAATGCCCGGAAGTCTCCCAAAGCTTTTTTGTAAGCAAAATCGGGGTTTGAATCTCGCGATATCCGTCACGGCGGTGAATTTCCCGCCAGTAGTCGATGAGCTCGTTTTTAACAATCATGCCGTTCGGCAGGAAGAACGGGAACCCCGGCCCTTCCTCCATTATCGCGAAAAGCCCAAGCTCCTTGCCGAGCTTTCTGTGGTCGCGCCGTTTGGCCTCCTCAAGCATGGCTAAATAGTCCGCGAGGCTTTGCTTGGATTCAAAAGCTGTGCCGTAAATGCGGGTGAGCATTTTGTTTTTCTCGCTCCCTCTCCAATACGCGCCGGCGATTGAAAGGAGCGCGAAAGCCTTTACCCCGGAGGTGTAAGTTAAATGCGGACCCGCGCAAAGGTCGACAAACTCACCCTGACGGAAAAACGAAACCTCCTCGCCGTCGGGGATATCGTCCAAAAGCTGTGTTTTATAGGTTTCACCCAACTCTTCAATAAGCGCCCTTGCTTTATCCCGGTCAAGGGTAAAGCGCTCAAGCTTTAGGTTTTCTTTTATTATCTTTTTCATTTCGGCTTCAAGCAAACCCAACTCGTCTTCGGTAAAAGGGTGTTCGCGGTCAAAGTCATAGTAAAAGCCGTCTTTTATGGCGGGGCCTATGGCGAGCTTTGTTTCCGGGTACAAGCGCTTTACCGCCTGCGCGAGTATATGCGACGCAGTGTGGCGGAGCGCCTCTTTCCCCGAATGGTCGTCAAAACTAACGTCCTCGATAACCCCGTTATGATTGATAATTTTCATTTTATAGTCATTCCTTTCCATTATACATATACTATACGAAACTTTTTAGCGGTTTCGGCGACAGATGTTTATTTTAAAACAAAAAAACCCTCAAAGCGGCCTAAACCTGCTTCAAGGGTGCATGTTTGTGCACGGTTCCACCTTGATTTTTAACTCAATTTTATTAAAAAACTAAAGCTAAAGTTGTATTCCCATGTTAAGGCTAAGGAGCGGTTTTCGCCGGGTTTCGCGTTCGGGGTTCTCAGCTTGCCCCCGCTCTCTGTCCCGCAAAAGTAAACCGGTTACTCTTTCCGTCGCCGTCAAAGATATCGATTGCAATGATTATATCACCGTCAAAGTTATTTTGTCAAGCATTAAATAATCAAAATTACAGGCAAAAGGTTATCAAATAAAGAAAAAACCTACCCCGCGTAAGCGGGGCAGGCCTTTAGAAATCACTATTTATCTTTTCTAAAGCAGTCGCTGCAATAAACCGGTCGGTCCGTGTGGGGTTCAAAGGGAACCTGACAGGTCTTCCCGCAGGAAGCGCATACAGCGTCGAACATTTTACGGGAGCCATCGTTGCCGCGGGAGGCGTTTTTCCTCGCCACACGGCATTCCTTACAGCGCTGCGGTTCGTTCGTAAAACCTTTTTCAGCGTAAAACTCCTGCTCGCTGGCAGTAAAAGTGAATTCTTGTCCGCATTCCTTGCAGACCAAGGTTTTGTCCTTGTACATGAAATACCTCTTTCCAAAAATAGCACCGTGCTTTTCACGGGCAATGTTCAGTATATACATTGATTAAATAAAAGTCAATAGTTTTTAACAAATAAAACTTAATTTTTAAACTAAGTTAATTCCCAAAGTAAATTCCACAGTGGGATTTACGATGGAAGTTACATTGGGAA
>JBAYZO010000074.1:0-6528 GCA_041672465.1 Eubacteriales bacterium
CCTTGACCACATCCCTTACCACGCCGTGGAGGATCTCGCCGCTTTCATACGCCTCGGCGATTTTAATGGTATTTTTGCTCTCGTCAAGGCGCTTTTTAGAGAGAATAACCGTGCCCTCGAGATCTGAAAACTTTGTGCAGACAGCCTCGATTGGGTCCCCGACCTGAAAGCTGTTCATATCTATGTTGTCGTTGCCGTCGGCGGAAAGCTCGTCAATAGGAAGTATACCCGTGTGTTTTGTTCCTAAATCCACTTTAATCTCTGCCGGAGTGACGGCGAGAATGGTACCTTTTACCCTTTCCCCTATATTTAAAGTTTTAAAAGACTTTTCCAAAAGCTCCTCAAAGCTGAGCTCGTTGTTGGCGTTTTCTGCCATAGTTGCTTTAACCTCCCGTATTATGCTGTCCGGCGTAGAGGCGCCGGCGAGTAGCGCTATATTATCGTGGGCTTGGATTATGTCAAGATAAGCTTCCAGCTCGTCCGGCCGTTCGATAAATATGACGTTCCGACAGTTTTTTCCGGCAATATCATACAGCTTTTGCGTGTTGGAACTCTTTTTTCCCCCCACAACCACGGTTAAACCGGCGCTCGCGGCAAGGCGTTCCGCCTCGCTCTGCCGAGTTTCCGTAACAGTGCATATTGTATCAGATATTTCCTCTTTTGTATATAGTATTTTAAAATTGTTCGCAAAAAATTTCCAAAGTGTGGTGTCATACGTGGTTTGCGACACGGCGCAAACGCTTTTTCCCGCCCTCTTCGCCGCTTCGGCCGCTTCCAGCGCCTCCTCCGGGCGGGACGCCGCTCTGCACTCGCCCGGGGCGAAAGACATTATTCCCTTAACTTCCGGGTGGTTTTCGTCGCCGAGGACAATACAAAGCGTGTTTTTATCTTTTGCCGCCACCAAGCGGTGTATTCTTTTGACATACGGGCAGGTGGAATCGATATATTTATGTCTCCCCGCGGCAAGCTTTTCATACAAGTGTTTTTCCTCGCCGTGGGTGCGTATAAATATAACCCCGTCGTCGGGGACGGAATCTATTTCACCGGCGGTTATGTACTTTACCCCGCGGCTTTTCATTTCCTCGTTAAACGGGGCGTTGTGGATTATCTCCCCCAAAGAAAAAACTTTCCCGCCTTTTTCAAGGGCTTCCTCAAGCATTTCCACCGCCCGCTTCACTCCCGGGCAAAACCCGGCGGACTCGGCGACTTTTATGGTTTTTGTTTTTCTTTCTATTTTACTTCCGCTCCTCTTCGGTTGTTTTGAACGGTTCGCATACTTTCTCAAAAATATAGTTTGTTATTTCCTGTTTCGTGGGTTTTTCGGAAATAGCCGAATATTCCTCGTAACCGATAGGTTTATGGATAATGATTTTTGTCCGCCTGAAAGCCGACGGGCGGCGCTTTTTCGTGACTATCGAAATCGGGAGCACCGTCGCCTTTGTAATTCCCGCGATAAGCGCCAGCCCCGCGTGCGCCTGTTCGGGGGAGGGGTCGATATTTCGTATCCGAGTGCCCTGCGGGAAGATTCCCACGGTTTTTCCCTCTTTTATCGCGTCAATGCACTTGTGGAGGGCAAGGGTGTCAAGCCCCTCCCGCTTAATGGGTATCGCCCCCACCGTTTTGTAAATAAACCGCATAAAGGCGTGTTTGAGCAGGTCTTTTTTACCCAGCCAGACCGGCAGTTCTTTTAAAACCACCGTGACCAAAACCGGGTCGCTGTATGACGAGTGGTTGCCGCACACGATATACGGGGGCGGCGGCTCGTTTTCTCTCCCCTCGACTTTAACGCGGTAAATAAGCTTGTACGGGTAATTTAAAATCGCCTTGTAGAATTTATATAACTTCATTTTTATATCCGTCCTTATAATCGGGCTGTATACTTTTTTTAGTTTGGGTTTATTTGGCAGAAGATTTAAAACTGTCTTTTATTAAAAGCCTAATCGCCTCCACCGCGCATTTAACGGCGTCTTTCGCGGCGGATTCGGCAATGCTTTCAAGCGCAAACGAATCGCCGCCCCCCGAGCTTTCCCTGTTCCAGACACAGCCGAGCACCGCCCCGCACTTCACCCCCCGCGAAGCGGCGACGGTAAACAGCGCGGCGGCCTCCATTTCGCTCGCCAACACCCCGAGCTTTTTAATCGCCCGCCAGCTATAAATAAGCTTTTCATAAACCGGCATACTCTCCGGGAAGTGCTGTCCGTAAAACGAATCCTTTGACTGGACGACCCCGATATGGCTTTTAAACCCTTGGCTTTCCGCCGACGCGGCGAGACGACAGGTGACTTCAAAATCAGCCGCCGCGGGGTAAGACCTCGGCGCGTACTCGCCGCTCGTCCCCTCCTGCCTTACGGCGGCGGTGGCGATCACAAGATCGCCGGGGCAAACTTTTTCGTTTATCCCGCCGCAGGTTCCGGCGCGAATAAACACCCTCGCCCCCGCTCTTATTAGTTCCTCAAGAGCTATCGCGGCCGATGGGCCGCCGATTCCCGTGGAGGTGACGCTTACTTTTATTCCCTCCAAAAACCCGCTGAAGGTGGTAAATTCGCGGTTTGAGGCGACAAGAGAAGGGTTGTCAAAGTTTTCCGCGATATAAGCGCATCTGGCGGGGTCGCCGGGGAGGATAACATATTCTCCCACATCGCCGTGTTTTATTTTAAGGTGATATTGCGATTTTTCCATTTTAACTTTGTCACGTCCTCAATTATTTTAAGCGCCCTGCCGAGGGTTTCCTCGGGGGCAAGATTTGTGTTGTCAAGGAGGAAAGCGTCTTTCGCCGGGACAAGCGGGGAGTGTTCTCTTGTTATGTCGTTCTCGTCCCTTTTTGCCATATGCTCTTTAACCGCGCCGAGGGTGACCTCGCCGCTGTTTTGTAAGGATAAGAGATCCCCATAGCGGCGTTTTGCCCGTTCGCCGTGTTCGGCGGAAAGAAAAATCTTAACGTCGGCGAAGGGAAGCACCACCGAGCCGATATCCCTGCCGTCAATGACGCAGTTTTGTTCCTTTGCGGTTTTCCTTTGAATGTCAAGCAGTTTAGCTCTGACCGCCGGGATTTTGGAAATGTCTGACGCCGCCTCTGAGACGCTGTCGGTTCTTATCTCGCAGCCTAACTTTTTACCGTTTAAATACACCCTGCCGCCGCCGTCCTCAAGAAGCATCTCGATATTGATAAGGTCAAGCGCCCCCGCTACTTTACCGCTGTTTTTGGTGGGTATTCCGTTTTGAAGCATAAAGAACCCCACCGCGCGGTAGAGGGAACCGGAGTCGATATAAATAAGCCCCAGCGCCTTGGCGATGTTTCTTGCCAGCGTGGATTTGCCGCTCCCGCTCGGCCCGTCAATGGCGATATTAATGGTTTTACCCGCGTTTGCCGTTTTATTGACGCTGTGTTCGTTTTCCAATTCTTTCCCCCAAGGATGTTTTTCGCTTTAATTGTAGCATATTTAGTTTAAAAGTCAAGAAATTAAACGCTTTAAAACATTTTTCAGCCGCTCCGCGGGAAGACGTTTTTTTATTTTACCAAAGCCGAATAGCTCTCATAAATAAGTTCCGCGATAACCTCCTGCCCCCTCGCGTTCGGGTGCGGGTCATAGACAAAAGGCGGCAAACGGTCGGGGTACAGCCCGGCGTTTATCAGTTTTTCATCCGAATCGTTAAACTTTCCGTAAACGTCAACGACAATAGCGCCGGCTTCTTCGGCTATATTTATTATTGCCTCATTAAACGGGAAGAGATACTCGTCGGTGAGGGATGAAAGGTCAAAAACCCCGCCCGAACCGGTGGAGAGCTCAATGCCCTTAAAGGGGTTGTATATGGTTTGGATAAAAACAATTCCTTCCGGGTTATCCCCGATAATAGTTCTCAAAATTATCGGCAGCTGGCTTTTTAGTGAATTAAGCCCGCTTTCGGCTTTTCTTTTAAAACTGTCGCCGGTTAAGGCTTTTTCAACTTCTCCGGCGAAAGATTCGGAATTTTCCTCGTTCCCCGGGGCGAAAAGCTCGCCCGCTCCGTATTTTAAAATTAAGCTTAGCAGTTCTCCCGCGGCATAGGTTAAAAGGTCGTTAGCGCCGATTGAAACAGTCACAATGTCGGCGTAGGGGGTGAGGTTTTTCATTTCCGGCGTTGACAGCATTTGCGCGAGCCCGCTTGTCCTCAGCCCCGTCACCGCGCGGTTTACATAATTAACCTTTCCGAACTCGCCCATTTTTTCCGCCAAAAGAGAGCCGTAACACATTTCCCCCGGTTTTTCAAGAGAAAATCCATAAGCTATGGAGTCGCCAAGCGAGAGATAATTCACGGCGTCCTCGGCCGAAACTCCGCTCTTCTCCCCAAACCCCGGGGTGAACGGGTCTTCGCTTTCATTTGAAAGCAGGCTTTCTTCAGAAAGCAGACTGTCGTTAGAAAGCATGCTGTCTGCGTCCGGCAGGCTGTTTTGGGGGTTTATTCCTCCGCCCCCGCAGGACATGGCGAAAGTAAGCAAAATAACCAGCGCCAAAAGCCCCGTAAAACGCGTTTTTAAACTTTTATTTAAAAATAAAGCCGCTTTATTATTATTGTTTTCCATAATAACCTCGTTTATATTTTGATTTATTTAACTTCTTAAATATTTTAAACCATACGCGGCGTTATTTCAAGAGGAATATATTATATAAATATAAAAGGAAAAAGCTTTTTTCAAAAATTAAACCCGCTTTGTTTAACGCATGGCGCAGTTCCGGCATAAAATGAGTGTGAGGTGTATTTAAAATGGCGATTGGCTTACCCGTTCCCCCGCCGCGCGGCTTCACAAACGCCTGTTCCCCGCTTTGCGCGTCAATAACTCTCCCCAACTGCGCGGCTGTTTCGGGCGCGGCGTGGACGGGAGAACAGATATACGCCGTGGATGGGCTTTCCCCGCGTGTTTATGTCTTCCGGAGCGACGGCCTTTATTTAGACCGTTTCCGCGCCATACGCGTTTATCGCATGGTGAGGTTTGACGACATAAACAAAAACCGCTTTGCCG
The DNA here is from genome assembly GCA_041672465.1 of Eubacteriales bacterium. Taxonomy (GTDB): domain Bacteria; phylum Bacillota; class Clostridia; order Oscillospirales; family CAG-382; genus UBA1206. The sequence goes on from JBAYZO010000074.1 coordinate 5,000, forward strand.
CGACCGACGTCTCGTGTTCCCCGAGGGTGTTTATATTAAATTCCCGCTTTGAGGAAATCGGCGGGGTGGCGCTTGAAACCCAAACATTTTCCGACCGGATAGTGCTTGACGCGGGCTATAACCGCGACGGCAGCGGCTTTCTTGTCACCCACCCGTTTTCGCTGAGGGTGTACGCTCTCGACGGCAGTTTTGTTTCCACGGTCACAAGAAACCCCGTGGGCAGGCAGTTTTTGCACTGGGCGGAGTTTGGTCTCCACAGAGCGCTTAACTACACCGAAAATGACCGAACCTATATCACCGTAGACAGAGTGGGGGGGATAGTCCCCGAATGCGTAGCGCTAAAGGCGTTTATCCCCATGGAAAACAACCTTTACGGCGCTTTCAACGTGGGGTTTATCTATACATATTTTATTCCGATATATGAAAACGGGGCGCTTAACACCTCTATTTTCGGCAGCTTTTCGCTTATCGCGGATAATATTTCCACAGGGTGTTGCAATTAAATTTTGAGTGTGCTAAAATTACAAAAAGGCTATCATTCCGGCGCGAATTGTTTAAGTACGCAAAATCTTTTCTAAACGGACAGGCTTGTTCGCGTAAGCAGACTTGCTTTTGCCGCATTGTTTATGAAAGGCAGTGGGAATATGAAACTGGGTGATGTTTTTTTATCCGCCTCCTCCATAAAAGAGGCCGAGGGCAGGGCGTCATTTTCAGGCGTTTCCCAAATGACGCTTATGGAAAACGCCGCGAGGGAGACTATTTCGGCGCTGACGAAGAAAAAAGTCAGCCTCACCGGTGTGGCTATAATCTGCGGCAGGGGGCGAAACGGCGGATACGGCTATTCGCTCGCCTGCGCGCTTGTCTGGCAGGGGATTAATGTAAGCGTCGTCCATGTCTCCCCGCCCAAAAACGAAGATTCCTTTAAATATATGGAAAGTTTTGTCGCCGCCGGCGGCAGGCTGCGGAGATATTCCGACGACCCCGACGAGGCCGCCGATATTATAACAAACGCCGCCCTTGTGGTGGACGCGCTCCACGGCATGGCGTATTCGGGCGAGATACGGGGCGAGGAGCTTTATTTAGTCGAGCTTGCCAACGCCTCCGGCGGCTTTATATTGGCGCTTGACCTCCCCACCGGGGTGTACGCCGAGGGCAGGGTTTCGCCCAACTGCGTTATGGCGGATATGACGATAACATACACGTCCCACAAGGCCGCAACCCTTGTAACGCCCGCGTCAGAGTACTGCGGGGAAGTGATTGTGGCGGATATCGGCGTTCCCGACGAAATCACCCGAGTCCTCCGCCCCGAAGGGTTTGTGATAGGCGAGGAAGTTCTCCTGACCCTCCCCCAAAGGGAGGACTGCTCAAATAAATCAACCTTCGGCACGCTTTTAGCGGTTGTGGGCTCCCCTAATATGCCGGGCGCGGCTTATCTCGCGTCTCTCGGCGCGCTAAGGAGCGGGGTGGGGCTGCTTAAGCTTTCCTCGGACGCCGAGACCCTTTCGGTGCTGAAAAATCGCTTGTCGGAA
>JBAYZO010000075.1:0-5986 GCA_041672465.1 Eubacteriales bacterium
TGCCGCTTGGAGAGAAGCCGAATTTGCCAACTTGCAAATAAAAGCAAACGCCTTGTTAAATCAACTTGGCGATACACCTGAAAACAGAGCTTTGGTCGGAAAACAAATTGGTCAACAAACAAGAGAGATTGAAGAAAAACCAAAGGCGGCCGCTGATACAGAAAAACTGATTGGGCTTCGCAAAGACCTTGTAAAAATTGATATGGATGAACTTTCATATCAGCAAGGCGTTGAACAACTTGCAAAAAACAGACTTAATATTTATGAACAACAATACAAAATAGAATCAGATAAACTTGACCGAATGGCCCATGGCATAGGGGCAACCGCCGAGGAAACTTCGGCTTATAACAGTCAGGCTGAAGCTTTATCAAATATCAACAAAGAGCTTCTGGAACAAAAGCAACTTCTCCGGGATAGAACGGCACAGGGCGGAGCAATGAAGGCGCTCCGAGATTATTCAAATGAAGCCGGCAATCTTGGGAAACAGGTTGAAGAAGTTTTTACCAAAACGTTTACGGCACTTGAAGATAAATTAGTTGAATTTTGCCATACAGGAAAAATGTCTTTTACTGATTTGGTTGATTCTATTTCTGCCGATATTTTAAAACTTATGATAAAGACTCAAATAACGGCTCCATTGGCGAATTGGCTTACCGGTGGCTCTGGTGGCGGAGGCGGCTTAATAGGAAGCTTGATTGGTGTTGGAACCAGTTTTTTTGGGGGCGGTGGGGCGACTGCTGGCTTATATGGGGCTCAATATCAATCCACAGGAGTTCATCATACAGGGATTGGGCCGGGTGAAAAAGCCAAGTCTTATCGTATGATGCCGGCAGGGGCGTTTGATAACGCTCCAAGATTCCATTCCGGTGTTGGGCCAAATGAACGCAAAGCTATTATCGAAAAAACAGAGGGGGTTTTTACATCTGGTCAAATGGGTGCAATGGCTCCAGTTTCTTCGATCATAGATGCAATGAAAAAGGCAGGTGGAAATAATAAAACGGGTGACATTTCTATTTCTATTCCTGTGACGGTAACTGGCAATGGTAACGGGGGAATGAATATTGCTGCCATGAAAAAAGATATTGAAGAAACCGTAATTTCAGTGGTAAGGAAATATGCCGATGCCTAAAATGAGCCTTGGTGCATATACGTTTTTAAAAAATCCGTCTGGCATGACGTTTCTACAAAAGCCGAGAATTAACTCTTCTGCAGAAACGTACACTTCTGTCGCCGTTTTTGATTGGGGGACGAATTGGGCCGGTAAAAAAATAAAATTAACATGGGGATATATTTCAACGGTTCAATATGCGTCTATGGCTTCAATTTATGAGGCTGGTTCCATAGTTGTTTTTGATCCACAAGACGGTGAAGCCCATACCTTTAATGTCAAGGTTCAAAATTTAAATTGCAGTTATCATTTACAACTTACAAACGCCACTCGAAAGTTTCGGAAAGACGTTGAACTTGATTTATTGATAATTGACGAGGTTTAAAATATGCAAACGTTAGCTACAGCATTTCAAACAATAATGGACGGTGTTAACAGACACCCGATTATTGATATAGTAGCAAGGTCGGCAGAAAATACAATACCGTTTGAAGGGAGTTTGTTAACTTCTGAAGAAATTTATGAAAAATATCCAAATATAATTTCCCATTCTTCTGGCCGGCTTTGTATTGCTTATCTTTACGGGCCTGATTCAGAAGGTGAATACTACCTGAAATATGTTTACACAGATATTGATAGAACGTACTTTACAACCGTTTCTTTTTTAATAAACATTTCCAATTATACAGCTATCGGCGTCGATATTTGTGAAATGACAGATGGAAATATAGGGCTTATTTATATTGAAAATAATACATTGATAAGTACATATTTATTGAAACAAAAAATAATCAGTGTTGAAGGTGTTGAAGTATCATCTGCAACTATTGATTCCTGGAACCATGATATTTATACATCTGGCCCAACTGTTTGTAGAGAAACATTAACTGATGAATATATAATTGCATATTCTAAGATTAATGCTGGCAATTATTATTTATATAAACGGACTTCAAGCGACTTTGTAACGTGGAGTGCTGAAACAGCCTTAAGTATTGCCGGATTAACAACAACACAAAAAATTTCCGATCCATTTATTTATTCAGCTGAAGCATCGAGCAATGATTTATTTTTATTTTTTTCGGTTGTGGAAGATATCGGGCCAAATGGAGAAATACTTTCCAATATTTATTATTCTTTATCAACTGACGGTGGTTTGAACTGGGCCGAGGCTATAAAAATTACATCATACATACAATATGGAACGATTGGACTTCACCCTACATTTTGCGAAAAAGAGGACGGTTCAGGGTACTTGGCTTTTGATGAAAAAAAAGCTTCCCAAACGATGGACAGTGGTTCTGATGGTTGGCCAGCTGGTTCAGGGTCTGATCCTTCAAATATACATTTTGATTCGGTTAACAGGAAGCTTTATTGCGTTAATGCTTATAAAGGGGCCGGAACAAAGGCCCTTCAATCGGTTGTAAAAATTGATGTTGATACATGGTCTATTGATAACTATTGGACAACAACTTCTACACCACATTTTGATGATTATTTTGATGATTTTAATTTATGGTATAAATTGGATCAAGGTGCCGGGCAATATGTTCCTTTATCTATAATGGGAGGTTATTTTTGTCAATTAATTGATGGTGAATCTGATACGATAACAACATATGCCTTTGAAGATATACCAGCTTATGAAATTACTGCAAATGTAACTGGTTGGGATAGTGCTTATGAAGGGATTGTATCTACATTCGTAGACCTTACAAACAATAGGTTGTGGTTTTTATTTGTTGACTCTTATGTTTGGCGCCCAAGATTACAGGTTGGTTATATTTCTCTTGATGATTCTGGGCCGATATATACTTTTGTTCAGGTTGTTATTGATACTGATATGGAAGAAACTGAAATAACTTCATCATATAAAAGTGACTTTAAGGTTTATCCTGAAGCAGACATGATAATCATTGGTTTTAATTATAGTGGCGTTTCAAGTTGGCAAAGACCGCTTTGCATTTATAATTTAACCAGTGGAGCCAGAATAAAAAAGTATATAAGAGATGATTATTCATCTTTTCCACAATTTGGCCTTAATAGTGTGATTTATAAAAATGGAAAAGTTTATGGTGGGATCACGTATTACGATCTTTATGGGCAGGAAAATATCCGTGGTTTATGTGAAGTTGACATAACGACAGACGTTATTCGATACCACAGGCCAACTTTCGCTTCTGTGAATAATTATGGTCTTGGTGATATGGTGGCTACAGATAACAATAAACTTTTAATTGCATCAACACTTTATGGCGTTGCTGAATTTGATTTATTATCTGAAAAATGGATTGAATATAGTAACAACACAATATCAGGTTTAACTCCAAAAGCGTCGGACAGATTTTATTTGATTGATTACGACGAAGAAAATGATTTTATTTTTGCTGGTGTAGGCAATGAATATTCTTATCCATGGGCCGGTTGGGTTATGTTTTCTGGCGATGGGTATTTTCTTCAAACACAATATGCAATTGCAACAAAAACAGTCGGCTGGTCATTTGGCGAATCAACTCCGTTGGTAAGTGGGTTATCTGACTATAATAGTGCGGTTGTTTGTGATCCTGAAACAAAAGAACTTTATGCATTTTGGACAAATGAAAATAACGATGAACTTTCAATAAAGTGGGCAAAGGATGAAGGGGAATTTTCGTTAAATGATTATCTTATTCGTGGACAGGCAATTACTGTTTCGAGATCGGTAGACGGAAGCAACAATTCCATCCAATTTTCTGTATCAGATGGTCATTTGTTTGATCCATTTAATATGGCTTCAACATTGAGAAATATTTTAAATAAAGGGCGCTTGTTGGTTGTAAAATTTGGAGAAGTTGTTGATGATATTTCATACTGGCAAAATATTGGAACTTTTTATATCACTTCAAAAAGGATGTCTGGTTATAAAAAGGGACAATATCCGACAATGACTATAACTGGTGAAGATTTGCGATATATATGGAAAGATAAAGAAATTGTTGCAACAAATTTTTATGATATGATTGATCCGGACGAAATAATTTCTGATTTAATAACAGATTGGACACCCCTTGAACTTACTGATTTAGACCTTGAAGAATTTGATGATGCAGTTCAATTGAATATGCAATGGACGAATACCGTATTATTTGATTGTATTCAACAAGTTTGCGAACGATTTAGTTATTTCTTAAAAGTTACTGGTGATAATAAAATAACGAATAAAAAAATTGCAATTGATAACGCTGTAACCCATACATATTTAAATTCGGATCAAATTTTATCAATAAATCTTGATGATTCATTTAGTGACTTCACAAACCGTATAGTTGTTGAAGGGCAAAAACGGGACTATATCGAAGTTCTTTATGATGAAGAAATGGTTGGTGCCCTTAATGGAACAGTTGGTTGGTGGGGCTTTAAAAAAGATTATAAAATTTATTATTCAGAAGATCAAAGTAGAAGGTGCCAAAACCCGAGGTTAAGTGTTCTTGAATCTGCAACTTCTATCGGTTTTAAACTGGCTGGCAACATAACAGAGAGTTTAACCGATACTACTGAACAATATTGTACAATAACCGTTTCTGCTCCATCTTTGGTTCCATATTTAATCGGTTTAATTGCTTTAAAACTTGCTTCCGGCATGATTGGCGACCTTGTAATTGGTGGCTTCGGGGGTGGGTGGACGCATCCAATCGGCACTTATATTACAAATTTTGCATCGGTTGGAATAATGTTGGTGTTGGGTGCCAGTGGGAACTTTCAATATGAAGTTTATGCGAATCCAATTGGAGAAGTAAAACGATCTGTAGAAGGTGAAGCTAATGACCTTACATTTCAAACTCGGATTGGTTATGTTGTTGAAAAAAGAATGGAAGACCCGTTTTGCTATTCTGTTTCTGAATGTTCCAAAAGAGCTCAAAGAGAATTGGATGTTGTGATGGCACAAAGGAACAGAATCACCATTGAAAAAATTACACATTTACAAGACGAAGAAGGCGACACGATTCTTTTTGTTCACCCAATAAGCGGTCAAAATCTAAGGGTATTTGTTACCGATTTAACCAGAAGTTACACAATTCCAAGTTTAGAACAAACTGGTGATTCTCCAAGTTGCATAGATAATATTGAAGGATGGGTGATAGAATGAGATTTTACGGTAAAAAATTCTTAAGCAATAAAACGCTTAAGCAGATTCAGGCCCATAGAGAAACCAGAGACGCAATCGTATGGAGTGTTGACCCTGTTAATAAAATTGCATTTGTTAGAATACAAGGGTCTTCAACAAATATTGTTGCAAGATACCCCGAAAATTGGGAGCAGACTCCAGTATGGTTGAAGCCGGGCAATGCGGTAAAAATTAATTTTACTGGTGGCGATAGGGGAAGAGTCGAACTTATTGGGCATGGTTTTTTAATACCGACACCAACTGATGATACTGCGGCGCAACCAGACCCGCAAGTCGTCGATGATGCTCCATTAACAGGAATGTTAGTTTACCCTATACCATTAAATCAAAGAATGGCCGTAATGGTAAAGGTTGGCACATTTAGAATTGGTGGTTCTACGTATACTCTTGGGCCAATCGCAATGGATCAATATGATGATTGGTATATGAATGATGGTGGCACAATAGGTCAAGTTGCAGCTATTATAGATATTGATCCGCCGGAAGGGTATTACCGTCACGATTGGATTGTTGTTGGGCCTGATTTAATTGTTGATTATATAAAAGGAACTCCTTTTACAACGACTCCGGTAGACCCAACTTTGCCTACTGGACATATTTTTTTAAATCAGATTTTTGTTTATCCCGGTATGACGACAGTTGGTTATTCTGATATAGGCAAATCGTTTGCTGAACCAATGGCTTCAGGGCTCTTGGTAACAATTACAAAT
>JBAYZO010000076.1:0-5922 GCA_041672465.1 Eubacteriales bacterium
CTCGGGCTCCGGGCTTCCGCACGCGGAGCTCGCCGCGCAAATCGCCCGTCAGGCGAAGGTTATCGGCACCGATGACAAGTTTGCCGTAGTGTTCGCCGCTATCGGCATCACCTTTGAGGAGGCCGAGTTTTTCCGCGAGGATTTTGCGCGGACGGGGGCGATAGAGCGTTCGGTTTTATTCCTTAACCTTGCCGACGACCCTGCCGTTGAGCGCATCGCGACCCCGCGAATGGCGATAACGACCGCCGAATACCTCGCCTACACGCTGGGGATGCATGTGCTTGTCATAATGACCGATATAACAAACTACGCCGAGGCTCTGAGGGAGGTTTCCGCCGCCCGCAAGGAAGTGCCGGGGCGGAGGGGGTACCCGGGTTATCTCTATACCGACCTCGCGTCATTATATGAGAGAGCGGGAAGGATCAACGGACTTAGCGGCTCTATTACGCAAATACCCATTCTGACCATGCCCGAGGACGACAAAACCCACCCGATACCCGACCTCACGGGGTATATCACCGAGGGGCAGATTATTTTGTCAAGAGAACTGTATATGAAAGGTATCGAACCCCCGATAAACGTGCTCCCGTCGCTTTCAAGGCTAAAGACAAAGGGGATCGGCAAGGGCAAGACCCGCGAGGATCACCCCGACACGATGAACCAGATCTTCGCCGCCTACGCGAGGGGTAAAACCGCCGCCGAGCTGGCTGTGGTGCTGGGCGAATCGGCGCTTTCAGAAACGGACAGGATTTACGCGGCTTTCGCCGAGGAATTTGAGAAAAAATATGTCTCCCAAGGGTATGATTCCGACCGCTCGATAATTGAGACGCTGGATATCGGCTGGGAACTTCTCGCCGCTCTCCCGAGGTTTGAGCTGAAAAGGGTGCGCGATGAGTATATCGAAAAATATCTGCCAAAGGCCGGTGATTAGACTTGCCAAACGTAAACCCCACGCGGATGGAGCTCACCAAAACCAAAAAGCGGCTTTCAACGGCAACCCGCGGGCATAAACTTTTAAAAGACAAACAAGACGAGATGGCGCGGCAGTTTATGGTTTATCTCCGGCTTAACAAGGCGCTGAGAGAAGAAATCGAGGGACTGCTAAGCGAAGCCATGCGAAAAATGGCTCTCGCGGAGGCCGAGATGGGAAAATCTTCGCTTGAGGAGGCGATGATGATAACTTCCGCCTCCCGCTCCCCCGATTACCTCACCAAAAGCATAATGAGCGTAAGCGTGCCTGACATTGACTTTGGGGGCGATATTTCTTCCGCCAAGGTCACCGGCGGGATATCATACGGGTTTGCCTTTTCTTCCGAACGCCTTGATTTTGCCGTCATAGCCATGAACGAGCTTATGCCCAAGCTTTTCCGCCTTGCCGCGGTTGAAAAGACCTGCTCGCTTTTGGCCGACGAGATGGAGCGCACCCGCAGACGGGTAAACGCGCTTGAGCATATTATGATACCCGAAATGAGGGCGACTATAAAATATATCGGCATGAAGCTTGACGACAACGAAAGGTCAAGCATTATAAGGCTTATGAAAGTTAAGGAAAACATTAAGGAAGATTAAACCCTTTTCTGCTATCGCAGAAAGTGAAATAAAATAAATCCACCCATGCCCGCAGGCATTTCATACGCCGCAGGCGTATTTCATGTGCCACAGCACATTTCACAAATCCGCAAGGATTTATTTCATTGAAAAAAGCAAGTTTTAATGCAATGAATAAAAAGTAAAAGTAATATCTATAACTTCGTTACTTAGGTCTTATTTTTTCGCATTTAATGAAATATTGCTCCGCAATATGAAATAATGGTCTTGCGACCATTATGAAATTTTCTGCTGACGCACAAAATGAAATAAAATAAATCCACCCATGCCCGCAGGCATTTCATACGCCGCAGGCGTATTTCATGTGCGATAGCACATTTCACAAATCCGCAAGGATTTATTTCATTGAAAAAAGCAAATTTTAATGCAATGAATAAAAAGTAAAAGTAATAGCTATAACATCGTTGCTTTAGGTCTAATTTTTTCGCATTTAATGAAATATTACTCCGCAATATGAAATAATGGTCTTGCGACCATTGTGAAATTTTCTGCTGACGCACAAAATGAAATAAAATAAATCCACCCATGCCCGCAGGCATTTCATACGCCGACAGGCGTATTTCATGTGCCACAGCACATTTCACAAATCCGCAAGGATTTATTTCATTGAAAAAAGCGCCTTTTGGCGCTTTTTTCTGGAGCTTCTAACCAGATTCGAACTGGTGACCTCATCCTTACCAAGGATGCGCTCTGCCGACTGAGCTATAGAAGCGTATTCACTTTTATATATGGAAAATTTAATTTTAGTCTTAATAAAAAATTGGAGCGGATTACGGGGCTCGAACCCGCTACCTCCACCTTGGCAAGGTGGCGCTCTACCAAATGAGCTAAATCCGCATGTTGTACTATTCAAAGGGGTGGTGCCTCCGGTCGGAATCGAACCAACGACACGGGGATTTTCAGTCCCCTGCTCTACCGACTGAGCTACAGAGGCCCAAGTTTGAAAAATGGTTCCAAACAATGCCTTTGAATAGTATTGGCGATTCGGATGGGGCTCGAACCCACGACCTCCAGCGTGACAGGCTGGCGTTCTAACCAACTGAACTACCGAACCAAATTAAAATCCCTTTGCTTTTAGCCACAAAGGGGTCCCTTCGGGGCGCTTGTGTATAATACCATATTTCTTTTTATTTTGCAATACCTTTTTCAAAAAATTTAAATTAAATGCCCTTTTAGCAAAGCCGTTTTTAAAAGGACAGCCATGGGGATTTGTTTTATCCCCATGACATTTTAATTTGAAACTACTTATTTTTTGTTACAATACTATATATTTTTTCAGCGGACTTCAAAAAATTCAATTATCTCGCCCGCGGGGCCCTTAATAAAGCAAATTGTGACCTCATAGGGCGGGGAAGAGGGGAGGGTGATTTCCTTTGCGGGGATAACTACCTCATAGCCGTTTTCCTCGGCAAGCCTGCCGAAGCCCGCCGCGTCGTCGCACTCAAGCGCTATATGCCGCAGCGCGCCCTCTGAGGGAGTGTTTTCGGCGTTCCCCGACATTATCTCAAGCGTGGAGTTATCCCCTGTGGAAAGCATTACGGCTTTGCTGCCGCCGCTCCCCCAACTTCTTACCTTAGTGAGACAAAGTAAATCTTTATAAAACCCCACTACTTTTGGGAAGTGTTCCGGTTTTACTTTTATCGCGACATGATGAATTCCCGTAATCTTCACTTAAAGTTTTCCTTTTTATTATATATTTGGGTCTTTTAATCAAACCAGCCGTAAGCGGCGGAGATTAGCTTTTCGGCGTCGAGATATCTGTTTTCCGGGGTGGAAGAGCGGAGTGAGATAATAATAAGCTCAACCCCGTTATAGCCGGTTGAGACGGCGATACAATAGCCCGCCTCGCTTGTGGTGCCCGTTTTCAGCCCGGTGACATAGTCCCTGTCGATAAGCATGTTTACATTGTTGTAGGTGATTTGCCTGCCGTCGAGCAGCTTGTCATGGGCGACCGTTTTTTTGACGACTTTTCGTATCAGGCCGCTTTTGAGCGCCTCGCGGGAGATAAGCACATAGTCCCAAGCGGTGGTGTAGTGTTCGCTGTCGTGATACCCGTCCGGGGTTGAGATATGAGTACCCTCGCAGCCTATTGACGCGACATAGGCGTTGGCGGTTTCGTAATAACGAGCCAGCGCGGAGTCTATCGAGGCGTTGCCGTCACCTAAAATATTCCGCCCGATTTTAACCGCCGCCGTATAGGCGGCGTCGTTGCCGGAGGGGAGGAGCATGGCGTCGAGCAGCGTTTCAAGATTCATTCTGTATCCCTTTTGAAGATACGCGACGCTTGACCCCTTGCCTATTCTGAAAATTTCGTCCCCCACGACTATTTCTTCCGAGACGCCGATATATTTTTCCGCCAATATCGCTGTCACAAGCTTTGTGAGCGAGGCGGGGTAACATTTTTCAAATTCGTTTTTACCGTATATGAATTTGTCTTCGGTGAGGTTGTAAACCGCGACATATTCTGCCGTGACCCTGTTTGGGCCGTTTTCAATAAAATTGACGGGAAAACCCGGGGCTGTACTGTGATCTTCGGAGCTTTCTTCGGAGACGCCCGGCTCTGAAACCTCAACGGGGTTTTCTGACTTAACTTCCGATATATTTTCGCTGTTTTGGTTTGAGACTTCCCCGCCGGCGGGAATTGAGCCTGACTGCGGGCTTGACGGAGACAGTTCCGAAGAAACCCCCAGCGCCGGTACATCCTCCCCTCCGCCGACAGCCCAGCCGATAAAGAGCGCCACGGCGAGCGTTACGCAGAGGGTGAGGAATATGTAAAAAATTCGCTTTGTTTCGTTTTTCATGAATCTTGATTAACTTTCTTTTCGTTAATAAACGTTATCGCTTCGATTTTTATTTCACCCGCCTGCTTTATAAGCTTAAAGTAAAGCGGCTTAACGACGTCAGAGCCCATGTCGCCCCTGAAAGAAGAGTTGTTGTTCATTATCCTGTACGCCACGATATAGTGTTCGACTAAAACGGAATCGCCGTCAACGGTTATGGTTTCACGGTCATATAAATCCACGGTTATGTCGTATATCTTTTGTCGAGTGAATTTTTCCGGGATTGAGTAAAACCGGAAAAAGTTTTTGGTAAAAAACTTGCCGTAGACGTTGTAGTCGCCGGAAATAAGGCAGATAAAGTAATCCCTGAAAAAAGCCGCCTCGTCTGAAATCAATAAGTAAACTTCCTTTGGCTTTATGCCGTGCCAGTTTTCCCCGCCTGTATAGTCCGTGCCGATAAGCTCCCCAGTTTTGAATTCGAGATAAGTGATATTCCTCTCTCTTGAAACGTAAATCGGGTCTTCAAATATATCGATATCATAGTTGATGTCGGCAAAGCGGATAGACTTGTCCACAACCCGGGTTGGGATTTTTTTATCCGTCAGGTAAACGAAAGCGACGGCAAGCAAAAAAAGGCCGCCAAGCGATGAAAGTAAAATGACGCCGGCCTTTTTTAAGTTTATTTTTTTAAGTTTTTTAATGACGGGGCAGTTGCCTTTGGAAATACACTTCATATTTTTTTCGCGGGAGCGCCGCTTTCGCGTTGGACTTAAGCTTGGCTTCTATTCGGAAAGTCGCTTTAAATTCTTCATGCTGACAGAAATGCCGGTCAGCGGGTCTTCCATGCCCTCGAACTCTATCATAAGGTAGCCGCTGTATGAGGCGCGCTTTAGCGCGTTAATACACTGGCGCACAGGCACGTCGCCGTGGCCGATTATTGAGCCCCTCAGATAGTTGCCGCCCCTCGAGTGGAAAAATCCATCGCCGGGGGAATCGCCGTTGCCCGATTTTATATGAAAGTCCTTGGCGTGGGCGTGGAACGCGTAGGGGGCGAGTATGCCGACAGAACGGGGGTTATATTCGTCCGCGCAGGAGAAATTGCCGATATCAATGAGCACGCCGAAGTTGTCGTCCGCCACGGCGTTTATAAGTTTTTCAATGCGTTCGGCGTCCTGAGCGAAAAAGCCGTGATTTTCGACACAGGTCTTTATTCCCTGCTCTCTGGCGTATTCGGTAACGCTTTTATAACCCTTGACAAGGCGCGGGAGCGCGTTTTCAAAGCCGCGGGAATGCTTCAGCGCGGCGGGGTAACCGCCGGTGGCGTCATGGCGCATAAACCTGCAGCCGTAAGCTTTGGCGACGTCAACTCTTTTTTTGACTCTTTCTATCTCGGCGGAAATATCCCCGCCCGAACCATAGAGAAAGTCGCTCCCGACGCAGAAACACATTGCCTCGATACCGCTTTTTTTACAGTAATCGCCGATATCGGCGGCGTAGTTTATGTATTCCTCCTGAGTGTCAAAACGGGGGCCTT
>JBAYZO010000077.1:0-5876 GCA_041672465.1 Eubacteriales bacterium
TTAAGCTCAAAGCCAGTAATTTTTTCAAGTTTTCCCATCCTTTCGACGTCCGCGTCCGAGCTCTTATCATTATTATCAAGAGCTCGGTTCACAGATGAAATCATCGTCGATTTATTAAATCTTATTTTTGATTCAAATTACCATGAAACAGTTTCAAAAAGCAGTTGAACATAATCTCCGTTGCGTACTTGAGACGAATTCGCACCTACAAGCAGGGAATCACCATTGATGTATCCCATCCAGTAACTACTGTTCGTTCCGTTAACATACGAATCGACGGAGGTGATGAATCCACTATCCGTGGCCGAAACTTGGGCAATCCCTTTGCTACTACAAGCTCCAACAAAAGCTTCATACACGGTTGGATTTGATGATACAACAGTAACCGTTCCGTTAAACAGCTCGATGTCATTAGGGCCCATAATCTGCAAGTAAACCGTTTTGGTGACTTCGTACCCCGAAAGTGTTGCCGGTGCATAACTGCCAGTATCGGACCCGAGTTCAAAGACAGTTGGAGCAGCGGTAGTTGTTTCTTGTTCGCAACCCATGAAAGCGAACAAAGCAAAGAAAGCAAGAGCTAAACCTAATACTTTTTTCATTTTTACCTCCTATATGTTCAACACTGTACGTGTTAAATCCCAATAAAGATTGGATTCGTGATGGCATAGAGCGCCTCATCACCAATTACTTCGATAACAAACCAATCGCCAACTTCAACGTCGTTAATCGTCACGATGTCATCAAGAAGCATCGAACCATCGATGGCAGAAAGAGTGCTTACAATTTCGCCATTCTTATAGATATTGATGGTCCTCATTTGATCCCGTGAGAACACTGATAAATTGATTGTTACTGTGGTAGCCTCATTTAATGAATAAGTTTCGCCATACCCAACGTTACCAATTGTTGCAATGACCATCGGTCCATTAGTTATAAAGCTATTCCCGGCTTTAATAGCTTTCATGATGTTTTCTTCGGTAAAATCTCCATCAATGTGAACAACAGTAGTGGGAACACCACTATATACTCCTCGACGAAGATAACTATCGGTATAGATACCTTCAGGAGTTGAAAGATTAGCATATTGAGCCGTGTAAGTTCCGGTGATTGAATGATTGTCAGATCCACCGGTCGCTGGCAAATATTTAATGTCTCCTGCAGCATACTGATTGAGCAATTCGAACCACTTCAACTTTGCTAAAAGGTTTTCGTTGGCGTTTGGTTCATATAAACCGTTCCAAATTTCAATTGTGTCGAATTCTTCGACAATTTCCCAATAGTAAAATCCGAGTAAAGAAGTCGCGAAGGGATGATTGATTTGGGCAATACCACCGCTACGGATGATTTCTTGCATCATATCGGTGATGTCAGCGATAGGATCATCACCTTTTAGGATACTAATATCCGCCTGTTCAAAGACATTTCCGATGCCAAGAGATTGAAAATGGCCAAAATCAGTGGTGACTTCGACAGCGCGAATAGCTCGAAACATAATCGGATTGCCAACTGCATCATACGCAGCCACAAAACGGTTTCCCTGCACCCATTCCGCTAAACCGGCAGCGGAATTGTGATCAGAGAGAAAACCATAATGGAGTCCGTTATTAATGTTAGAAAGCAGAACTTCATCGACAGTCTGTTTGCCATCACTATACACTGTATGTTGGTGCAAATCACCCATATACCAACCAGATGCTGTACCATCATAAAGATGTGTTAAACGAACGTCATCAAGGTAATAAGTTTTGTAACTTTCAACAGAAATCGTCCGTGAAACCTTGGCATACTCTGGTCCACGAACATAGGTTAGCGTATAAGTACCTTCATCCAAGAGTAAACAGTATCCGGACAAAACATTAGAATTGATTCGTTCCATATCGCCATTCGGATAAGTTATTATTATGCCTGCAGTTATCATGTCCCCTGAATCAGTAAAAATTCTGCCATAGATTGTCGCAGGGTAGGTTTCTTCGGTGATGTTTGATATGTCATCAGTTGTCGTGGTCTGCGAACTAGTGCATCCGACAGTAAATGATAAACAAAGAATACAAAATATTATTAGTAATTTTTTCATAATTGAATAATCATCCTTTCCTCACTTTTGTACTATTTCGAATAATCAAGTTGGGTTCAAGCTGATGATATTCGTTTTCCCGCCCAGAATTCTTCAAACGATCATATAATAAGTTCCAAGCTTGTTCACCAAGTATCGAAATTGATTGATGAATCGTTGTCAAAGGGGTTGGAAGAATGGCTGAAAAAAACAAATCGTCAAAACCGACTATCGAAATATCGTCCGGAACTTTCATTCCCCGCTCTTGCACAGCTTGGTACGCCCCGTAAGCCATTAGATCATTCGATGCAAAGATGGCGGTTACTCCGTGATCCAGTAAATGCAATGCAGCTTCAAAGCCACTTTCAAACTGATAATTACCGACGGCAACAAGATCTTCATCGAAAGCAATTCCCGATTCGGTGAGAGCATTAATATATCCTTTGAGACGACGTTCAGCCGTATAACTGCCACGGGGTCCGGTAATGCATCCGATTTTGATATGGCCAAGGGAAATTAAATGTTTCGTTGCCATCATTCCACCCTTGCTATGGTGAATTGAGACTCCCGAGCATTTCAAACCTTCAATCCAACTATCGAGAGCAACAAAGGGGACATCTAAATCCTCGAGCATCGTGATAAAACATGAACTTCTCTCTTTGTTTTTATCTTGTGAAAATGCTATGATTAGGCCATCAATACCACGGTTGATGAGTAAATTTACCGTTGCCCAATCTTTAACGGGATCATTGTTCGTATTAGACAGAATCATCGAGTATCCGGAAGCGGTACAGAACTGATCAACACTTCTCGCAAGTTCAGCAAAGAAAGTATTAGCAATGTCGGGAAGAATTAAACCAATCGTATTTGTCTTCTTAGTGACGAGCCCGACAGCAAATTGATTAGGCACATAATTATTTTTGGCAGCGATTTCACGAATCAGCCTTGTCGTTCCCTCAGAAACGGTATTCGGTTTATCATTGAGAACGAGAGAAACAGTCGTTACCGACACATTTGCTTCACGAGCGATGTCTCGGATTGTATATTTCATCAATTCTCACCTCGTTTATGAGAATTATGATTGATAAAATCACAAATTTCAGAACTACAAGGAATTGAGCATTGGGCTCCAAGCCGAGAAATAGTAAAAGCGGCAGCGGCTGAAGCGATAGAAAGCGCATCGATCACTTTGGAACCGCCGGCGAGTGCCACCGCAATTGAACCAACAAAAGTGTCGCCAGCCGCGGTCGTATCGACTACTTTTACGGGATAGGCAGACACTTTTTTAATGGTATCCTTATTTCCATAAATACATCCGTCTTGACCGAGAGTAAGAATTATTTCTTTGATACCTTTATTAAGAAAAAAAGCGATGGCTTCGAGTGCAAAATTAGGATTTTTACTAGAAAAGGAAGTAATCTTTTCGGTTTCAGTTTCGTTAGGAATGATTAAATCGACATCATGAAGAAGCATCTCGTCAAGTGCTTGAGCAGGTGCAGGATTGAGAATCGTGTACATCTTCTTCGCTTTTGCGACCGCTAACCCATACGATACTGCGCTATAGGGAATCTCCATTTGCGTCAGATAAATGTCTCCCGGCTGAGCATCGGTCAAAATCGCGTCAATTTGAGTCGAAATGGTTTTAAAATTAGCGCCAGGGGCAACGACGATACGGTTGTCATCACCGGTGATTAGGATAAGAGCAGTCCCTGTCGGTGTCGTTGAATGTCGATAGATGTTATCCACATTGACCCCATCTTTTCGAAGACCGTTAATAAGTTCTTCACCAAAAATGTCGTTTCCGACAGTGCCAGCTATCAAAACTTCTGCTCCTTGACGTGCGCAAGCAATGGCTTGATTAGCTCCTTTACCTCCGGGATTCAAAAAAAATTCGTCTCCAAAAACGGTTTCTCCTTTTTTGGGAATCGAGTGAATCCGAAAAACCATATCCATATTTAAACTGCCAACAATAAAAATTTTATGCATAAGGGTTCCCCAATCGAAATAGAATTGGTAAATCGCTTTAGTAAAACGTTTTACTATATACATGCTACACCAAAACAAAAAAACTGTCAAGAGCCAATCACGAAATCAAAATCTGTTTTTTTAAATGATGATTGACTATCAATCCTTGACAGTAAGAAAGATGCGCCAGTACTTTCCTTTAAAAAGGCATGAGAAAAAACTCTCATGCCCATTTCTATTGATGCGATGAAGTCTATTTTAAATAAGGTGTTTTCCTTAATTGATCACATCGTTGATGAAGAATATTTAGAACAAAAAGGTTAGGGTATTCTTCTTCAAAAGCGTGATATGAACCTTTGATGACATTGAGAATAGTCGCAACTTTTGAGGCCTCGAGACGTTTGGCAAAGGCAATTCCTTCATCGCAAAGACAATCAATTTCTTGCGGTTCAACATAAGCAAACGGTAAATTATTTAACGAATCCGCATATAGAGGAGAAGCATAACCGATGTTGATTGGGTTTACTTTCCCAAGATACAATTTCCACATTCGTCTGGTTGCAGCAGTTGACCAAGTAGCAAGCGGATATGTCTTTAAACTCTTTCCAAGTTGTAGATAATCCGTCACGGGATATATTAACATCTGCATTGCGATTGAAAACGTCTTTCGATCTCTTGCCATTAGTGACACTGCTGCCGCTAAGCACCCGCCGGCACTATCACCATATACTACGAAACGATTATTATTGACCATCAGTGTTTTAGCGTTATCATAGATAAATTTCGTTGCTTCATAGCAGTCTTCAACGGGAATTGGATATTTATATTTGTAAGAAGTCCTATATTCTGGCAAAAAAACTCTACATTTAAGTTCGTTGGCATAAAAACAAGCATTTATAAAATTAATCGGAGCAAACCCCCCAAAAAATCCTCCCCCATGTAAGTAGATAATTGTTGGGGCGTTAGTGTCCAACCGATCGGGGTTTATAACGTAACAGTTTAAAACAGCATCTTCATACCCTTTTACTAATATTTTTGTTTTTGTTGTATTCAAAATGGGTTTGAATATTTTTCCTTTAAAATCATTTATCCAAAAGAATAATCGCAGCAATGGATTCGTCAGTTTTAGGTTTCCTATTCCTAATTTTGGACCACGTAATGCATTGGAATATTGATATCGCTCCATAATAAAGCCCCTTTTCATGAGAACTGTCCCCTAATATTTAAAAAAGATCGGCTATGTCACCAAAACATCGGTAATGATTTCATTATTTTTTCAACTTTAGACACTACTAAACAAAACGTTGCTAATAATTGTTCGAATTTATCGTCTTGAGGTCTTTGCTGATGCTACTTGAAGATTTAAAGTGTCATTATTCGTAGTATTATTATCTACCAATATTACTATATCACATAAAAAAGAATTTTCTATCTGATAAGCAAAACAATCCCATAAGCCTTTGATAAAGAAAAATGATTGATTTATAACATGATTTTATCGTTTCCAAATTTTGTCAAAAACGATTACATAATTAGTAATAATTATGTGTTCCTAGTTTTATTTTTGATATTATCGTGCTATACTATCAATAAAAAACTTTAGGAGTGACAATTAATGCGATTCAAAGAGATTGCTCAACGGTTTAACATGCAAATCGAGCCTCAAGGTGCTTTCGGAACCGTTTATGGTTACGAAGTTTCTATCATTACTGAACAAAGATGGGACTTCATCGTTTCCATCGCGTGTTATTTATTTAAAAACCCTTTTAGCAATCAAGAGCAGGGGAATGTTCAAGCAACTCTTAAACCTTTGAACGCAAACGTATCATTCGCAAATGAAGGACGTGTGGTTCGAATT
>JBAYZO010000078.1:0-5815 GCA_041672465.1 Eubacteriales bacterium
AGCAGAATAAGGGTAAATACGTACCGATTCCAAATAAAAAGACCATTGATTGCCAAAATAAAACGTGTTGCTGAATTCAATATAAATTGTTGTATTTAATTGAATGAAATATCTTCCGTTTGCTAATATTAACCCGCTTGGCGTAATTGCGTCCATGTTCCAAATGGTATTATAAGTTGTCGAACCATCAACAACGCTTTCATTATTAGCAACGATTTTTGTTATAATTTCTTCCATAGCGTTAAGTTTATCGGTGCGATCATCATCATCACCAACTAAAAAGTTTAATGTAATTGTCGCAAAACCAGTAATCGAGTCTGGTATAGCCTTATATTCAGCACTAAAAACCATCATGGTTGGTATATACGTTTTTTCAATCAAGCGATAACCGTTTTTTACGTTATAAATAAACTCATCATCGCTCGCGTCTGTTTTCGCATATTGACCAACGATAAATTCTTCAACCTGCGTATTGTTGTTTAACTTTGCTTCGATATTCGCCCTTAATACTTCTTGTAACACATTAACACCGCCTTAAAACTTTCTTTTTATAAAATCTTCATAATAAATTTCGTTGTTTTGATTATGTTGCCAATCATAAGTTTCAGCCAACTTTGGGACATTTAAATTTAGACTTTCGAGCAATTTAAGGTTTCTCTCGCTAATCATTCTTTCGTTTCCTTGTTGCATATAAATATCGTTCCCGCCCAAAATAGCGTTTTCTTCATAATATTTTTTCATATCGCTAACATCATTATATTTAGCATTAAGATAACTAGCTATTGCCGGAACTGTAATATTGCTAATAAAGCCCTTATGTTTTGACGTTATTTTTGTGCCTTCTTCAAGAAAATAAATATAATATGCTTCGTTTAAAGAATAAACAATGATAAACCCATCGGTAGTTATATAACTTTGAATGGCGTTATAACGTAAATTACCAGATCTCATTGGTGCATAAAACCGTGCAAGATTGGTGCAGACACTTTTGTCATCTTCAAAATTAAGATTCATACTAACTCCAAAATATGAGGAAACTTTTGGCTAATAAGAAACATACCATGTTGCCTTTGCGGTAATTTATTTTCAAGTATATGTCTTTTACCATCTTGCGTATATATTAACGATTTTGTTTTCCAATCAACGCTATTTTCGCTTGTAAAAATTACATCTTCATATTTGTTCTTAACCCACCCACTTATCGGTTGCGTAAGCATTTCACTTGATGTTAAATATCGGTATTTGAACGTTTTAATATATTGAGTACCTATTAGTGTTGTAACTGGCAAAGTGTTGCCTAACAAAGAATCTACTTTGCTTATGTAGCCTTGTTCAATATAAATACCGCAATATGTTTCTCCGACACCAATATTAGACATATTAATACCCCATTTCAGTATAATCATATTCGGTTTGTGCGTAGCCAGACAGGTACATTTCTCTACCACTAAATATAAGCATACCGTTTTCATAATTCCTTAAAATATCTTCAACTGCAACTGCGATTCTACGTTTGCCACGCAAATCATCTTGGCTAATTTTAGTGCCGTTAAGCAAATTAACTCCAATTTGATATTCAAGCATGCTTGCGTTGCTTTCCCATTCATAGCGCATTTGTTCTTCTAAACAATTTTGAATAATTGCTCTTACTTCAATGTCAAACGCTAAAAAATACTCCCAATAGCGCTTATTTTTTAGGTGATGGTTATAAATAAAATTATAAATAGTTCGTGAAACTTGATAAGCCTTATCTTTTGCTTTTGTTGCGCTACCTTCTCGCGTTTCAAGGTCTATTCCCATTTCGTTTTTTAAATAAACGATTTCAAGAATATACATATGCCTTGTAGTGCTATAAGTCATCGCCGTTGTATCTAATGGCATTTTAATACACCTACCTTTTTATTGTTCAGATTCTAATTTCTCTTTGTTTAATAAGTGTTGCTCAAAACTATCATAAAGTTCTTTTTGCCCCATTTTAATATCTTCAAACTCCATTTTTTGTTCGTCATAATTATAAGACAAGGGTTTATTAAAATCTATTTCTTTGCCTTTTCCTTCGATAACATCACGATAAATCTTTTTTGCCAAACGATATTCAATTATTTCAATTCGTGTCATATTTTCTTTGGATCTCATCATATCTAATTCTTTTATCATAAAATCTTTTAGTTCGTCAATGCTTTTTATTTCTTTGGTTAATAATCTAAATCTGTTTTCCATGTAAATTAACCGAACTACTGCTGGGGTACTAAAATACTCTTGTAACACATTGTTATAAATCTCTTTTGTTTTCATAATCATTTGCATAAAACTTTCTTTTTGTTCTTCACTTACGACAATTACATCTTTTTCATTGGCTTTTAATTCTTCTTTCATTTTAAATCTCCCTTTTCTTTTGGATTACAAGCGCCACAGAATCGAACTGTAGTTTTGCGCCAAGCCACTTGATATAAGAAAGGGCGGCAATATCGTTGCCAATCGCCCGCCCAATCTTTATTTAATTTTATGCTGCGCTTACGACAACTGTATGAGTGTCTGTTAACGGTGTTGATAGCGCTACATAAGTAGGACTTCCGTTTACATAAACGATAGATTTAACTTCAGCAGTAATTGTTGCAGTTTCTGCTCCAACACCAGTTACGGTTGCGCCAGCGTTGTCACCAACAACTGTTGCATGTAATACGTTGCTTGTTGACCAAATCACTGCATAGTAGCCAGGATCAAATCCAGCGGAAAGTGCTACTGTCAGTTCTATTTCTTCGCCAACCACAACGGCTTCCAAACCGCTAATTGTGATTGTAGTTGGCTTAACTATTCCTGCGATCCAGGTGCTAATACTGTGATAGCCGATGAACCTTCAACAACGGTTGCTTTTGCTAACAGTTTAATTCCTTTCTCAAAAAATACTGTTACACCAAAATTTGATAATGGTTGAATCCGTAATCCTTGTCCAGATGGGCTGTCAATAACTTTGGTCGAATCTGGAAAAGCATGACCACGCCCGGTTGCGTTATAAGCGCAAATGATACCAACTACGTTGTCAAGATAACCAGCAGTTTGCTGCATCCAAGTTTCTGCTAATGTCCACAGAGCATTTGAAGCAGAAAATATTGCTACATCATTGATAACGCCACGATAACCCGGAACGTCTGGTAAAATAGTGTCTGGGTCAACTGCTCCAGATTTAATCATGTCTTGTGCGAAGTTAGATCCACCAACAATTACGTTTCCACTTTTTCTAATGTCAGTCAACGCTGTTGGTCTCAATAAAGCAAGACGTCCAACTGTCGGAAAAACATCATTGTAAGTATCACCGTTATCTAACGAAGCACAAGCGTCAAGAAACTTCGCCAACGGATCGCCAGCAGTGCCAGCCGTGTAAGTAAAAATACGGTCTGTTTCTGTGCCAGAAGCGGTAATAACGGCGTTTAAAACAGCCGCGATTTGATATGCCATTGTTCCTGCGTTCATTTGACGAGCGATGTTTTTAGCGATTTCTTGAGCGCGAACACCAAGAGCAGATGCCCCACCCAACGATAAAACATGTTGTGCTTGTGGCACGTCTTCCATCGCATCATAAATGTTTTTACAAACAAGTAATATTTCATCTAAACCCTTAATTTCAGCGGCGTCAGAATTGAAAAATGAACCATTTGTAGACGCGCCCAATTCACGAAACGATTTTGTTGAAGCAACAATTTTTGGAACACGCAAAACCGCCCCACCAGCCGAAGCGTTGTTTGAATAAACTTCAGTAATACCAATACCGTTACGATAAAGTTGTTCTTGAATCATTTTGCTTAAAATAATGTTTGCAACACCGATTTCAAGCGCGGTTGAACCAACCGATAATCCAGTAAAATCAGAAAATGCCATTTTAATCTCTCCCTTTCTTTTATTTTAATTTCTATAACTATTTTTAAATTGTTGTAACATTTTTTCTTCTTTGTCTTTAGCGGCTTGAGATTCAGCCGCTGATGGTTGCGGTGTATAAATACCCGTTGGCGTTCTATCTTCTAAATCTTTAACCTTTTTGGACAAAGAATCAATAATCTTGTCCTTTTCTGTAAGCGTATTACTAATACTCTCAAACCGTTTTTCAAGTTCGCTAAACTTTTCATTAAAGTCAGGAATTACGGGTTGTTCATCAGCAATTTGCTCTTGTGCTTGGGATTGTTGCTGCAATTCAGGATTTGCTTCCGGCTCGGTTGTTGCCAAAGTATTATCTTCGGTTTGGTTTTGGCTTTCTTCAACCGTTTTCGGTTGAAGTTTTGCCAACAACTCGGCTTTTTGTTCGTCTGTCAATGCAGCGATTTGTTCATCAGTTAACATTTTAAATCTCCTTTTAAAAATTGACATCGATGTTCTCTCCTTTCGGAATCTACCGTGCCAAACCAACGGGCTATAATCACGATACTAACGCTTATGCGCTTTCTCAAGTGGAGTCGGTTGATAAGGTTTAGGTTTTGTAACAAATATATCTTATGTTTCTTTGCTACCTATAAGTTAAATAACAACGGCAGTTTATTCTATCGTATTGTGGTAAAGTACTGTGCGCTGGAAACATCGCCGTGATACCATCAACATTAAAAAATTCATTTATTTTCACTTCAATTCCATCAATATTTTGATGAAACGTTGTATAACGCACTCTATTATCACGTTGCGTATTCCATGTTTTATAATTTTTATTGAAAGCTGTATTATTGATAAATTGCGATAGATAATTTTGTTTTTCATACAAATCGGTTTTTTCAATGGTTTCTATGAGCTTTTTTTTCGCTATACTCTCGCTTTTTTCTTTTATTTGTGGTATAATATTAGTGGTGGTATTAATGATATTTACATTGCTTTCTCGCATATCTTTAACATAATTAACAAACTTTCCTTGATTATTTAAGCCCTTATCGATTAATTCGACCATTTTCTTATTTGATAAATATTCAACAAACGCTATTAAAAACAATCCTATAATTATGAAATCTTCTTGTTTCTTTCGTTTTTTATACTGCAAGTCGCTTAACCGCAATACATATTCGTCTAATAATTGTCGATTTTTGTGTGTCATTTGAGTTTATTGTCCTTATGCGCTTCGGTTTTATCTTCTAATCCGTCCGTTTCTTCTACTTCGTCATCTTCTCCTTTGTCATTATCGTCTAAATTGGGTTTTAATTTCATTGAATTCTCAAACGCTTTTTCATTTATTTCTGCTTGTAATTCTAATTTGCGTCTTTCTTCATCAAACTTACGATCAACCATTTCTTTAATTTGTTCATCGTCAAGATCCGGCCACATTTTTTTGAATATATCGAACTTTGAAAACCCAACTTCGTTCATAACGCGCGTTTGTTCTGTTGTTACAAGCATATTAACGTGATTTTGAGAACTAAACTTGACTGTAAAATCATCTTCAATTTTGTAAAACTCTTTCCAAATAGTAATAAATTGATTTAATTTGCATGTAAATAATGAACGCTTTTCTTCAATATACGAAATTGTCTTTTGTGCTTCAGCAGCAATTTGAGTGGCCGTTTTACTACCGCCGCTTGCGTCTTTAAGAAACGAGAATAAATCACTGCCTGCAACGCCAATTTGTGAAGCTATTAACTCAACAAAGTTATTTCTTGTTTTAACCCATTCATCGGCTCTCAATTCAAACTGAATAGAGATAGGTTTTTGGTCTTTTTCGTTAAGATAAGGGTATTTTGTAAACAACATTCCGTCTAAATCGCTATAATAAAGATTATTAACATCTGTTGGGTTTACCATTTGCTGTGGCATTAAAACCTTGCCACGGCCAAGATAAAGGTCTGTA
>JBAYZO010000079.1:0-5797 GCA_041672465.1 Eubacteriales bacterium
GAGCGTTCGGCAAATCGGTGGCAAAGCCAATCGAGGAGGTCTACTCGTGAGGGCAAAAAGGGTAAAATGCGGCTTTTTCGGCGGGCTTGACGAGAATATGTATCAAAGCGCCTGCCACGCCGCCGAGAGCGCGGGGTTTTCGATCGATGAGGGCGGCGCGCTGGTGAAAGGGCCGGGCTTTAAGAAATTTCTAACCTGCGACGGCGTTGTGAACGGCATATGGGCGGGGAGCATAGGCGGGGAGAAAATCCTCGCCTACGCCGGCGGCGCCTACTTTAACGTCTATAAACTTGAAACCCAAACAAATGTCAAGCTGGGGCTTATAGGGTCAACCCCCGCAAAAATGTTTGAGTTTAACGGCTGTTTATATATTTTAAACAGCGTCAATTACTATAAGTATGACGGGACAAGCCTTAGCGAGGTTAAGGGCTACGCCCCGCTTGTCGCGATCTCAACCCCGCCCTCCGGGGGCGGCACTCCGTATGAGGCGGCGAATATGCTCACCAAATCGCGGCGGCAGCTCTTCTCGCCCGACGGCACTTCGACTTTCTTTATCCTCGCGGAAACCGCCGCCGGAATCGAGAAGATAACGGCGGGAGGAGTGGAGCTTGCGGAATCCGCTTACAGCTATTCGCAGGGGATGGTGGAAATTTTCACCCCGCCCGCCAAAGGGGTAAACACTCTTGAGGTTTTTTATACTATGAGTTCTTCCTCAAGAACCGAGATACTTAGCTGTACCAACGCGACCTTGTTCGGCTCGAACGCCGACGTGAGGGTGTTTTTATGGGGGAACAGCCAGCGCCCCTGCCGCCGCTATCACTCCGAGCTGGCGGACGGAATGCCGACGGCTGAATACTTCCCCGTCACCTCTTTTACCGAAATAGGCGCTTCCCCCATAACGGATATCGTCCAGCAGTATGACAAGCAGCTCATTTTCACAAAGGATTCGGCTTATTTTTCCTATTGCGAGATTAAAACCTCGCTCTCGGGTCAGCAATACGCCTCTTTCCCCGTCTATCCGCTCAACCCCGCTAAGGGGAACCTTATCTACGGCAGCGGCTGCACTATGGAGGGGCTCCCCGTCACGCTCTGCCACGACGGGCTTAACGTATGGCAGCCGGGGGTGGTGGAGAGCGAAAAAAACGCCGTGTGCTTTTCCTCCCCCATAAACGCCAAAATAAAGCCCTACGCCAAGGGCGGGAGCGTGTCGTCGCTGCTGTTCAACAACATATCGGCGGGGTGTTTGTACTTCACCGCGCCGGGGAATATGTATGTCTACAACTACAAGCGAAAATGCTTTTTCTGCCTTTCGGGGCTTAACGCGCTTAGGATGTGCTACGCCTACGGCAACATGTATATCGCCGCCAACGATATGTGCATCTACACCCTGTCGCCCGATGAGAAGGGTTTTAACGCGTCTTATGTCACCCACTACTCGCCGCTGGGTTACGGCGGCGCCAAAACCATAAAGGAAGTTACCCTTACGGTGGAGGCGGGGGAGGCGACCGCGGGGAAACTGCGGGTTGACTATATAAGCGGGAACAACACCTCTTACAGGGAACAGTCGTTTTCAATCCCCGCCTCGGCTAAGGGGCGGGTGGTAAAGGTCAGAATACCCGTCTACGCCCCGCTTGTTCATCTGGCAAGGTTTACCTTTTCGTCCCCGTCGGGGAGCTTACTCAAAATCCTCGGCTGGGAAGCGACTGTCTTAGAAAAAGGAGAAATTTAACAAAATGGATTACAAAGACTATTTGGAAGAGGCAAAGAAATACCTTGAGGAATCAAACCCCGTGTTCGACCGCTTTGAGGAATACTACAAGCAGGCGGCGGCGGGGGTGGAAGATTATTTTTCGGGGGCCGAAAAAAAGCTCGGGGAGGATTATTTTGAAAAGGCAAACCAAACTCAGGCGGATTACGCTCTCGCTTCCAAAAACATAGCCCAAAACATGGCCGCCCGCGGGCTTTCGCGCTCGGGGGAGGCCGAACAGGAGGCAATCCTCACCGGGCTTGAAAAAAATAAAAGCCTTTCAACCCTCGCCGCCGCGAACCTCGAGGCGCTGGGGAACCTCTACAAGAGCAAAAACGAGTCGCTCTTATCGCTTGAGAAGGAACACGCCGAAAGACAAACCAAAAGCGACGACTTTTTAAACAGCCTTGCCATGGAAATGGCGCGCGCCTCGCTTGCCGCCGATGAAAAAGCGGAATCGATAGCGAGGGAGGGCGAAAAAGAAACCTCCCGCCGTGAGCATGAGGAATACCTAAAGCGCCTTGACGCCGAGCTTAAAGAAGCGGCGGCAAGTGCCGACCGCGCCGCGAAAGAGGCGGAAGCGGAAAAAGAGCGGGCTTTTAAGCGTGAGACCGCCGAAATGAAACACGAAGACGAAAAGGTCAAAGAAACCCAAAAAAAGCCGTCGCAAACCCCGTCCTCGCTGGCGAAAACCCTTGTCGGCACATATTCGTCAAACGGCAAATCGGTGAGCACGGCCGAAGAAAAAATAAAGCTTTCGGACTATATAACAAGCCTTAAAGAAAACGGCGTTGCCGAAGACTATCTCGCGGAGCTCTCAATGGCTTTGGCGGCAATGGGGTTTACCGAACCCACCGCAACCGAAAGAGCGGCGAAAACCATTGTCGACGACTCGATGTCCGCCTATAACAGCAAATATCAAAGCTACTTTTCGCTTTACAAAACCCTTGGCTTTTTTGACAACAAGGCAAAATCCATGGCGGCGTCCGCCGCTGAAAACGCTCGGCTCGACTATATTTACACCCACTCCCGCGACAAAACGGAGTTTGCCGTCTGCGTGGAAATACTCGGTGTTTCCGACTTGGATTTACAAAATTACCTCAAACGCGTGGACGAAATAAACAACAACCCAAAATACGCCAAAATCGGCATTAACACGGCGTAAAAACCAAAAAGAAAGGCGGAAAAATAAAATGGATCTTAACGAATATATCTCCCCGTCGCTCCTAACGCTCCTCCCCGTGCTTTATATGCTTGGCGGGGCGCTTAAAAAGTCCCCGATAAAAGACTGGGCGATCCCGTTTATTTTGGGGGGCGCGGGCATTGTCTTGTCCTGCGCGTGGCTGTTCGCGGAGGGGCTCCCGCGTTGCTTTATCGAATGCGCGGAGAAAATATTCATGGGGATAACCCAAGGGGTAATAATAGCCTCCGTGACGGTGTACGCGCATAATTTAGTCAAACAATATAAAAAAAAGAACGAAAACGGAAGCGGAACGCAATATGACAACGAAAATGATAACGACAGGATTTTTTAGCAACAGTGAGATAAAGAGCAAAGGCGGGAAAACAAAACAAAGGCGAAAGGCAAAAAGCATTTTCCCCTCTATAAAAGATATTTTCGTTGCTATTTTTGCTTTTACGCTTGATATTTAAAAAATATTGAAAGATAAATCTTTCAATGGCAACTTTTTGTCTTTGCGGTTTATAAACTGCAATTTCGCTAAAGCGAAACCGACAAAAAGATTGCGGTTCTCCAAATTTACAAAGTTGAAAGTCGAAACTAACACAAAGCTTATGTATTAATAAGAGGAATGGTCATAAAAATGTATTACGCTTTGTATATAGCCCGCGTTTTGGCCGTCGTGCTGTCGTCTTCGGGGTTTACCGGCGCGGTTATTTCGTTTCTTTTAAAAAGGGCGCTTAAAAACGCCAAGGACGACGCCGAAAAGCGGCGGTCGGCGCGGCTTGAGGAAGAAATGCTCCGCTATGAGCTTGACAAGGCGACCTGCTCGCTGCTTTTGGCGCTGACAAGGTACGCGAGAGGGATGGGCGGCGAGTCGGAACTTGAGGCTGCCGAAACAAACTACACGCTTTGCGTGAGCAGAGCAGACCTTGCGCTGAAGCGTCATTATCTTGAAAGCGGCAAAAGGCGATAGGCCTTTTGCCGCTTTTTAATGCTATTAATAAAAATCTGATATACTATAAAGTCACAAAACGGAAACGCTTAATTCTTCCCCTCTTTTTTCTTAAAATACTTTCTTATGGCAAAGCCCGCCGCGACCCCCGCGGCAAGCACTAACCCCGCCGCGCCGTAGGCGAGCGCCTTTTTAAGCTTGTCGTTTTCGGTGTCTTTTTTTAGCTCTTCCCCGCTTGAAAACTCCGTTTGGCTTTCATCGGGCTCTTTGCTCTCTTCGCCGTTATAAAGCGGGGGGAGCGGGTGGCTTTCGCGGTAGGAGAGCTTTTCGCCGTCTTTTGAAAGGTTTATTATCTTCAAGGCTTTTTTAAGGTCGCCCAAAACAACGTCTTTAAGCGGCTGTTCCGCGCCGCTTTGGCCGGCTTGCGTTAACGCCGCCGAAATAATATCGCGTATCTCCATCCCCCCGGGGGTAGCCTCGCCGCTCTTAAGCCGGGTTTTTATTTCGTTTACCGTGTCTATCAGGAATTCTAAATCCTCTGTTCCGCCTTTTTTAATTGTTTCCGCGGCGTCAAGGCGGGACAGTAAAAAGTCAAGCTGCGCGGAGAGGGCGGCTTTAGCGTTATAAGATGGCGACAGGGCGGGCTTTGCGAGGATTTGTTTAATTTTATCGAAATATTCCCCCGCCACATACTGATGCCATGAGAAAAAGGCAAAGCCCTCGCCGCCGGATTTTCTTGTCTCGATAATTTCCCGCCATAATATATCTTCGCCGTAATCCCCCAAGCCCACATAGGTATAAGCGGTCTCCCCGGCGGCCTCCACCGAGTATGACGCGTAGAGCGGGACGATATTCGTGCCGTATGCCATCGGGAACACAATGTCGACAAGCCCTTCCTCAAGCCATTTCGCCGCTTCCTGCATGTACTTTTCATACACGTCGTTGTAGTCGGGCGCGACGTCGGCGGAAAGGTAGATATCGGGTCTTATCTCGTCGACCATTTCCCTTATCTGCCTTACAAAATCGGTGACAAAAGCCGCGCGGAACAGACACCAGTCGCCCCACAGCGCGCTGTTTTTGCTTAGATCCATGGGGTCGGTTCCAAACTCTTCGCGGAACATTTCCCTTGTCTGCTCGTCATAGCCGAAATCCTCGCCCACGGCGAAAGGATAGCGGATATAGTCGAGCTGAAAGCCGTCAAGGTCATAAGAGGTTAAAATGTATCTGTAAAACTTAAGTAAAAACTCGTTTACCTCCGGGTAGGCGGGGTTTAGGAAATACCCCCCCGTCGAGCCGACTTCGGGCACGCCTTTTTTTGATATGTTAAGCCATTCGGGCTTTTTCGCGCTCACCGCGAGGTCGGGATATGTCGTCCCCGCGTGGCTTACCCGGTAGCATGTCATCCAGCCGTGAACCTCAATGCCGTATCTGTGGCACTCGTCAATATACGCCGCAAGCACGTCAAAGCTTGAGAGCGCGGGGTCTTGGGAAAACAAATATTCGTTTGAATCAATCGGGAAGATTGTCACCGAGTTAAACAAAAGCTCAATGCAAACGGCGTTATAGCCCGCTTCATATATTTGTTTTACGGTTTCGTTCACTTTTTGGCGGGTTTCGGAATTTGTGGGGCGAATCCACATCGCCCGCTGCTCAACCGCGGGGGTTTCTACCGAAAGAACTAAAAATTCCCTCAACAGGCTTTCAAACTCATAGCGGTTTTCAAGGGAAAGCCCGATATCACCGGCGCTTACGCCGCCCCGCGCGCGGCTAAGGCAGTCTTCCATTTCGCCCAAAACGGCAAAGGCGCGGTTGTAGTCGAGCACCTCAAAGCTTTCTTTGGCTTCTTCAAGCCTTTGGGCGGCGTTCTCATAGCCCACCTTCATATACCCCACAACGCTCTGGGGCGAAAAGGCAA
>JBAYZO010000080.1:0-5577 GCA_041672465.1 Eubacteriales bacterium
ACAAGGGGGTTCAGCGCGGAATAAGCGTTTTTGCCCCGCAACAGCGTGGCGCGGGAAAAATCTTTGGCGGTGAAACACTCCGGCAGACCTTGGGGGACAAAAACGTCGTAGTCGCTCCTGCCGCAAAGAAAAACCTTCCCCGAAAGACAGACGGGGACAACCCCCGCTCTCTCGTAAGCCTTGCCGTAATAACTTTTCTTTTCTGTTTTAACGCGGTATTCCACAACATCGATAAAAAGTATCGTCAGCGAAAAGCGGCTGTGACATAAATAATCCCGCAGCCAATAAAGCCCCGGCAGAATATCATACAGCCCGCCGCGCTTGGGGGATTTCCGCTTTGCCCCCGCCTCTCCGCTTGATGTGTCAATTTAACTTATCCACTTTGTGTGGGGAACGGCGCACACTATGTTGACAAAACAATGTGTGTTTGAAAAATACCACCCCACCTTACTCCTTAGCGGGTAAAGCGAAGTCGTTTGAACTTCATGCGCCACCCCGTCTTTTGTCAGAATGTCGGCGATATATCTCCCCCCGCTTGTCTTACCGTCCTTTAAAAAGGGAGTCGGCGGAATCTCATGCCGCGAAACATCGGGGCAAATAAACCGCTTTACCGCGGCGTGGAGGGGTTTTTCGTTAAGCGTGCCTATCGCGGGTTCGCTCGCGTTTGGGGTTTCCGCGGGGGCACAGCATTCCAAAAACAATTGCTTTTCGTCTTCCGCCGCGGGAAAACGCTTAATTATGTTTATTATGTCTTCGGTCGGAACAATCTTCGGCAAGACAGGCTCCTTTACTTTATTTTATAAATTTTCAGCGGCTTTCTCACCTGTCTGGCGTATTTGACGGTAAAAGCCGTCCCCCCCGACTCGCCGTCCCAGAAAGCGACGATTATATCGGCGAGGTTAACTATCCGCTGGTTTCTTACCAGCGGCGCCGCCCTGCCGTGCTTTAAGTAGTCCGGGCGGATAACATGCTTGGAAATTCGTTTTTCATCGGCATAACGCTCCGCCAAAGTGTCAATCCCTTCGGCGCCGCCGGTTATGATTTCCGTGGTTCCTTTGGGCATGTAGCCGCTTATCTCAATGTTAAGCCCCCTTGAGCCAATTACCGCCACTTTCATATAACCCACCCGCTTTTATTTAATATATCACGCTTTTATATTCGATTATCTCGCCGTTTTCATAGATCACGATCTGGGTGACGTCCTGCTCGGAATAGTAATACTCCGCCTCGCCCTCAAGCTTGCCCAAAACGAAATTGCCCTTTACGTTGTCTCCGTTGGGGAGGAACATAACGCCTTTTCCGCTGAAAACCCCGGCGGCAAAGCCCCCTTCGTATCTCCCCCCGGTTTTGTAGGTCAAAGTCCCGTTTGT
The DNA here is from genome assembly GCA_041672465.1 of Eubacteriales bacterium. Lineage (GTDB taxonomy): Bacteria > Bacillota > Clostridia > Oscillospirales > CAG-382 > UBA1206. The sequence continues at coordinate 1,371 of JBAYZO010000080.1, forward strand.
ATCGTTTTCCAGCCCGTTTATAAAGTTGCCCGTGTAAACGTCCCCGTTGGCGAAGATGTATTTGCCGCTCCCCGAAAACTTACCGTTCTTGAATCCGCCCTCATAGCTGCCGTTGGCGTCGGTGTAAACGCCGCGCAGCTCTTGGTTTTCCTCCCACTCGCCGGAAAAAACGCTCCCGTCCTCCCAAGTGTAAACGCCAAAGCCGCTTTTGTCCCCGCCGACAAAGCCGCCGATATACTCGTCACCGTTTTCATAGACAAACCTGCCCTCGCCCTGTCTTATGCCGTTCTCAAGCTCGCCCTCGTAAACAGAGCCGTTTGAGTAAATAAACTTGCACTCCCCGTTCGGAAGCCCCTTTACGAAACTGCCGCTTACAATGTCGCCGGCGGCGTAGTAAAAAGTCCCGATCCCGGTCATAAAGCCGTCGTCAAACCCCCCCTCGTAGCGGCTCCCGGTGGCGAGATAAAGCACCCCGTAGCCCTGCTTTTTACCGGCTGCAAAGCCGCCTATATAAATATCGCCGGTGAAGTATTCCATTCTTCCCTCGCCGTCGGGAAGACCGAGATACACCTCCCCGCGGTAAACCCCGTCGCTAAGCGTAAGCTCGGTTATTCCCGTGCCGGAGCTTTCGCCGGCCGACAATATTTGCCCGGAAGATTCCCCGCGATTTTCCCCGTCGGGGAGACTGCCGGTGAGTAGCAAAAACGTGGCGATAAGGGTCACCGCGCCGCCAAAAACGCCCGTTATAATTAGATACTTCTTAACCTTTTTTAAAAAGGCTTCTTTTTCGGGCGAAACATACCTTGGCGGCAGCTTTTTTGGGAATTCGCGAAAAAGTTTTTCAACTATCGTTTTGTCGTATAGCGCGCCTTCTTCCCTTAGAAAAAGCGATTTATACATGCCCTTTACCTGAATTTCAAAAAAGCCCAGAGAGAGCAGCTCCACCTCATTTTTTATGTATTCCGCGTTAAAAGAGTGGTCAAAGGCCATTTTCAGCGCGAAAATATCAATGAGCTGTTTTACCTGCCCTTTGTTTTGGTCAAGCGAGCTTTTAAGCGCGTAAAGAGAGGTTATATATCTATCCTCGGGGGAAATCGCGCAGGGCGACGATTCGCTTTTGCGCTTTGCTTTTTCCCAAAGACCGGCGCCAATGTCCCCCAAATACCTTGTTTTTACGGCGACTCGAGTGTTCGGGGGTTTAAAGAAGTAGTCCCCGTCAATACATTCCCTGACATGGGAAAAGCCGTGTTTTTTGGCTATTTCCCTTGATTTTTCGCGGTCGCCCTCGCGGATGAGAAGGTCAAAGTCCCTGACTTCCCGCAAAAACCGTTTGGGGTAAAGCCCGCCGAGCGCGCCCCCGCCAAGCTCAATACAGCTCGCCCCGCCGTCGCTCAGGGCGCGGAGAAACCCCCGGTACCCGGCGTAAGCGGCGTCAAACGATTCGATATACTTTTTATGCGAGGCTTCGATTTTTTCCGGGAGGAAGATACCCCTAAGCCCCTCGCACAAAAAACCGGTCAGCCCCTGAGACCTTGCCGTCTCAAACAAAGACGGGTAATCCAAGTCGTCCATAAGGTAGCTCACTTCGGAACCCCTGAAGACGGAGCTTATTATATTAAACAGATAAATTTGTTCGTTTTCCACGAGTTTTTCCCCAAAAGTCAATATTTTTGCTCTATAAGTATATAACCAACATCAAATTTTGTCAATACGCCGATAAAAACACTTGATTTAGCCCCCGAAAATCAATTTTATAAAGAAAAAACTATTGACAAAACTCTTTGCCGCTGATATAATAACTTTACCTCTGAAAAGAGCTTTTATTTTTGTGCTCTTTTTTTCTGACGCGCCGGGTTTAAACGGGTTTTTATATCCGCGCCGGTCATAACGGAGGGAGGTTACATTTTATATGGAGGTGCCGAAAAAATGAGAGTTAAAATTACCCTGGTTTGCGGCGAGTGCAAGCAAAGGAATTATGACACTGTCAAAAACAAAAAGAACGATCCGGACAGGCTTGAGCTTAAAAAGTATTGCAGGTTCTGCCACAAGCACACTGTTCATAAAGAAAGCAAGTGAGGGGCGTGAAAATGGCGGCAACAGAAAAAAAACAAGGTCGGGTCGCAAAGTTTTTCAGAGACTTGAAGAGCGAAAGAAAAAAAGTCACTTGGCCCACGCTGGAAGACACCAAAAAGCAAACATATGTGGTTATTGTGGAACTTTTTGCCGTGGCTTTGCTCGTGGGGCTTCTCGACTACGGTTTCAGCAAGTTCATTCTTTGGCTTGCCGGAATAGTTTAGGGGTCCGGCGGTAATGGGAATGCCGGTGGACGCTAATCCTCGTTGGTATGTAATACACACATATTCCGGGTATGAAAACAAAGTCGCGAGCAATATTGAAAAAATCGTGGAAAACCGCGGACTTTCGGAAATGATTTTCGACGTCTTGGTTCCCACGGAAAAAGTTGTGGAAATTTCGGGGAGCGACGAAAAAGAAATCGAGCGCAAGCTCTTCCCCAGCTATGTCCTTGTTAAAATGATAATGAACGACGACAGCTGGCATATTATCCGCAACACCACCGGGGTCACGGGTTTTGTGGGTCCGGGCTCCCGCCCCGTTCCGCTCTCGGACAAAGAAGTGGAAAAACTCGGCGTGGACGTAAAAGTTGTCGAAGTGACCTTTGAAGTCGGGGATAGCGTAAAGATTATTGACGGTCCTTTATCCGGCTTTGTGGGTCTGGTGGAAGAAATAACCCCCGACAAGACAAAAGTAACGGTTTCGGCGTCTCTCTTCGGACGCGAGACAAAAGTAGAACTGATGGTATCACAAGTCAAGCCCATATAAAAATATAAGTTTCAGGCAAACGGTCGCGGAATATGCCAGTTCCGAAACCGCGTGGGAGGGGCAAAGCCCCGAAATTATTTACCACAAACGGAGGTGTAAAAATGGCAAAAAAAATCATAGGCTTTATTAAGCTTCAGCTCCCCGCCGGCAAAGCGACGCCGCAGCCCCCCGTAGGGCCCGCCTTAGGTCAGTACGGCGTGGCGATACCGGTGTTTACAAAAGAATTCAACGAGAGAACCAAAAACGATATCGGTCTTATTATCCCGGTGGTAATAACCGTCTTCGCCGACCGCACGTTTACTTTTATCACTAAAACCCCGCCGGCCGCCGTGCTTATCAAAAAGGCCTGCGGAATCGAGAGCGGATCGGGAGTGCCGAATAAAACAAAGGTAGGAAAAATAACCAAAGACCAGATACGGCAAATAGCCGAGACAAAAATGCCCGACCTTAACGCGTCTTCTATTGAGATGGCCATGAGCATGGTCGCCGGAACCGCCCGAAGCATGGGCGTTTCGGTTGTGGAATAAGGAGGGGCGAAAAATGAAAAGAGGCAAAAATTACAGGTCCGCGGCGGAAGCGGTTGAAAAGACAAAACTTTACGAATCCGGGGAGGCGTTTGAGCTTGCCTGCAGCGTTGCGAAGGCAAAGTTTGACGAGACTGTCGAGGCTCATATCCGTCTTGGCGTAGACTCAAGACACGCCGACCAGCAGGTCAGGGGCGCGGTTGTTCTCCCCAACGGCACGGGCAAAACCGTGAGAACGCTTGTGTTTGCCAAAGGCGACAACGCCAAAGCGGCGGAAGAGGCGGGAAGCGATTTTGTGGGCGCCGAAGACCTTGTCCAGAAGATTCAAAAAGAAAATTGGTTCGACTACGACGTTATCATCGCCACCCCCGATATGATGGGCGTCATAGGGCGGCTCGGCCGCGTTCTCGGCCCCAAGGGGCTTATGCCCAACCCGAAAGCCGGCACGGTGACAAACGACGTGGCAAGGGCCGTTAAAGAAGCCAAAGCGGGGAAAATCGAATACCGCCTTGACAAGACAAATATTATTCACTGCCCGATCGGTAAAATTTCGTTCGGCGCGGAAAAGCTAAAAGAAAATTTTGACACGCTCCTTTCCGCCGTTATCAAGGCGAGACCCGCCTCGGCAAAAGGGCAGTATATACGCTCTTGTGTTATCGCCTCCACCATGGGGCCGGGCATAAAGGTCAACGCGGTAAAGCCGTTATAGGAAAAAGCGTTAATTCCCAAAGTAAATTCCACAGTTGGTAGGGGGTTGAAATTAGATTGAGAAATCAGTGGAAGTTTGTTTGAGAAACACGAAAAAGAATAAAAAGAAGAATCAAAAAGCAGTATAAAATAGC
>JBAYZO010000081.1:0-5395 GCA_041672465.1 Eubacteriales bacterium
CTGAAGAAGATTTTTTATATTTTATCCTCATGCTTTATTATACCCGCTTTTTGTTGTTCATTGTATAAAAAATCTTCTTCAGTCCAGTCAGAAGGATAAGCCCCGTAATCATCGCCATAATTTTCTTCTCCAGCTGCAACCCGTTTAAAATCACCAGCCTGCAAAACATCATAAAGAGCTTCCTCGACCATCAAGAAGCCCTCTGACCTTAATTGCATTTCCAATATATCAATTTCCAAACCATCATTACGAAACATGGTTTGAGCGGATATAGGCAAAATACCAATTTCACCTTTCCACTGTTTCCACGGCTGGCACCTTATGCCGCTCTTAAGTATTCTGGTTCTAAGATTCAATATATTTATCCGGCAAAGGTGTTTGTTCAAACCTTACGGCCCTTATACTTTTCAAGCCAAGAAACAGGGCCTTTGCTATGCGATGCCGACCGTCCATCACATACCCATCCTCATCAAGAATAATCGGATAATTTAAATCAGCATTATAAACCTGATGCATATGAGTCACGAACTTTAACATCGTATCAATATCAGGTTGCAAATTGTAAATATTCAAGCACTGCATCGGCATATCAAAAACAGGCAAGTCTTTTGCCATTTCAATAAGCCGAGATACAAACCATACTCGATTTTCAAAACTAAACGTTTGATTGATAATTCCAGCAGAACTTTCAATCTTAATCGGTTTGTAATTTTTTAAGTTCTCGATCATAATTTGCCCTTTGTTGATATAAATAGTCAAGTCTTACGATGATTGCCTTTTTGCCCCTTTTATGTTTTGCCGCCACATTACCAATCGTTCTATCCAACTGATTCAACAACTGCCTGTCTTCACGGGGACTCCATTTGTTGCCTTGATTTTGCATATCCGATTCCATCATAAATACCCCTTCCCTCATAATAGTGTTTTATCACAATTGGCCTATTTTTCGACATAAAAATAACAATCGCTTTCTTTATCAACTACAAAACCAATTCTTTATAACTTTATGGCCCTTTTCTTTTCCGGTATTTCAATAATTATTTCCAATGGATCATCAAACCATGAAATTTCAGGAAATAACGATTCAACACCACCGTTAATATAAACGGGCAATAACGATTCAACACCACCGTTAATATAAACGGGCATCTGCTTCACATTACCATAATTCAACCATTCGCCGGCCCTTTCATTTCTCCATGGTCGCTTTTTAAATAAATATTTTTCACCGTCCTTATCTGCCGCATAATATAATATTATTTGTTTAGACATACAATTTCATCCCTTTTCTTTTTGGTGGCTTAGGATTTAAAATTAAACCGATAGGTTTTTATATTTAAACATTCTTAGAACTATTATACCGCAGTTTTATATTATGGTCTATTTTTATTATATAAATTCATTCTCATCACTTTGTGTTATGCACAATGAACCGTCCTTACAACAATTACTTTTAAATATAGGGTTATATCATCAGTTACTACCAATACGCTTTATAAACCTGTTACTTTTCCATCAACAATAACAAGCATTTTATCTATTGATATAACCACATATTTTATCATTCGTTCATTTCCTTCCAACCGCAAACCGGGCAGAAACATTCAAAAGGTTCTTTGTTACTTTGCTTAATAATTCCTTTGCAACCATATCGACCACAAGGTTCGTATTTACTGAACCCCAAACGGCCTTCTTCATGATAAATTTTTATACCAGCCTTACGTCGGCGTTCATCATAACTTAAACAAACATTATCCATTGCAAGTAAAGCGGCCTTACATTCATCAGAACACACACAAGGGTTTATCGGTTCTTCATTAAGACATTTGTAACCGGGATATTCATCCCCTTCATCTTCAAAGGGCATATATTCAGGCACATAATCAGGTATTGGTTTTCTGCAAATAAGACATCTCGTCATTTTGTTTTCCCCTTTTTATTAAAAAGTCCGAAACAACATCTTGGCAATTCTATGATTTTCAAGATTAGTTTTTGCGATAGATGCTGAATGCAAACGATACCACCCACCATCATTCATTTTAATTTCTTGCCGAACAACAAGAGTTTGAAATTTCAACCTGTAAAATTCCCCATTAATTTCTTTTTTCAAATTGCCCCACCGGTCAAGCGTCCAACCTTTTGTTTTTGCCATTTCTATAATTTGTTGAACTTTTTCTTCTCGTTTATTTTTTTTCATAATAGTTTCCTTTTCTTTTTAATATGTAATGAGTGTTTCCTCTTGCACTTTAAATTCATGATAAACCAGTTTTTTAAAAAAGAAAAGGATTATTTTTAAAAAAATAATGCCGAGAACAGAGAATAACTCCGCTACCGGCATTCATGTTAACTTCAGGTTCCACGATAAGCAAGCCTTACAAGTTCAAGCGACATTTTCATGGTGACAAGCTGTATGTCTGCCGATAATATTGACGGTTCATCAAGGTTTGCAACGGCATAGTCCTTTAATTTTTCAAGCATCGATATTGATCTCAATAAAGTTTTAATTACCTTTTGCCTGTCATCAATGATAAGATTGCTTATCATCTTAGTGAAATCTGTTTTGTGGTGTTCCCCAAGGTTCAACCCGGCATCATGGGCAACCCGATCACATATCTCCTGTGCAACCGCTTCAGGATTTGCAAACGCCATTTTATTTCATCCTCCTCAATAACCACAACTTCGTTTTAAGCGTCTTATTTTCCTTCTTTAGCTTTCTATTGCCATTCCCCGATACAACCATCGCACCCAGCGCAAACCCAAATGAAAAAAATAAAACCATTGCCAATATCATCGGGTCTATATATTGCAGTATCGTCATTGTGCTACTCCTTTTGTTGTTGCCAGTTTTCTCGACTGTTTACCCATGAAACCATTCCATGGGGAAACGGTCGAGACTCTTTCGATATCGGATACTTTTTCCTTACCCGCTTTGGTTGTAGCCCGGCAAACTTAACGGTTGAGCCCAACCTGAATCCACTTTGAACCACTCCATTTTCCTTTTCTGTAACAGGTAATTCCTCATCCGGGTATTCCTTGATGATATTATAAAGTTCCGGCATAATCGGATGATCCGGGGTTCTATTCAAAAATAATGCACAACCGGGCGTATGGCATTCATCACCCTTGCCAGCCAAACAATCTTCACAAATAATTATCTCAATCTTTTTAAGCTTGCTCATCATCAACCCCTTTTTGACTTTATTTTCATAAGTCGGAACCTTGCCCCACAATCAACACACTTGCCAATTGTTGAACCACTCCGCGTCTGTTTCAACTTACCCTTGCACTGTAAACATTGTGCCTCATTAACTCGTTCAACCATGAATTTATTTATTGCCTGTTTATTATCTTTTCTTTGTGGCCCTATGCCAAGCGCCTTCATGGTTTGCTTGTATTCTTTTTCAATCCATTTACCATCTGGTTCATAATGCATGCCATCACCCATCATATCCCCAAGTTTAATAAGCTGGCTGTATAATCTGTCTTTTTGTTTTTCTGTCAGGATTGGTTTTGTCATGATTGGTTTCCCGGTGTTTGTATTTTTTTTTGCTGGGGAAATTCCCGGTGCAGTGAATTGTAATCTTCCTTTTCATAATCTTCAATACGGTTTGTTGTTCGCCTTGCAAGCCGCCTTAACAACGATTTACTTTTTCCATGATAAGGATTGCAATCTTTAGAATGCACACCGCCCAAACTTACCCGCCTATCCAGTTCCCTTCTGAACATGTCTGCCATATGATTATCATCCTTTATTTTATAAGGGTTTAGGCCCTATCGCCTTTATTGCCTGCTCCTTTGTTTGCATTTTATCATCCATTTCCATCAATGCATTTTTGATCTTTTTAGCTTCTTCAACCGGGTCTTTTTTCTTACTATTATCATCGTCAAAAAATAACCCGAGGTATTTACCTATCATGACGAGGGCGTCCATCTTATTATAGAATTTAAATTTCAATGATCCGCCACCGTCTGCCCTAATAGTTTGATTAATTTCGCTGATTGCCCCGGCCTGTTGCCGTGTTAAAGCATCTGAACCTTTGTATGTTATGGTACCATTTGGTTCCCATTTTAATAAATCTTTAATGTTGCTGAATGCTATTGCCATTAATTCTTGAATAACTTGTTCCTGTGTTACATTAACCTTTGACTTTTCTAAAATTTCTTGCTGCCTTTCGTGAATCATTTGCTGAACATCTGGCTTTGCTAAAGCTTGTTGAGCGTTATGTGCGTCAGCTGCATAGTCACCCGGCCCAAACGCCCTTTGCCATGCTTTTACTGCATTATGATCCACCAAATATTGTTCAACAAATGGCCTTGCCTTAAAATATCTGCGGATTTTATTTCGTTTTTGTTTTGCGCCATTTACGCCGCCGGGTTTTCTGCCGGCTTTCTTTCTTGGCTTCTCTGGCACGCTCTCGTCAATATTTGTTTTATTTGGTTGTATGCGATTTATTTTCATAAATGCAAATTTAATACATTTTGGAACTTTTTAACAGATATTTCTTAATTTTTAATGGTTTTTCATATCGCTTTAATAATGTTTTATCATCTTTTGGCAATATTTTGTTAAAATTCAATGGAAAATTTACGGCCGACTTGCACTTGTTTCGATGCTTTTATTATTTTAACGTCACCGGTTTTGGCAAGCTCTATACCTTCAATTCTTAATTTCATATCATCACCCCTTTACATTTCAATCGTGAAGCTCCGAACTTCTTTTAACATTTCCGCCTTTTCTTTTTCTTCTTTTTCCAACATAAACCTGATTTTCTTCAACCGATCTATTGATTTGTTGCAGTAAACAATCTGTTCATTAAAATATTCCTTTGAATAACTGAGCCCAGCCTTAAGCATATTGCAACCGTCAGTTCTTAAGGCAAGATATATTTCCTGCTTATTGTTGTCAACATACACATTTGGTTCTGCATCTTCATATTTTCCCGGTAATGGTTCATTTCTTGTTGCTTCAATGCTTTTAACCATTATTCTACCGTTTTTCAGTTCTGAAGCATTAATTTTTATTTTCATCGGATTAATTCCCCTTTCTTTTGTCACCAGCAAAACTTATTCTGTAGCAACCTCTTTGTGGTATCCATGCACAGAACCCAGTCCAAACAAAGTGTTCTCGTTTGCTTTTCTTTGCCGCTTCCCTTTTTGCGTAAGCCTTCCAACCTTTTCGATTTCTTATGGAAGGCTTACCATTTGCGCCCACAATCGGCCCCATTCCACACAATGCAAATGCCATTTTAGTTTCCATTTGAGAATCCCCTTATAATTCAATCATAATTTTGTTTTGTTTGCCATTATTAATGATATCCAACCGCTCAACCGCCCTTTTGCAGTATTCAATCTGTTCATAAAAATATTCTTTGGTGTAAGCCATGCCGACAACCAA
>JBAYZO010000082.1:0-4867 GCA_041672465.1 Eubacteriales bacterium
AACAAGGACGGTTTGCTTGTTATCGCAGGTAAGGGTGAGATGTATCCATTCGCCCACGGGCGGTTTGTAATCGTATAAAAACGTGTATACGCCGCGCCTGAAACCCATTTTTCCGGTGTCATCGGCGTTGAGATAAAACGTGCCGTAACTGTCACTTCCGTCAAACAGCGGAGTGTCGGGGGAAGGCGGCTCGGAAATAAACAAGTCAAACGAAACGGTATAGGGGAATCCAACCGAGCCGTATTCCAGCGATATGCTTCCCTTACCGTCAAAAACAAGGCTTCCCTCCTCGACGGCGCAGCCGGACAAAGTAAACCCGCATCCGTTGCCGGAGATATCTTCCGCGTTGTTTTCAAAATCATAAAAACACACTGTCCCGTTTGCCGAATCTATGCCGCGCATGGGGTTGCAGAGCGGGGCTTTTTCGCCGAGGACATTGACCTTCGCCATAAACATATCCGCCGTTTGGGTTCCGTCGTTTGAACCGTACCACGTTTTTTCGGAAATAAGCATAACTCCGCCGCGGAAACGGTCAAAAATATCAAACACGGAAAAGCCGCAGTTGGTGGTGTAAAGGTCGTTCCAAAGCGAAAACATAGCGCCCTTTAGCTTGGGATGCCCCTCGGTTAAAAGAGGCCCGTAGTAGTCGTTGCGGTAAACTTCCCAGATAGAATACAGGCTTTTAACATCCATATAATCAGCGTAGCCGTGCGGAGACCCGGGAACGATATAAAGGTTCTGGACGGCGTTTATGATATCATAGCCGTAGTCCACGAGTACATTTACATTTTGCATTTCCGGCACGGCATAGGACGCCTGAGCGTAGCCCATGACATCGGCGTCGCCGTCATAGCTCTTTGACGAGCCGAACTTTGCCCACAGCCGCGGGGTAAAGCCGACTCCGCGGATATAATCGAGAAGCGAAGCGACATAAGACCGCACATAAGAGGCGAATTCCAGCGGAAACTCATCGGTGCCGATATCGACATAGCCGCTGGCGAACACAGGGTCGTCGCCCTCGATATATTCGGAAAGAAGTTTTTTGACGATTTCCGCCGATTGCGGGTCGCGCACGTCGACATAGCTCCAGCCGAGGCTCGGCACCTGAGGATAAATCCGCTCAAGGCTTGTGGCGTGGGCGGGGGTGTCAATTTCGGTGACAATGTTTATGCCCAAAGACAGCGCTTCTTTTTGATATTCGCGGTATTCGTCTTTGGTGTAAAAACCGTCGTCGGCGGCAAGCCCTTTAAAATCGCTTTCAAGCCGGAACGCCTCGTATTTCAGGCCGCCCCAGTCGTTGATATGAAGGTGAAGATCGTTGATTTTATACCATGCGCAGTAATATGTTATCTCTTTTAAATAGTCCATGGTTATCCACGCCCTGCCGACGTCGAGATGAGCGCTTCTCACCTCATAAGCCGGGTAATCGCGGGCGGTCCCACGCGGTAGTTCGGTTTTATTTTCGCTCTGATAAGCGATTTGAACCAAACTTATGCCGCCGTACCAAAGCCCCGTTACGCTCGCCGCACGAACGGTGACAATGTCGCCGATATCCAGATAATATCCCTCGTCCCCAAGCCCCCGCGCAGAGCGGTCGAGCTCAAGGGCGATGCCGCCGTCTTTCGGCTCGCCGACAAACGCCGTGACGCTGTGCCCAAGCATATCGCTAACGCAGTCGCAAATCCTATTCGCGGCGAAAAGGGCGGTTTCGTCGTTAACCGCTATCCCCGCGCCCTCTTTTAAGGCAAAAACCCCTTTACCGCCCTTCCATTCCCTGACAGACGGCAAAACGTCGGGTTTTTTGTTATCGCCCTCCTCAAACGTTTCGCTTCCCCTGACGGTGAGTTTTACGTTAAAGTTGGCGACGATTTCCCCGCCCGCGCCGTTTTCCGGGACGGCTTTGTAAATTAGCTTCACTTCCCCGTCGACCAGCGGAGTATAGACATTCCCGTCGATGTCGATTATGTTGACGTTGGAACTGCCGTACACACCGATTTTATAGCCCTCGATAGGACAATCGGGGAGAATAAGCCTTGTCCCGTCCGGCGAAACCGACGGCGAAACGCCCCGCAGCGCGCCGAGGTCAGCGGGGGCGGCGTTAACGCCCCCGCTGCCGAAAAGGCTTACTAAAAATATTAAAACAAGAAATATTGGGGTAAAGCGTTTCATCTTATCCTCCGCGCCGCCGCAGGCGATTTACATTGATTTTAGGGTTTTTGGCGGATTTAACCGTCGAAAGCTTGGGCGTGAAACAGCATACCCCGTTTAGCAAAACAACACTTTCACGCAGGTTTCCGTAAAATTACGCTTTTCTTCCGCGTATCACCGCAAAGGCCGAAATCACCGCTATAGCTGAAACCAGCGCGAACAGATACAGTCCGGTATCCCCGGTCTGCGGCGGTTCCGAAGTGTCTTCCGGCCCGGAATCAGGTTGGGTTGTTTCCGAAACAGGCTCGCTCACATCGGGAACACTTTCTTCGGGAACACTTTCTTCCGGAACGCTGACTTCGGGGGCGGATGTGCCGGCTTCTGAAGTGGGTTCTTCCGTGCTTTCCTCATTTTCGGGGAGAGCGTAAACGCTGACTTCATCGATACAGGTCCATTTTCCGGGGCTGGTGACAGCGACCTTTATGTATCTCGCGTCCGGCGTTTCCGAAGACTCAACTTTTACGGGAATAACCACGATATCGTTTGTGTCGGGGGAATCAAAGACGTCAAATCCAAGAGAAACCCAGTTTGTGTTGTCTTCGGAGGCGAATATTTCTATTTTATCGGGACCGTTCAGCCCCGCGCCTTTCCATATATAAACACTATACGATACCTCGCAAATATTTGCAACTTTTTCTTGCAGATCAATAACAATCTCCGCCGGTTCGCCCATATAAGCCGTCCAAGGTTTTCCGTCGGTGGCATCGCCTTTGACCCCGTCGGTCATCTCACCGCCGCTGTCGCCGTAGGTCGCGTCATTGGCGATATCGGGAGTTCCTGTGGATGTATAGGGTTTTCCAACCGAAACCAAACGCTTGACAACGCCGGACGGCAGCTCATAAACGCTGATTTCGTCTATTCCCGTCCATTTTCCGGGGCTTGTGATCTCAAGCTTTACATATCTTGCCGAAAATGCGGCCTCAAGATTTACTGTCACCGGGGTTATGACAATGTCATTTGACTCTTCCGGTTCAAAATCGGTTGAATTAACCGAAGTCCAGACCGATTTGTCTTCCGACATAAAAATCTCGATTTTCTCCGGGCCGTTAAGCCCCGCGCCTTTCCAGACATACACGCTGTATTCAACGCGGACGAGCGACGAGAACTGACTGCCGAGGTCGATTACAATCTCCGCCGGTTCGCCCATATACACGGTCCAGGGTTTTCCGTCGGCGGCGTCGCCTTTGACCCCGTCGGTCATTTCACCTCCGCTGTCGCCGTAGGTCGCGTCGTTGGCGATATCGGGGGTGCCGGTGGAGGTGTAGGAGGCGCCAAGGGACACCAAGTTCAACTCCCCGTCTTCAGCGCCTGAGGCGATACACAGCGCGCTCATGGTAAAGATAATTGCCGCGGCGAGCAAGACCGCCCGCATGACTTTTGCTTTTTTCATTTGAATCTTCCTTTCTGAATATTGTTTTATATAAATAAATATTAAATAGGGTCAAGAGTTTTCGTCTCACATTTTGACAAACAGAGAACTTATGAATAAAAGGTCGCGATAGTGTCGTCCACCGCCGATTGGATGGCGTCTTTCAGCGAATCATAAGCGGCGGAAAAGGTGTTTGTTCCCCTTTCGGCGACGACGTTCATAAACCAGAAAAGCCCGTTGGGGTCGAAAATATCCTTACCGCCCCAGTTATACAAAATAGCAAGGTCGTACACGCGGTTGCCGAAAATAATGTCGAGCATGGGTTCGGACTTCTCATCCTTGACCTGCCTTTGCTTAAGCAATACCTCGTAATAGCTCTTTTCCACCGTTTCAACCGAGGCGGCGCACATCGCGGCGAGGGTGTAAGCGGTAGCGGTGACATTGGTGTTGCTTATGGGTATGCACACCGGCTTGACATAAAACAGGCTGACGGTGGAAAAATACTTGTCTTGGTTTTTATCGTATTTCGGGTAGGGCAATATCCCAAAATCCACTTCATAATTGCTAAGCGCGGATAGATCGGTCAGGTTCATCGTCCTAAACAGCGCCCGCCCCTCAACCATCGCCATATCCGCCGCATGATAGCAGCCGTCATATCCATGGGCGATAGCGGCGTCGTTGTTGGCCTCGATTAACAGCGTCGCCTTGGCGTCGGTGTAAATTGAGAGAATTTTATCAAAGACATCAACCCCCCTCTGACTTCCTACGGTAACGATAGGCAGGTCATACTCGTCCTTGGAGCTCATCCGCTCGCCGGACGCCTCAAAAAACAGGCTTCCCGAGCTGGTGTTCAAAAACAGCCCCCAAGTGTCGTCGATACCCATTTGCCCGTCGCCGCTGGAGTCAAAAGTGACTTCGCGCGCCATGGAGAGCATTTTGTCCATAGTCCATTCGCCGCTGAGAACCAGCTCATAGGGGTCGTCCATTTTGTTGGTCTCCGCCACCGTTTTGTTAAAACAGTACACCAAAGTCAAGGCTTTGTCCGAATATGTCATAGAACCTATGGCGAAAAAGAGTTTGCCGCCGATAGAAAGCCCTTTGTTGGCGTTTTGATCCCAATACTCGTTTTTTAAGTTAAGCTCGTCTATCTCGTCGAGATTCAGCAGGTTTTTTTCAAGCGCCAGCGCCGCCGCGTCGGTAGCGTAGGGCATTATTACCTGATAATCGTCGCCGCCGGCGCTTATGCTCTGGCGCATCATTTCAATGCAGGAGACGCCGCCCGAACCGTAC
>JBAYZO010000083.1:0-4764 GCA_041672465.1 Eubacteriales bacterium
TTCTTTTCGTTCATAGTCCAGGCTCCTTTCGTGGGATATTTCCCAGACTTAATTCTACTATATTTTCCTTCCCAATGTAACTTCCATCGTAAATCCCACTGTGGAATTTACTTTGGGAATTAACTAAAAAGTCAAGCGAAAACATAACCCGTTCCGATGTATTGACATTTTGGGCGGAGTGTGTTAATATTTATCGATGGAAAAAACAGCCTTTGGCTTTTTCCTCAAAAAGCAACGCTGTCGCAATTAATTTTTTGGAGGTCGGCATGGCGTCACTTACTCACCCCGGCGGGGAAAGTGAAAACAGGGCGAACCTAAGCAAAAAAACTAAATTTAATATTAATAAAAAAGAAAACGCGTTCCACAAAAAATTCTTTTTTATACTTTTAATCGCTTTTCTTATAGCCGCGCTGTCCGTCGCGGCGTTTTTGGGGTGTTTGTCATTAAATATTTATAGCGAAAACCCAAAAAAAATCGCTTCGGCCAATAAGGGTGAAAGCTATGCGGCCGGAATGGCGCCGCTGTACGGGATAAACCCGCCTCTGCCGACTCAAAACCCGGCCGGGATCGAGGACGGCGGATATTTGTCCGACACTCCCGCGCCTCAGGTTAAAAACGATATCGCGGGGCATAAACCGATTTCGCCGCTTATTGTAAGCGGCGCGGTGTTTGAATGTCTCCCCCAGCGCGGATTTATTTATTATAATCAGCGTTGGAGCGATTATGCCTTTTACCCCTACGGGGACATGACAATAGGGGATTACGGCTGCGGCCCCGTCAACGTGGCGATGGTGGTCTCAACCCTTACCGGGAAATCGGTAAACCCGGTGGAAGTGGCGGCGCTGTGCGAAAAGTGGGGGCTGTTTGTCAAAGGGGTCGGCACTTCCCACGCGCTGTTTGAAAAAGCCGCGGGGTATTACGATTTAACTTGCCGCAGCATCACCCCCACGCAATCGGAAGTGCTCGAAAGGCTGGCGAAAGGCGAATTTATAATTTGTTCGGTGGGGCAGGGCTATTTCAGCAAGGGAGGGCATTTTCTTACCCTAAGGGGGGTTGCCCCGGGGGGCAAGGTGTATATAGCCGACTCATATTCTGAGGAAAACACAAATAAAGTCTGGGATATCTCGTTTATCTTTTCACAGCTTAAATACAGTCATATGTGGGCGTTTGGGGAATAACGCCCTTTTTAATTGAATATAATTTAAAGCGCCTTCTCCGCAGCGGCGCTTTTTATTCCGACTTTCCGAACGGTTTATATTTATTATGTTCATTAGAAAGGAACGCCCGAAAAATGAAACGCTATCTTGTTTATTTTTTGTGTTTTACTCTGTGTTTGTTTTCAACCCCGACGCTTTACAGCCTGCTCCCCGCAAGGTTAAAACCCTCGCCCGACCCCGACGGCGGCGAAGAAAAACAAGCCGCCGCCTATAGCGAGAGCGGGTTCCCCGACGTTATAAAGGTATACAGAACCGCCGCAGGGAGGGTGGAATCCATACCGATAGAGGAATATGTGGCGGGGGTGCTCTATGCCGAGCTCCCCCCCGAAACGCCGTTTGAAATGCAAAAATCAATGGCAGTGGTAATAAGAACCTACGCCGTCTACCACGCGCTCTGCGGCGACAAGGGGCATGACGGCGCCGATGTTTGCGATAATGGCAATCACTGCCGCGCTTATGACGGCGGCGGGGTGGCAAAGAGCATCTCGGCAGCGGCTTACGCCACAAGGGGGGAAATAGTTCTCTATGACGGCAGGGTGATAGACCCGATAAGTCATACCATGTCGTTCGGCGAAACCGAGGACGCGACCGACGCGTTCGGCGCGGCGGTGCCTTACTTAAAAAGCGTGGCGACGCCCGACCCGCCTTTCGTTTTCGCGGGCAAATACGATAACTTTTATAAAACCGTAGAGCTTTCAAAAAACGAGTTCGCGTCGCTTATGGAATCGGGCGGCTACCCCATTGACAAAAGCACAAATCACGTCAACTGGATAAGCTATATGTCAAAAAGCCAAAGCGGCAGGGTGAAATCGGCGTTCATATGCGGGTATGAAGTCCCGGGGAAAAAACTTGCCGAGATACTTTCGCTGACTTCAACAGCCATAACCGTGGAGACGGGCGCCAACGGGTTTGTGTTTACCTCGGCCGGCATCGGGCACGGCGTGGGATTTTGCGAATACGGCGCTTGGAGCATGGCGGAGGAAGGAAAAAACTACCGTGAAATAATTGTTCATTATTTTCAAGGGTCATATATTGCCGATAATTGAATATTCCCCCGTAAATGAGGACAAAATATAGTCAACACTTATTACGGGGGTATTTTTATCATGGAAGAAAAAAAGAAAGAGACCGAAAAGCGGATAAAGCCGCCCAAACGCCTGAATTTTAAGGACAAAAAGCTCCGCGTGGCGGGAGCCGTGTATATAGCGCTGGCGCTTTGCGTAGTCACCGTTATGGTGCTGTCTATATACACTTTTTCCCCGGGGGTGGGGGATTTTTCGGGGGACATAAATTTAAGCACTCCCGATTTATCTCTCCCCGACGAGAGTTTGCCGGAACCGGATTTGTCGGACGAGCCGGCGGGAAAAGAGGAGAGCGGGATTCCATATGAGCAGGAACCCTCCTATACTCTCCCCGCGGCGGGGAAAATTATCAAGGGTTATTGTATGGACACGCTTGTGTTTTCCCCCACCATGCAGGATTACAGGGTCCACCCGGGGGTTGATATCGCGGGGAAGGTGGGCGACCCCGTCTTTTGCTACACCGACGGCTATGTCACCGCCGTGAGGAACGACCCTTTTATGGGGAGAACGGTTGAGGTCACCCACGACCATGGGCTTAAGTCCGTGTACCAAAATCTTCAGACAGAGCTTCCGCCGGCAATCGTGCCGGGGGCGGCGGTCAAGACGGGGGATATTATCGGCGCGATAGGCGAGACGGCGATTATCGAAGCCGCCGACGAGCCGCACCTCCACTTTGAGCTTATCCTTGACGGCCGGCGGATTGACTGCCAGAGGGAGCTTAGCCTTATAAAAAACTGACAGCCGCGCTCCGCGAAAGAGAAAACTTAAAAGAAAGGGAAAACCGCCGATATCGGCGGTTTTCGTCTGTGGTGGATGTTAAGGAACTCGAATCCCTGACCACTCGCACGTCAAGCGAGTGCTCTACCAGCTGAGCTAAACATCCATATTTTTATTTCGCGACTGATATTATAACACTGACAAAGAGGGTTTGTCAAGGCGTTTTTTTTGTTTTTGTTTTTTATAGTTTTTAATGAAAAATATGCTTTATATGGTAAAAATTTATTAATAAACTTCAAAATAACAGGTTATTTTCGCTTGACAAAGCAGATGTGCGGTGTTATTATAAAAATGTATAGAATAAAATTTTTACGAAAGGATTTAATCATTTATTATGAAAAAACTTTTAGTATTATTTGTTTCGCTTTCCCTTGTGTTTTCACTTTTCGCTTTGATTTCATTTACCGCCGGAGCCGAAGACGGGGACGGCGAGGTAAGCGTTATAGGGGTTACCTTTGTTTCGGCGACCGAAAACGAATGTAAGGAAGTCCCGAGAGGGGGCTCCGACAACTCGGTGCTTTTCGACGGGGTAACATTCCTTGACGAAACCCTCACCACATTTGACAAAGCGGGAATCGTTCTCACCCAGAACACCCGCTGCACCGAGGCCGAGGTTTACCCGCAGTATTCCTACATACTCGAACTGTCCGACGACGCCGACATCACCGCCGTCAGGGTCGTCACCTTTGAGTATTACATGGCGATGATAGGGCTCCCCAAGGACAACAGCATAGCGGTTGAGTATTCGTCAGACGGCAGCGACTTTATTTTTGCCGGCGACTATGTATTTGAGGGAGAGGCAGTCAACGGCGAGATTGCCGCCAACGAGTATATCATTGATCTCGGCAAAATCGTTACCGGAAAATATATAAGGCTCACCTTCACATACGGGGATTCGCCCTTTGCCGAAAAACCCGTTTGGGAATGGCACGGCTTTACCGAACTCGGCGTAGAAGCCGAAAAAACCGGGCAGGGAATTGAACTCTCAAGCGAAGAACCCTCCGATGAGCCTTCTTCCGAACCCGCGGAAACTTCTGTCCCCGCGGAAACGTCTGACCCGGAAGAATCAAGCCAAACCCCCGCTCCCCCCACCGGCGACGTCGGGCTCGTCGGGCTCGCGGCTCTCGCGGGGATTGCGCTTGCGGGCATGGTATTCGCGAAACGCAAATAAAACGTCAAAACATAAAAAGCTTGACAAGATTTAAACCGAGTGGTATAATTTTAAAAAATAAATAACTTTCAGTTTTAGAAAGGAAAAGGAAAAACATGAAAAAAACATTTTCATTGGTCGTTTCGCTTGTTCTTGTTCTTTCCTGCTTCGCGGCGGCAACGCTGTTCGCGAGCGCGGGCGAATACGACTATCTTGACCTAAGGCCCGTTGAGGACGGCGACGCCCAGTATTCCGCCACCGGCGCGACAGTCGAGGTCGAAAGCAACGGGACCGTCATCATTACCCTTACAGCCGCCTCCGCGGAAGTCGAAATGACCTATAAAAACACCGGAGCTGTTTATCAGGAAGCCTATGTAAACGTCGAGGAAGCGAACTATGTCAGGTACTACTTTGAAAAGAGCAACCCGGCAATGGGCTTTGGCACCCACGCGTTTTATGACCGCGGCAACAAAGACAACGCCGACCTGTTCTTGACCGGTATGGAGGCAAGCGGAGCTTATTACAAGGTTCAAGGCGA
>JBAYZO010000084.1:0-4314 GCA_041672465.1 Eubacteriales bacterium
CCGTAAGGAAGCCACAGAATATAATTTTCAACACCTTCCGCATGTTTACCTTTTGGATACAAATATTAATGTTGCCACCAAGATTCTTGTTCCGGCCGAAGATGGTGAAACGGTGCTTGATCGGTCACATATTGATAAGGCTGATGACATTACAGATATGATGGACTCCTTTGTGGATAGTATTGTTAACGATGGTACAGAAGCCGGTGGAGTGGCTTACGGCTGTTCTTTTGAACAAAACCTTTTGGATTTTTATGAGCAACATGGGATTGAAGAAGCTGTAAAAAGAAAAATTTCCTTAACTATGGAAAAAAGGGGGTAATATATATCATGAATGAAGTTGAAAAGGTATTAAAAGAATTGTCTGATAAAATTAACAGGATTAAAACGGATATTGCTCGGCAGGAAGGCGCAAGGCAATCCGTGATGGAAAGCATTGAAAAGAATTTTGGTGTTAAAACTCTTGAAGAAGCGAAAGAATTGCTGGCAAAGAAACGGGTTGAATTGATCGGCAAAGAAAAAGAACGTGACGAACTGCTTGAGCTTGCAAAAGAAAAATTGAAAAAGTTTGAATAAGTCTAATTTGTATTGACAATTAATTTAAAATTAAACAGGAGAAAACATGGAATTAAATTGTGGTGGTGGCGGTATGAATGTAAAATGTTGTGATGAGACAATAGAAAATCATGTTGGTCTTGCAAGGGCAATTGAACGCATTGATAGTGTTTCATTGAATTTAGAAGGGCTTATTCATAAGATTGATCCTGAAATGATAGATCAAGCGGGTAGCCCAACAACTCAACAAACAGATTCAAGTTTACATGAAGTGTTGGCTTATGGATCAAGTCGTATTGATAGCAAGCTTGAGACGATTCATAAATTGATTCAGGATTTGAGAAAAGCTTTGTTTTAACCTGTAAATTGCCGGGTGAAGCCCTTATGGTTCATCCGGCAAAATAATTTAAGGGGTTGCAAATGTTATTTCTTAATTTAAAGGAAGAAACTGAAAAAGACAAAAAACCACCATGTAATGGGCCGGTTTACAGGGCGTCGGTTAGAAGCTATATTGGGTCAGGTAAAAATGGTCAAAAGGATCGGCTTAATTTTCATGTTCAATTGAACCGACTTAAAAGGAAAAGTTGTCCGGGTTGTGAACAGTGTGGGTATATATATGATTATCTCAATGAAATAGTTGAAAACGATGAGATTGAAGGTGTTTGTGATGTAGAAGATAAAAAACTTTATCGGTTTGAATTTGTTGCGGATGGTTATGATTATGAAGGTGGTTATTGTGATGATTGGCATTTAAAGTTGGTTGAACTTAAGGAAGGGTAATGATATGGATGATTATAAAATAAAAATTGATAAGGCAATATTTGAAGCGAATCGTTTTATTGAACGGGCGGAAGTATGGAAAAGACGATTTGCTCAAGAAAAATATATTCGTCCAAGTAAAGAAAATGGTGCTTGTAAACGGGCAAGTTTAGATTTAAGTTGGGCTTTATCTGAATTGAGAAAGCCATAATAATTTAAGGGGTGAATATAAATGGGACAGGTTCAGGAAATACTTGACGATTTTAAGAAAATTAAAATAAATCGTGATATTTTAACAGAGCAACTTAAAAAGTTCAAGAAAGATATTCGGATATTAAAGTTGACCAATGAGGATGTTATAAAAGCCCGGTGGGTGATGGCGGAGGTTCAGTTACTTACGCAAAAACGGTTTAAAGATAAGTTTGAAAACCTGATTACCCTTGCAATCCAAAGCATATGGGACAGGCCGCTTCGGTTCTGTTTGGAGTTTGAACAAAAACGTAACCAAATGCAGTGCAACATTATTCTTAAGGAAACTGTTGATGGCGTTGAACGTGTTTATTCTGATTTGGAAAATGAAATGGGCGGCAGTATGCTTGATGTAATTTCCTTTATGGCAAGAATAATTCTTTGGAGTCTTGAACGGCCAAGAAGCAGGAACGTGATTATATTGGACGAGCCAATGAAAAACATGGGTGAACTTATTCTTTTTGGTGGGCAAATTATCAGGGAAATTTCTCATAAATTAAAATTTCAGTTGATCATCATAACCCATGATAAAGAATTGATTGATATTGCGGATAAAGCTTGGCAGGTAACTCATGACGGAAACAAATCGTATTTAAAGTTGGTTAAAGATTATGGAGAAATATATGGTGATATCGAAGAAACCAAAAAAGAAAACGTATGTTGAAAGCCGGCTACCAAATCAAAATCCTTCAAAAAAAATGAATAAACTTTATTCATTGTATAATTGTTCGGTATGCGGTGAACCCAAAAAGCCAAATTGTTTTAATCGTCATTTAAAAGGATATGAAGATGTTTGTATAAAGTGTCGGCGTAAACTTGGAATTGAATCGTTACCAGAAAAAAGAAAAATTGAACAAAAAAGAAAAAGAAAAAGAAAAATAAAAACGAAATGTATGCGGTGTGGGAAATTTTTTATGAGTGAGATATGGGGTGGTAAAAGTAGAAATAGGAATCGGATTTGTGAAAAATGTCATGGTGAAATTGTGTATATATAAATAGGGGGTAAATTGGATAAAAAACTTTTATTTTCAGTTCAGAAAAAAGATTTTATTATTCAGACGTTTAAGGCTGGTGGTGCCGGGGGCCAACATCAGAATAAGACGGATAGTGGGGTAAGAATCATCCATAAGGCTTCTGGTGCTGTTGGTGAATGTAGAAACGAACGGAGCCAACACAGAAACAAGCGGCTTGCATTACAGCGGTTAACTGCAAGCGTTAAGTTTAAATTGTGGGTAAATGCAAAGGCATTTGAATTTATGGACGAAACCACTATTGATCAAAGGGTAGATGCTGCAATGGTAGATAAAAACCTTAAGGTTGAAGGCAAAGACGATAATGGGAAATGGGAAATAATAACAGAAGAAGAATAAAATATAGGCTTATGTTGCCAGTGTTTCTGAAGGATTATTTTTAAGATTTTTTAAAAATAATCCTTTTCTTTTTTAAAAAGATGATATATTATGAATTTAAAGGATGAGGGCAATTAACAAAAAAATGAAAGGGCCGACAATGACATTATTTGAAATGGGCACTTGTTCACGATGCGGCGGAACCGGAAAATATAGTTGGAACGCTAAACATGGAACTATGTGTTTTAAATGTCTCGGCAAAGGAAAAATTTACACAAAAAAGGGTCAGGCGGCCTTAGAATTTTATCAAAAAAGTTTGATGAAAAATATAGAAGATGTTGAAGTTGGAAATTTTATGTGGGAAAAAGGCGGTTGGCAAGAAATAACAAAAATCAGCAAAATAGAAGAAATTGATAATGGTTGGCATTTTGAATTTAAAAATTGCAGAGGTTTTAAAATCGTTTTTTCTGATAACCTTAAAATTAAAGTTGTGGCCAATGAAAACGAACGAAAAGAACTTATTGAAAAAGCGATTGAATATCAAAACTCTTTAACGAAAAAAGGAGCTTAAACAATGAATTATTATAAAGATGATACAAAAGCATTGACCAGAATTATTAAGCATTTGGTGTTTGTTTTTGGTTGCTTTATTATTGCGCTGTTTATATTCGGGTATTTGGAATCGTTGGCTTCTATCCGTCCAGAGTTTATTGACCAAGTTAAGATGATTAAGCTTGGTGTGTTCCTACTTATTGTGGCGGCGGCTGTATTCAGTATTTCAAGGTTTGCAATAAAAAATCCAAAAGTTCCGATATGGCCATATGAAGAAATTGCATCCGTAAATGATAAAAAATGGCCGGCAGTACGATTCAGTCCAAGATGTTATGGGTGTAAAGCACAGAAAGAAAACGGTATTGAATATTGTTTACGGTGTTCAGGGTTTAATGCGGAAGACCATTATTAAAATTA
The DNA here is from genome assembly GCA_041672465.1 of Eubacteriales bacterium. Lineage (GTDB taxonomy): Bacteria > Bacillota > Clostridia > Oscillospirales > CAG-382 > UBA1206. The sequence goes on from JBAYZO010000084.1 coordinate 3,882, forward strand.
AACGGTGCAATTTGCCCACTATGGCGTTTAAAGTGGTGGGTATAGGTATTGGTAAGGGTAACACCATATAAGATAAATAAAGGGGGTATTAAAAGCTGATGAATTTAACAATACATGCAACTGAATATGAAGAAGGAACCGTAAGGGTTGATTTAATTAAGGCCTTAACAAAAGGTCAATTACCTTCTGTTTATTGTGATGTTGAACCGAACGTGTATTTAAGTGGTAATTCTTGGAATCAATTGGTTTTGGCTTCAAAGAAAGATGAAGATGGCAATCCGATTATAGGAAATAATGATAAATTGGTTGTCGGCATGGCTTACACCAAAGAATATTTTTATGAACAGATTGAATACTGCAAAAGGGCGGTTGAGCGGTTGGATATCATTAATAATGGCAAACAAAACAAAATTATGATTGAATTATAAAGGCG
>JBAYZO010000085.1:0-4038 GCA_041672465.1 Eubacteriales bacterium
TTACTCGTAATCTTTTTGCCGTATTTTCGATAAGCTTCAAGAAAAGCTATTTCATAGGTTATATCATCGTTATAGGTGTTGGGAGTCCGAACATAATCCCGGATTTCCCCAAAAGCAGAACGGATATTCTTAGTCACATACCCCTCAAGGGCGGTTCCAAAAGCTCCTCCAACAATTTGAGCCAACCATCCATGGTACATTTGCGAGCGAAACTTAAAAGAAGTGCAATCAATTGGTATTCTTAAACTAAAATCGACTTTTTTACAATATTGTCCATATGATTCGTAGGTTTTATACTGATGATAAGGATGATTATGAATCATTTTGAGTTGGCCAAAAAGGTTCCATAACTGACAAGTAATCAAAATTAGATTTCTCAGATCATCTTCCGCAAACGCCTTACGGCCAGCAATCAATAATTTTTCAGCCTTTCTGACATCATAACCCATGTTTTCCATGGATTGGACGGCACCGGCGATAACCGATTCCGGAGCTCCGCTCCCAGGAACGTTTGAAGACCATTTCATTTTGGTTGTGAGATCGGTCATCGCTTCAAAAGCGGCAATTCCTTTCCACGATTGTTCATCTTCAGTCAAAACGACGGGGATGCTTTCGTGAAGTAGTTGGTATTCAATTTCCCAGGCTTTTTTCATGTTTTTCTCTCCTTTTCGATGAATGAGGATGTGTTTTGTGATAACGGATAATCGAGTAAATCACCAGTCCCACAGCAGTTGTTAAGTAAGGTAAAGTGTTAAGAAGTTCATAGGGAATGGCCAAAGTAGAGAAAGTCTGAGCTGCTAATGAAAATGCATTCACCGCACCAAAGAGCACAGCGAACAAAGCGGTAGCAATTGGATTACCAGCACCAATGGCTTCGGCAGCAATCCCAATGAATCCGCGGCCTGCGACCATACCCGTATTGAAATTGCTCATGTAACCTAAAGAAAGATACGCTCCCCCAAGACCGGCAAGACCGCCAGCGATTAACAAAGCAATCATCTTGACACGAGACGTTTTAACACCGACGGAAGCGGTAGCGACTTCATTCTTCCCGACCGCAATGATACGTAATCCCAATACTGTTCGGTTAAGTAAAAACCGAATCGCAAAAACACCGATGATAGCCAGATAAATCAAGGGATTGATGTTGGTAAATAATATTTCTCCGAGGAAAGGAATTTTATCCAAAATCGGAATAGTCCATAAAGTCATAGCAATACCGGGGTAATCGCTTTTGTTTCCCGTAATCGCATAAACAACAAAAATAGCTAGCCCGGCGGCAAGAATATTTGTTGCAATACCAACCAGAATATGATTTGTGCGAAGCTTTACAACACAAGTGGCAAAGAATAATCCCATAAGGATTCCGACCATGACACCAGCAATGACACCGATGAATGATGAATTTGTAAGTGTACTGAAAATAGCGGCAGCAAGTGCCGATATCACCATTGAGCCTTCGATTCCAATGTTGAGAACGCCAACTTTGTTGGAAACGAGGGCAGCAAGGGAAGCAAAAACAAGTGGAGTGGCCAGTTGAAGAATCATTGAATAAAAATCCGCTGACGTAAATAACTCGAAAAAATCATTCATGAGCAGACACCTCCTCATGAACAACGACGCGTTTTTTCTTAAACATCTTGGTTGCTATTACGCTTTGGAACCAAGTGCTGGAGAAAAATGCTTCCGAAGCAACGAGAATTAAAATAAGTCCTTGAATTATTTGAACAACCTCTTGAGTGACATCAGCATTGAAAGCCATGAGATCCGCTCCTGAACGCAAGTAGCCAATAAAGATGGCCGCAAATGGTACTAATAGAGGTCGGTTTTTAGCAATAATGGCAACCATAAATCCATCAAATCCAAAACCCGGCAAACTTTTCCAATTGAAACGATTGTAATTGGCGAGAATCTCAACTGCTCCGCCAAGACCGGCAACACCGATACCAAGGACCTGTGAAGAAACACCGGCTTTTTTCACGTTGATGCCAACATTGCGGGCAAAAGCTTTGTTATCACCCGTCATCCTTAGTCGAAAACCCCATTTAGTACGGTACATATAAAGATAGGTTACAATCGCAACTCCTAAAGCAATCAAAAAACCCGTTGTCACATTAGTGTTTTCGAATAAAATCGAGAGACGAGAATCGCTTGGAATCGGCAAAGTTGCATTATCTCCTGATGTAACATCGATTACAACATTGGAAATTAACCAAACCCCAACCCACATCACAATGAAGTTAAACATAATCGAAGTAACGAATTCGTTGACATCATAAGATACTTTAAGTTTCGCAGGAAAATACCCAATAACCATGGCCGCGAGGGAACCCGCCGCAAGGGGAACAATAATAGCTAAGAAACCGGGCAGTTCAAAATAAATAGCAGCCAATGCGGCGACGAGTCCCCCAGCGTAGAAAGCCCCTTCTGTAAACATATTAAAATGACCACCCTTGATTATTAAGCAAGCTCCGATGCCTGCGAACATAAGTGGTGTTGCATTCTTGAGAACCTCACCTAATTCCGTTGGTGATGACAACGGACCTAAGACGAACCATCGGATAGCATTTTTAGAATCCTCGGATACGAAGCTAATAACCACAAAAGCAACAAGGTAGGCAATAATAATTGCCAACATAGTTCTGCCAATTTCAATAACGCTAGTTTTAAAGTGGTCTGAGGTGAAGGTTTTTTTAAATAGGGTTTTTAATCCAGAAAGAAAGCCTGCTAATTTAGTCATTATGCAGCATCCCTCCCAAATGTGTCATTATCGCATTTTATTCCGAGCATATACAGCCCCAGTTCTTCTTCCGAACAAACCGAAAGATCTTCAATGCGCGCAACAATCGACCCTTGATGAAGGACAATCGCGCGTTTGCATAAAGATCGGATTTCCGATAGATCGCTCGATATTAACAAAATTGCTTTTCCATTTTGCCTTAAAGCATCAATTCGGTCATGGATTGTTCTTACCGATCCGACATCGACACCTCGTGTAGGTTGATTAGCAATTAAAACTGTATGACAAGCAGTTATTTCTCGGGCACAGACAACTTTTTGCATATTGCCACCTGATAAAAGCCGAATTTCTTCCGATAGAGAATTGTATTTAACCTCAAAAACATCATTGATATGATGAGCAAAATCATTTAACTTTTTTTGATTTTGGAACGGTCCCAATTGATATTCGTAATCTTCCTGGATTGCCGAAGTGACATTTTCCATAATTGAACCACTTAAATTTACACCATCAGTCATTCTGTCTTCGGGAATGAAAGCGAGCCCTAAATCCCGAATCTGCTTAATTGACTTCCCTTTAAGTTGAACATCATCAAGAAGGACACATCCTTCATATCCGATCTGACGACCAGCCAGAATATCGACAAGTTCGCGTTGACCGTTTCCTTCCACCCCAATGACGCCTAATAATTCCCCAGCATGAAGATCAAAGGAGACGTTTTGAAGCGCGGGTTTACCATGGTTGCCTTGATAAGATAGATTGCGAACCGATAGTAAGATCTTACCTGGATTGCCGAATGTAGGAATGATATCTGGAAGCGGATTGCTGCCAATCATCAAACGTGATATTTCCGTTTCCGTTATAGATCCAACGTCATACGTCCCAACGTTTCTGCCTTTACGCAGAATCGTAATCCGGTCGCAGATCGCAGTGATTTCTGGTAGTTTGTGAGTGATAACAATAATAGTCCGGCCGCTTTTCTTCAGAGCGGATAGTTGTTCAAAAAAGCGTTTTGTCTCTTGAGGAGTCAAAACAGCTGTAGGTTCATCAAGGATAATGATATCAGCATTACGCGCCAGTACCTTAAGAATTTCGACTTTCTGCTTATTTGCAACATTCAAATCACGGATAAGTGCTTCCGGATTGACGGGCATATTATACTTTTCTGCCATTTCTTTGACAAGTTGAGAAGCGGCCTCACGATCAAAAAGGCCATGCTTCTTCGGTTCAATTCCAATAACGACATTTTCCGCGACGGTTAGTTCGTCGATGAGCATGAAATGTTGATGAACCATACC
>JBAYZO010000086.1:0-3890 GCA_041672465.1 Eubacteriales bacterium
TGGGAAATTGACTTGTCATACTGGGATGGCGGCTCAACCTTAACGCTACCAGCAGACTGCGACACAATAGCGAATGCTTATATTTCGGACTTGAACAGACCGCACGTGGCTATGAATACACTCGTCACTGGTGGGGCTATCGGCGTGGCTATTTCTCCGAACTCGAAACTGTACTTTGTGACTACGAACGCGGTGGCAGACACGCTGGCTGAACTGTACACTTATCTCTTGGCAAACTTGCCGAAAGTTGTGATTGGAATTACGGAAGAAACTACCAACGTACCTATCAATTACATTCCTATGTGTGGCGACAACTCGGCAACTGTCGTGATTACTTCGTCCACTGTTGCGGAAGCAAGCGACTGGGAAGCTGTAGTACCGACCGATTTAAACGCAATTATCGCGGTGTTATAGAAACCCGTTTGGCCGTAGCGTAAAAACGGCCGATTATTAAGGAGAATTATATGAAGTTTGCGACAGTTAGTATTTACATCTTTTCACTCGCTATATTAGCATTATTATATTATGATGATTCGTTAAGATACAATTATTTTCCAGAAATATCACGGCATGCTATTGGGTGGGTTATACAAGGCTTTTTATGGATCGGCGGTATAATTATAATTTTGGTATTAAAAAGGAGAAAAACAAATGAAAATAGCAATTAAGTCTTACGGCGAAGAATTGAAATGGATTGATTCAACAGAAATTGAAATTAATGGAAAAACATTATCAACTGTTCTTGCTGATTACGAAACTAAAATGAGCAATGCGCTCAACGAAAACAAAAAACTAAAAGAAGATATTGAATTAAGAATTACTAATTTTATTAAGGCATTCAAGGGGGTTTGATTATGAAAAAAATAGTTGTGTTAGCGGCGTTAGTTTTCATAGTATTGTTTTTTTGTATCGTTGGCCATAGTTATCAAGTTGTCCGAGCCGAAGAAACCACGATAGAAGCAACCACAAGCGCAGATTTGACAACTACGATTGATTTGGGCGAAGAGGTAACAGAGGCGTATGAACAAATAAAAACCGTTGTATTGGCAACGTTGAGCGGATTATTAGGCTCTGGGGCTTTAGGGCTTGCGATTAACTTAATTACTACAAAAAAGAAAAAGCAAATGCAGGATTTAATTGACAATCTCGCGGCGCAAAATAAAATCACTACACAAGAGGCGCTAAAGTATAAAAATGCTTTGGATGCGGCGCAGGATTTAATTGTGAAAACAACGCAATTTTATGAGGGCAAAATTAAAGAAATATTAGATAATCAATTATTGGTTCTATCGTCTACTAATTCAATGATTGAAAAGTTGGAAAGCAGAGATGAACGGATTAACGCTTTACTTGACGAGGAGTTGGCGAAGAATGATGCATAAACGTAAATTCTGGCTATCGCTCATTTCTGGTTTTATTTGCTTTCTATTTTTAACAGTACCAATCGGAATCTGGATTTATATTAACCGCGTTAAATATTTAGCAATCGCGCAGTCGACTACAATGTCAATCGGGTTTATCATCGCAATTATATTTGTCGCATTATTACTTATTGGCGCTTTCAAAGACATTGACAAGCGTGTAAATGGCGTTATTTGGATGGGGTTTTTTACTGGTATTTTTTGGCTTATCGATCCTATTATTTATGATTTAAAATGGATTGCTTTGTGTGCATTAATTTCGCTTATCGGTTATGTGGTTTTTTCAAAGATAACTAAAAATGCATGGGATTACGTTAAAACTTATAAAAAGGAAAAAGTGCGTATCGAAGCGCGGCAAGAAGCAGAGGAAGAAACTACTCCTCTTGCTTTGCACATGTAGGTGATACAATGGAAAAAAAATTACATATTAATTGGCGATCTGTTCTTGGTTATCTATTTATATTGGTAGCAATTTCATTGGTATCGATAGCATCATCGTTAGTATATAATCCTGAAGAAATATTTACTGCGCGTTATTGGATTGTCGTTGGGCTTAAAACGCTTGTATCGGTATTGACGTTTAATTTGATATATTTTAATTTAATGGTATCAAAAAAAGCAGATCCGCTTTCAGGGCTTGGAAAAACGTTTAGCGATTATGGACGATTTGTAACTGCTGTATATGATCAAAAAGCATACGGAAAAGTTCAAGACGAAATTGACAAAGGCAATATCACAAGGTTTCAAGATAATGCGACAGCGATGTTGCAAAAAATATCGGTAGCTTTAGATTATGAAAAAGTTAAAGGAAGCGACAACCGTGTTGAACTTGCCAATAAAACCATTATGGATTTTCAATTAACTAAGCGCGAGGGAAACCGTTTGCGCAAAACAATTAAGAAAGTTATTAATGGTAAAGTAAAATATACCAAATTAGATTATAATGAAATCATGCTAAATAATGATACCGAAAAATCTCGGCATCCCAAAATGGCCGTTAATGAAAAAGGCGACTTAGCAATCAAGAACATTAATATCGTTCTGTCGTCTGCAATTATGTCAGCCTTGTTTACAATTTTCGCATTACAAGAATTAAACACACAACTATTCTATGAAATAACCGCTAACGCTATTACGATTGGTTTTGCTATTTTCAACGCTAATATGTTCTCCATTACCGAATGTACTAAATTAAAAAATGCGTTTCAAGCTCGAAAAGATTTTCTATGTAAAATAGTCGATATATCCGCGCCTTAAAAAGCGCGGTTTTTTTATAAAAATAAAACGGTATTTAACCGTTCTATTATTTAAAATGGCATATCATCTGGTAAGACAACTTCTTCTTTCTTATCACTCGGATATTTACGCTTTTCTTGCGGTCGTTCTGGAACATCTGGAAACGGCATGTCGTTGTCAGGTTGTTCATTCTTTGGTGTTAAAAACTCAACTTGGTTGCAAAATATTTCTGTGTTTTTATATTTAACACCATTTTTATCTGATTCGTAAATGCGTAATTTACCCGATACAAGCACTTTCGATCCTTTGTGTAAATATGTCAAGCAGTTCTCCGAAAGTTTGCCATACGTTGAGCAAGGCACAAATATCGGCTTTTCTTTATCATCGTTATTTGCGATTGTGAACCGACAGATTGAATCTCCGGCTTGCGTGGCATAGCGCTCTGGCTCACGTGTTAAATTTCCAATTATAATACTTATGTTCATTTTAATCCTCCATATTTATTAAATGTAACGGTTTCTGCAGTCCAATTTGGGTATAAATGTAATACGTACGCGAATATTTTATTTGCCACTTCGGCATATTCGCTATTTTTCCCATTGTCAAATTTGCGATGACATTCTGGGCAAAGTGTAACAATGTTTTTTACTACACCAAGCCCCCCGTGCGCTCTTGACACAACATGAGCATTTGGACTCGCATTTGAAGAACCACAGGCAATACATCGATGGCCATCGCGTTGCCAAACTTCTTTTTTGACTTTAGCAGATATAATAGTTGATTTAGTAAGTTTATGCACGATTTAATTCTCCCATGATAGACTGAATTTCCGCATCATAAATCCCAAGGTCGGCTAATTTATCTAAAACTGAATCAATTAAGTCTGACATTTCTTTAGTATTAAACTTTGACGATCCAATCCACGTTTGGTAAACAATCATTTCTTTTTCGCCTTTATCGGTTTTAACGGTTCTTGTGCCTCTTTCACGAATTGCTCGAAATGATTTTTTTAAACTTTCTGCACATTCCTTTGGCGCAAGAATAAAATCACTTTCTATATTTGCTTCTTCTAAAATTACGCAGTACATTTCGTTCATAGTTGTCGTAGAGTGTGAACCACACGTTGAATCGCACAGTTTGGTTATAAGCGCCCATAACATCGCATTCTGATCAAGAGAACGATGCCGCTTTAATTCTTTAATTTCGATAGATATTTGATTTTTATAAGTTTTC
>JBAYZO010000087.1:0-3639 GCA_041672465.1 Eubacteriales bacterium
CTATTTTATACTGCTTTTTGATTCTTCTTTTTATTCTTTTTCGTGTTTCTCAAACAAACTTCCACTGATTTCTCAATCTAATTTCAACCCCCTACCAACTGTGGAATTTACTTTGGGAATTAACGTTTATTTTATTTCATACTTCTTTAATAGTTTATCCGCAATATGCTAATCGAATACAATTTCTTTTATAATTTCTTTTTTCGGGGAAACGACCGGGCGGGGGTTGATTTTAAGCAAATCCGCGCTAAACTTACCGCAGGTGAAGTCGCACCTGACCATGCCTTTTTTACGGCAAACGCAGTTTTCGGTAGCTTCGATGGGAGTGGCAAAGATACAGTTGACGCAGATTTTTTCAATATCCTCAAACTGTTTTGAGAAAAACTTTCCGCTCATTTTATATTCACGACCTTGTTTTTATTTAAATTTGAATGATTAAAGGTTCGCCCGACATACTTATTATATCAGAAAGCAAAGCCTTTTGTCAACACGGCGAACACCCCCATGAGAAAACATTCGGCGGCTTTGTTAAGGGTGTAGAGCTTAAGGCTGAGCTCTTTCCCCGCCGACAGCGACACCTGCATATGCACGCAGATACCCGACCAGCCGATAAGCATGGCGGTGACGACATACCCGGCGCCGGGGGGCATTCTGCCGCAAATCCCGATTCCGCCGGAAAACTCAAAAAACCCTCTCACAAAGCTTTGGACATATTCGTTTGCCGGCAAAAACCGCGTTATAACCCCGCTCAGGCACATAAAAAACACTATCGCTGCGCAGATTTCCGCCATTGTGCGGGACGCGTCCTTTATCGCCTGCGGGAGGGTGGATTTAGGGTAGTCGGGACCGGGGAGGAATTCCCTCTCCCAAGGGAGGAGATAAATTTTTGAGGCGGCGAAATACCAAAGCGCCGAAATAAGAAGCTTTCCCCAAAACAAGAGCAGCCCCGCTCTCAGGCTCCCCAACACCCCCGCCCCCGCGAAGCTTACGATAAAAGAAACCGAGGCGTTGTCGGAGCAGGACAAGAGGAGCTCGGCCTGTTTTTTTGACAAGCTCCCGTTTTCGTAAAGCTCGCGGATAATTTTCGCCCCGACGGGAAACCCGCTGACCGCCCCGCTTATTATAAGGGCAAAGGGCAGCGCCCGCCCGGCAAGCGTTATAAGCTGGCCTAAAACCAGTTTTGACAGCACCAAGAACACAAACAGCGAGGGGATAATGACCTCGACGCAAAATTTAACGGCGTTTTTGACCTCTCCCCCCGCCAAGGACGGCCTGAGAAGAAGATAGCCGAAGAGCACGGCGGCCGCGAAATCAAAAAACGCCCTCCCCGCGCGGCGGTAATCGCTCAACTTTATCCCCCTTTTTTGCTTTTATTTTACTGTCTTTAATATTTATATTTTCATAAAGCCGGGTCTAAGCCAATAAATATTAAATACTGATATAAAAGCCGCCAAAAGGGGGAAATTAAGTTGAACGCCAGTGAAAACACCCTGTTTACCGAAATCCGCGGCAACAAGCGGTGCCTGATAGAGGGCGTGGAAAGGCTGCTGAGCTACAGCGACAGAGAAATTTCCGTCTTGTCGCAAAAGCTGATTATTGTCGTTTCGGGCGAGGCGCTCACGCTTGACTGCCTAAACGAAAACAGAATCGGCATAAAAGGAGATATCCGAAGCGTGGCGTTTGAGAGAGAAAATGTTCTACAAAACACTTAACCGCGCCACCGGCGCTTATATTGTCAAGGTGCCTTTGCGCGAGGGCATTGGATTTATAAACGCGCTTAACCAAAACAAAGTGCTGTTCTGGGGGGCGAAAGGGAGGGACGGCTATATGTACCTTCGCTTTTCGGTGTTTTCTTTTGGCGGAGGGTATAAGACCGCGCTTTCGCAAGGCGTGGAAATGACGGTCGAGAGGGCCTACGGACTGCCGTTTATAATATATAAGTACAGAAAACGCCACGGGCTGGCCGCGGGGAGCGCGCTGGGGCTTGCCGTAATACTCTTGTCAACCCTTTTTGTTTGGAAGATTGAAGTCACGGGGAACATAAACCTCCCCGAAAAAGAAGTGCTGGCGGCGCTGAGGGAGAGCGGGGTTGAGCTCGGGACATACATCCCCTCAATAAGAGTGCCGACGGTGAGGACAAATTTGATTCTCAATCTGCGAGATCTGTCGTCCGCGTCGGTAAACATAAAGGGAACGCATATCACCGTTGACGTAATCGAGCGCAAAAGGCCGCCGGAAATCGCCGACTACTCTGGGTTTTTCCATGTAGTCGCCGCGAGGAGCGGGGTTGTGGATTCGGTGGAAGCCTACGAGGGTTTTCCGCGGGTAACGCGGGGGGACTCCGTTATAAAAGGGCAGATACTTATAACCGGGGAGTACAAGTCGTTCCGCGAGGTGCCGATTTACACCCACGCGCGGGGGAGCGTGTTCGCCATCGTGAAAGAGGGGTTTATAATTTCCGTGCCGCTTAACCGCGCTTGCAAGTTTTACACGGGGAAAGAAGACAAAAAGGTGTCTTATTCGATCCTCGGGCGGGATTTCAATATGTTTTTCGGGGCTCTCGTGCCGTTTTCAACCTTTGACGCGGAGGTTTTTCAAACAAGCCTTAAGGCGGGGTTTTTAAGCCTCCCCATTGTGAAGACAACGCTTATAACAAGGGAATATGTCGTAAAAACATATGAAATAACAACCGAGATAGCGGAAAAATCGGCCCTTGACGCGTTTAACGCTTTTTGCGAAAACAGCGGCGAAGGGCCTGTGCTTAAAAAGGATTATGAAATGTTTTATGACAAAGCGGGCGGCTGCGTGACGCTTGCGGGGTATGCCGAAAGGCTTGTGAACATCGCCGTGGAAACGCCGTTTATGCCGACATATGAGGATCAAAAACCCTCCGCAAGGTAAAGGAGCGACTTTATAAAAATCTCAATTCCCTTTTTAACCTCGTCAATCGCTATATATTCGTCCCTGTCGTGGGCTTTTCCCCTGCCTTTGCCCAAAATTCCCTCATAGCCCTCAATCCTCGCGCCAAACGCCACCGCGTTCGGCATTGACCGCGCGTAAGTGCCGCCGCCCATGGTGTAGGGCTCGCAGTCACCGCCGAGCACCTCTTCGCACGCCCTTGTCAGGGCTTTTATCTCTTTTGTGTCGGGGGATTTGAAATATCCGTCTTTTATGGGGGAGGAAGAGTTGTCCTTGACTATTGAAAAGCCCAAGTCCTCGATTGTTCTTTTGGCGGCGGAGTATACCTCGCCGTATGTCTTTGAGACGGGGAACCGAATGTCAAAGTCAAGGTGAATCATGCCGCCGGAAATCCCAAGCACCCCCGCGACGCAGGTGAGATAGCCGAAATTCTTATCTGCGAAGTCAATCCCCAGCGTCCTGCCGAGATATTCCGACCCGGCCTGTTTTAAAAACTCAAACGCCTTTTTGTTGGATTCTGGAACGCTCCCCTCCGATAGCATTTTTTCGGCAAGCAGGTAAATGGCGTTAACCCCCGGCTCGGGCATGGAGGCGTGGGCGGTGACGCCATAAACCTTTGTTTCAACCCCGCCCGAAACCGCCGCCGCCTGACCGGCTACGGCGTTTGTCACGCTCCCCGCGGAGAGTTTTTCGAGCGATTCATCCGCCCTCCCAAGGCAG
>JBAYZO010000088.1:0-3443 GCA_041672465.1 Eubacteriales bacterium
CAAAAGCCGTTAAAAAGTTTGCCGAGCCCGAAAGCTTTAAAGGCGTTTACCTGCCGTTTTGGACTTTTGACACTCAGACAACCGCGAATTACACCGCGAGGTACGGAATCGACCGCACGGTGACCGTAAACGGAAAACCGCGAACCACAACAAGCTGGTACCGAACGAGCGGAGTGTATGAAAAAGCCTTTGACGACCTGCTTGTTTCGGGAACAACCCGCTATGAGGAAAAACTGCTCTCCAAAATAGAGCCCTTTAACACTTCCCAAAGCAGGGTTTATAAGCCGGAATACATAGCGGGTTTTATTGCCGAGAGATATTCCGTGGGGCTTAACGACGCGTGGGTATGCGGCAGGGGAAAAATCAAAAAGAATCTCGAAGACTCTATAAAAAGTCATATCAAACGGACAAAACACTGCAATAAAGTTCAATCCCTTAAGTTTTCGGTCAATTATTCCGAACTCAAATTCAAATACCTTCTTCTCCCGGTGTGGATGTCTTCTTTCCGCTATAAAGATAAAATTTATAACTTTTTGGTAAACGGACAAACAGGAAAAGTGGGCGGCAAAACCCCCGTGTCTCCGCTCAGGGTGGCGGTAACGGCGATAATCGCGGCCGCCGCGCTCTTTGCGCTTTATTATCTCTTTACCCATATCCGCCCTGATATCTTCGGCGAGCCGTTTTACTATACCGTATTTTAAAACAACAAAAAGGAGACAAAACTTGAAAAAAAAGTTATTGTTATTAACATTCGCCCTGTTTTTTTTACTTATTTCAATCTTCCCGCACCCCAGCGCGTATGCCGAAAGCGAGGAAAAAAGCGTAGTGCTCACGATTAACGCGATAAATAAAACCGGCGCGGAGGGTCATTCGCTGATCATCACCTCCTCATACCAAAAAATCTTATCGTCAACGACAGTGGGCTTTTCATGGTGGAAGACCGCCACTTTTGAATGGGACTCCGACCAGTCCGCGTATGTCGTCAGGAGCCTTAACCTTGTTGTGGACGGCGTGACGGGGAAGAACAATATCGTCCCCGAAAACGGCTTTGTGCTTGCCGCAAATATCGGAAACGACTACGGCAATATAAGCTATATAAACAAAATCTCCACCGATTGCTATTATGACCTTGACAAGCTTGAAGTGGGCGACAAGGCTTATCTCACGGGCGTCGATATCGCCTCCGGCACAATTGTCACCTCCGGCGGGCTTCACTACGCGGCGGGGTTTACCTCGGACGCGAAAATATATATCGGCAGTATGCCGGAAGACATTGATATTTACTCCCCCGCGAAGACATATCAGCTTGACATGCCTGTCATAACCACCCCCGACAAAGCCGCCGTGTCGCAGGGGATAAATATTGAGTGGGGGGAAGTCGCTGGCGCGGACAGCTATACCATAAGCATAAACGACGGCACGTTTGTCCCCGACGGCCCGGTTATTGTAAACAGACAAAAAGTAACCTCAAACTCTTTTATTTTGGGGGCGGAAAAAGTCTCCGCCGGCAAGAAATACACCATACTCATAACCGCGCGCTCGGGCGACAGCGGCTTTTCCTATACCGCCCGTCTTACCGTGGGGGTGGTCGACGACATCGCCCTCGACAGCCCTTTTAAAGATAAAAAAGTAATGGCTTTCGGCGACTCCATCACCTACAGGCCGGGCTGGGTGGCAATGCTTTCCGGCAAGCTTGGCGTTGACGTCATAAACGCCGGCGTGGGCGGCGACAAAACAACGGAGGCCGTCGCTCGGCTTCAGGACGATATAATAAGCCAAAGCCCCGATATTGTGTTTATCCTCTTCGGGATGAATGACCAAGCGGTTAACATTTCAAATTCGGTTCCGCTTGTGACAAAGCTTGCTTATGAGAGAAACTACCGCTCGATTATTGAGAAAATCCACGCCGCCGGCGGGGAAGCGGTGCTCCTCACGGGCAACAATGTGTGCGTGGACAGCGGATATTATTCCCCCGGGCTTTATAACCTTAATTACGGCACGGGGCTGCTTAGTGAATACTATGACATCCTCCGCGGGCTTGCCGAAGAATACAACCTTAATATAATTGATATAAACAAGCGCCTTGACGACGAAGGGGTGACCGATAAAACCGTTTGCGCCCCCGGCGACGGGATTCACCTAAGCACCGAGGGGCAGGCGCTTTTCGCCGATTATATTGCCGAGTATATGTTCTCTGACTACTTTGAGGGCGGCTATAAAGAAAAAGGCGGCGAAGAAAGCAAACCGGAAGAAGAAATTTCAGCCGACCAAAGCTCAAACGAAGAGCAAAGCTCAATAGCCGAACAGAGCTCTTACCCCGATCAGTCCGCCCGGACAAGCCAAACCGAAAGCAAACCGGAGGAAAACGAGGGGCGCGTAATAAAAGCGGTGATTATCGCCCTTGTTCTTCTCGCGTCGGCGGCTTTAGGGTTTTCATTTTTCAAGAGAAAGCGGCAGTAAACAATAACACCCCGAGAAAAAATCTAAAATAATTTCAGCCGTGCCTTAAAAAAGACACGGCTGTTTTTATATCGGGGAAGTCAGTCGGGGGAAATAAATTTAATCTTAATCTAAATTCACAATCCCAAGCAGAGCAAGTCTTAAATGGATATAATCGGTGACATTTCTGTACCCGTTGCCGTTGATATCGGCGGCGCGAAGCTGGGCGTTCGAGTAGTTGCCGATACCTAAAATCATAAGCCTTAGGCTGATATAGTCATGCGGGTTGATAAGCCCATCGCCGTTTATATCGGCGGTTATGGAAACCGTAAGGCTGTCCTTAAGCGCGCCGCCCACGCGGGACTCGACTACACAGCCGGTGGTTATTCGGCTCTCCGCGGAAAGCAAAATGCCGTCCCTTGTAACAACAAGGTTTGTGTTTTTAAAGCGGCCGAGCAGTTCGCCTGCCGTAGAGCCGAGTTTGACCCCGACCAAAAGGTCGTTTTCTTTATTTACACTGTTATAGTCATGCGCGGTGATTTTCGCGAAGTCGTTCTCGCTTAGCACGTCGATTTCAATTACCTCCGTGTAAAGCGTGTAGGCGGCGTTATTGGGGAGCTTTGAGCGGTAATACAGCATCAAAGCGGCTTTCCCGTTTTTAAGCGCGGTTATTTTGCCGTCCGCGACGCTGATAACGCCCTCCCCTGATATAATCTTCACGCCGCAGGCGGAGGTGACGTCCTTGTCGACCCTGCCGTATGTGGTGGAGATCACTTCAAAGTCAAGTGTGTCGCCCTTCATTAAAAACGCGTCTTTCAGCGATGTGGTTATAAGTTTAACGGTGTTTTTGGAATACTGCGCGTCATTTGTGGTCAAACCGCCGTAACCCCATAAAAACGCTCCGCAAAACTGAGCCGCCGTGCCTGTCGAATATGTCCAAGGCCAAATCGTCACGCCTCTCTCGTTGGCGACATCGTTAAGCCTCTTTGTGAGCGCGCCGTAAC
>JBAYZO010000089.1:0-3258 GCA_041672465.1 Eubacteriales bacterium
AGACTTTGCCATTGGCTTTTCAAATACTTCAGGTGAATATTCCATATCAAAAGAGCCAGAAGCGTTTACAATCGGCAAAATTAGGCAACATACTAATCCGATTTACAGCGAGTATTTAGTGTTTTCTAAATTCAACAATCCCAATGACACTATATTCAATTCTGAAGCGAAAGCCACAATCATGAATATTCTTGATTGGGAATCCGCAAATAATGAGCCAATTACTCATGCAAATATGATACCATACCCAACTGATACTTCAGTGTTCACAGGCACGGGAATTGATATGCATGTGTTCGGCGCCGGTTCCGGAAATGTAATTATGCTGAATGTATCATTTAACCATCAAACGATCGCTGGTTATAGTAAAATTAAAATTGATTCTGCTTGGTATAAAAATCCAGTTAAATATGTATATACCGATGATAGCCTTGAAGATGCTAAAATTCTGTTTCAAAACGGTGTAACATTATTGGCTGACACTTCAACCTTAGAATATTACCCATTAGTTAATTCGATTGATGCATTTATCAACGCTAAGACATCAAGAGTTGATTTCCCGATTGATAAAAATCCAAATGATAGTTTTGGATTAACGATGCAAATTATATGTGTGTCACATTCTCCGGAAGATATTGTGATTGGTAATGCTTTCACAAAGTATAATAACATAATTTATGAAATAGATTCCGCTCCAGATGTTCGAGTTTATGTTAGTACAGATCCATTTTCTGTTTTTGATAAACGTATTAGAGCTGGAGATGTACTTGATTCAGGCGCGGTTAGAACGATTGGGGCGTTATATGGTGGTACTTTTACAGTAACGTTGTCAGAAGCGTATACCGGTTATAATTGGGCGGTAACTTATGGCGAAGAAATAATGCTTGCAGGTAATAACGAAACATATTCAATGTATATAGATTTATTAAAGGAGAGAGAATAGTATGAATATTAATTCAATTATTTACAAGGAAGATTTAACGATTTTAAGCCAAACAACTCAGCCGATTAGAGCTTATGCTGAGCAAGATAATACGATTGAAATTTACGCCCCCGTTTCTAATCATAATGTCGGGTATTTTGCTTTACAGGGATTAAAAAGCGGTATACCTAATCCAAAATTAGGCGTTGTGGAATTGCTTTCAATGTACCCGTTGGCAGATGAAACGATTGATGATGTTTTATACTCGCATTGGAACGCAGTAATCCCCGGTACGGTTTTAAATGATATGACGCTGATGAAATGCACAGGGTTAAGGTTTGGTGTGGATTTTTGGTTTTTAGGTGATGAAGTATTGGGCGTCAGAAAATATAATACTGAAGTCGAGATAGAAATAGTCGCATTTTTAGAGGCTGATTTTCCCGATGCGATTGATGGTGATTATGTAAGAATAATTGACACTAATACTGACTGGGTTTTTGATGGCACAGATTGGGCGGATTATGAAACACAACATACCGTTGCCATCTCGAAACGGCCAACATCGGTTTGCGATTTTGCGATTGAACAAGGTATTCCAACAACTGATCCCACTCACGCTCCGACGAATACCGAATTGATTTTACAAGAATTAACTAATCTCAATGTCGATATAAGTGCTTTAGAAGATGACTTAGACGGAAAAACAGATGCTTGTCAACGCTTTGACGATACCTATTTGGGCGTAACAATTCAAACAGATATTTTCCCCGCCACTGGCGCTGAAGAAACCGTAATGGGTAAAATCGAAGTTGCTCGTGATATTAACCCCGCTACCGTGTCCGATATTCCAACAATCATTTATTTCCATGGCGTAGTTGTGAACACTGCAGGAACTTTATCCATGAAAGCCAATTCTGGTAAAGCAATCGTGTTTGGTAAAGCGATTAATGGTACTGGAGTGGTTGGATTTAGTGCAACTGGCATGTGGGTATGGATTCCTATCTCAGATAACGTAACGAAAAAAAACGGGCTGAAAGCGTTTATCTCTTCCGCTGGCTCGACCGCTGGTCAAACAACGAACGGCACAAACCGTATCACAACCATTACGGAAGTCAACACCGCACCTGTCGGAACTTCCATTGTTGCAGATATGTCAGTAACTTGGGGGCAACATATCACATTGGCGAGTGGCGAAACAATTACGCTTGATAGCAAGATTTACTCGGCTCTGAAAGTTGACGCGCTCTTAACGGCTATTTTGAACGGTACAACCCCATTCACGGCATTGGACGTAAACGGACACGGAAACATCAGCGGAACACTTACAGTTATGGGGATTATTAATGCGTATAATGGAATAAATGCCACCTCTAAAAAAATCTCAAGCCTTGCCGATGGAACTGAAAATCAAGACGCGGTCACCGTGGCACAAAACGCGCTCAAATCCAACCTCGCTGGTGGAAATACTTGGACTGGCTCGCAGGTTTTCAATAACACCGTTTACACAGTGAGAATAAACAATGACGGTATCGAATTTTACGACACTGGCGTTTTGCTTTGCAAGATAAACTCGCTCGGCTTCTACAAAAATCCACTCGTAACCGCGACTGGAAACTATCTGTTATCGGGAACTGAAATCGCTTCTTTAATTTCCGACCACAACGGCACGACCGAACCCAACACGGCACACCCATACATTAGAGCATTGTTAGCCACTTTAACGAACCGCGTTGATGGCTTGGCTGGACGTGGCGCTACTTATGGCGAAATTGCGTATACTTACGCAACGCTTTTGGCTATGGACAGTGCAACAAGAAACTCAACGATTTTAGCGGCAATTCAAGCAGGAGTTGGTGGTGCTGAATATACCCCAACTTCGGGCGACCTCGTTTATGACTTGGGAGATTCCGCTGGAACGAACTCTCACGAATGGGAATTTAACGGAACGAACTGGGTTGACAACGGCGTTACCGTTGCAGGAAAAGCAAGTGATTTATTGTTCGGACTTGTTAAAGGCGGGTTGGCTCACGTTAACGGCTTGAAATATACCGAAGTTATCGGTGGCGAAATCCACAACCTTCTTGCTGACAAAACGCTCGGCGTATATGATACAACGACTGGACTACTGCATTATACCTACGAAGAAATCAAAGCACTGGAAGATAGACTTGACGCGGTTGAACCTGTCGTTGAAAGCAACACCGACCGCTTGGACATCGTTGAACCCATTGTAACCGACCACGAAGAACGGCTTGATGTCGTAGAACCGGTTGTGGCTGAACATGAATCTGAAATTACAATTTTGCAAGCGGACATTGCCGAAATTGATGACGCAA
>JBAYZO010000090.1:0-3167 GCA_041672465.1 Eubacteriales bacterium
TGTTAACTTTTATCAGTCCGCTGCCCCAAAAGACAGCGAAACCGAAAAGTACGCCCCCGCGTTGTCGGACAGCGCCGAAACATCGGTGCCCTCCACCCAAACCCTGATGTTAAGTTTTGTGGGGTAATAATTGTTAATGTCGCCGTCGCGGTCGGCTTTTTTAAGGGTAAATATATTTGATTCGCCCGGCTCATACGGGTTTTCAAGCTCAGTGTGGGAAGCGTAGTAAGAGCTTTCCCAAACCGCGGGGTCGCTTGTTTTAAACACGGCCCCGCCGTCGTACCCCACGGGGTAATAAACGTTTTGCCCGTCGGACAGCGCTGCGGCTGTACTGTCTTTCGCCACCATAATCGTGCGGCTTTCGCCGTCCTCGTCTATGACGACGGCGCATCTGACCGCGCCCGTGATGGCGCTGCCCGCCCCATCGCCCGAAACGGAGGGAGCTGAAATTTCAATGCTTTTTACATAAACATTGATATCTCTCGGCACCGTGGTGACGACATAAAGGGGAATGTTTATATAATATCCGCTCGCTATATTTTCGGCGACATAAATATAAGCGCTCTCCGGGGTGTCGCTTTTAGGGCAGCCGTTGGAATCAATATATCTGAAAGGGAGATACAAAAAGCTCTGTCCGTCCGCGCTGGTGACGGGAACCAACATATCAAATTCTTCAATAACCTCGCCGTCCCCGTTTGTCAAAACCGAACCGAACGCGAAATGGTTTGTAAACCCCGTCACGGAGTGAACAACCCCCCCGCCCTCGGTTGAAGCCATAATGTTGACGGGAAGGTCAACAGTCACCTTCGCCGACCCCGCCTCGACCGAAATATTTCGCCTGAACCAAGCGTAAGAGGCGGTGGCAAGCACAAAGGCGCTTATTAATAAAAACACAAGCGTGGGGATAAGCTTTTTTCTCATGGTTTCTCCTGTGTGGAATATGTGAACATATGCTCAAATACGCTTGTATTTGTTCGCGTATATGTTCATACTGCCGGACAGATGTACCGCAAGTCTATATTAACAAAAACACGGCTGTTTGTCAAGAATTTTCGCCGTTTAGGAAGGCTTTGACAAAGATCATCCCCTCGCCCCGTTTGTAATACCGCTGCGGCGGATATTAATATCGGAAAACCTGTCTCTCTTCCCTCTCCGCCAAAAAAAGTATTACCCTGAAAAATTTTTGGTTTTCAGGGTAATACTTGGGTTAAAACTTTAAGCAAGCTGCCGATTGCTCAAAAACTAAGCTTTTCAGCTTTCAAATATAATCCAATCCCCGCCGCCCGCCGGGAGAGACTTAATTCTGCCCGTCATTTCGTTGCCGCCCCGCACATACTCAAACACCATAAGCCTGCCGCCGACAAGGTTCATATAAAGTCCGGTCGAGTAAAAATCAAAAATCTCCGTTTCGTGATTGCCTTCAAAATCAACCGAAGATATAAAATTGTGATAACCGTATTTGTCGTAGTCGAACGAGTTTATATCGCATTCCCCGATATAAATTCTGTCGTTGTAGGTATTAAGCGAATATATGTCGTAAGCGCCTTTATCCCGAATTTTAACTGTTTCCTTGCCGTCAAGGGAGGAAACATTAAGGTTGCCGAAGGTGTCGGTATAAATAATTTTATCCCCGCTTATAGTAAATCTGTCTACCAAACCGGACATAACAACACTGAGTTTTTCCTTGTTTGGGTCTATGCTGAACAGGTTGCCCGAGCCGTCGTTATAGTACAGCCTATTTTTATAAGCGACAGCTTGTTTGGCGTTTTGGGGAAAGGACTCCTCGCCGGTTCCGTCCAAATTCATTCTGTAAAGCGTAAAAAGACTGCTGTAGTCGGGGTGCTGTTTTAGGAAGTATAAATGGTCGCCGAAAATAAACAAGCCGTAAGAGTAAGCGTCGCTTAGCTTTTCATATTTCGAACCGTCTGTTTTTACGCGGTAAACACAGTAAGTGTTATCAATCTGCCTGCCCGGGTTCCCCGCGAAATAAAGCCATTCGTCCTTGACCACAAGCGACCACCCGAACCCGTCAAAAATCGGCGTAAGCTCGCTGCCGTCTAAATTAGCCGAATATATATGAGTGTTGTTGTCGCCGTCAAAGCCCGGGTAATACTTCTTTTCGGCCGTGGCAAAATAAAACTGATTGTTCATAATGTTGCCAAGGTCTTCTTTCCCCACCCCAACCGAAAGATAGGCGTTTTCGGGCTCGCTGGCGGCAGGCTCGCTCGCGGCAGGCTGGCTTGAAGCGGGCTCGGTTGATAAAACCCCCGATTCCGCCGGTTTAGACGACGATTCCGAACTTGGTTCAGGCTTTTTCCCGCCGCTTGCCAAAATAATGATTATAGCGGATATAATCAAAACGACAACGGAGATAACAATAATTTTTATTTTATTGTTTTTCTTTTTCTTTTGATAACCGTTCTGATATCCGCCGGGCGGATAAGCCGGAACGGCGCCCGCCATTTGGGGGTCGTCCTTTTTTTCTTTTTCGGTTTTACTTAAATCGGTAAATGTGTACCCCTTTGAAACCGTAACTGTTTTAATTGCCTCAAGGATCGCTTCAAGCGGGAACACTTCCCCGTCATTGCCGGTTATTTTTGTGTTTTTAAAACTCGGGACAAGCGTGTAGTCGTTTTGTCCGACAAGTATTTTTTCCCGCGCTTCCACCCCGCCGCTCGCCCTATTGATGTTCAGACGAACGGTGTAAAAAATTGTTTCGCCTGTACGGGGCTCGCCGCTTTTAAACCTTGCCGTAAAGAATAAAAGGTTATCGTCGTCTGTCTCTTCCCGCGAAACGTAATAACTTCTCAGCCGGTTAGTTAATTCTTCTTTGTAGTCAAATAATTTTTTGTCCATAACCGCTCCTCCTGCGCGCTTTCGTTGTGTTTAATTTTGCTTTGGTGGGGTTTGCGTAAAGAATGTTTTTACTTATGGTCTTTGTAATAAGTTGCCATTAAAATTATATACTACCCGGCAAATAAAAGCAACAATTAGTTTCAGTAATGATATAAGGGGGAAACAAAAAAATAGCGTGGAGTTGGAAAGGTAATGAATAATGAAGCCGCGGCTTTGCCGCTAATGAAGTTTCGCTGCGGCGAAATGAATAACATATTTAATGAAATATTGCTCCGCAATATGAAATAATGGTCTGCGACCATTATGATATT
>JBAYZO010000091.1:0-3125 GCA_041672465.1 Eubacteriales bacterium
TTTAGGGAATGGCGAATTCAATAGTATTTATGCTGTTGATGCCGATAAAAAAGCATATGTAATTAAAATCGCCCCACCCAATCTTACTGGGACATTAACATATGAAAACGAAATGATAAAACAAGAGGTGTTTTTTTACTCCTTAATTCACGAAAAGACCAATATCCAAGTTCCTGCAATCTTTTTTTCAGATTTTGCATGTATGAATATACCTTCGGGTTTCTTTATTATGGAAAGACTTAGTGGCACGCAGATTAACAAATTAAAACTGACGCTAGAAGAGAAAGCCTCGGTTACAGCAAAATTGGCGGAAATGGTTGCTCAAATACATTCGATTAAGGGTGAAAAATACGGGTATCGTCAAAACGGATTATTTGACAACTGGTATTTGGCATTATCATCAATGGTAAACAATCTTATTATGGATTGTCGCCGATTTAACAGAAGCACTCGCAATGGAGAATTATTACTTCACTATATTCAACAAAACCAGTTGCTTTTAGAAAAGGTAGAAAGTTGTTTGGTAAATTTTGATATTTGGCCACCCAATATTTTTTGTACAAAGGAAAATGGAGAATTGAAACTGACTTTAATCGATTTGGAACGTTGTTTTTGGGGCGATAGAATTAGTGATTTTGTCTGCCTCGATTTCATGAACTTATCATTAGATCATAAACAAAAAGCCATAGAATTATATAATAAAAAAAGCGATTCACCGCTCATCGTTACCGATAATGAACGTATCCGCTATGCGATTATGCTTGGGTATCTTGGTTTAATAATGGAAGTTGAGAAATATGCAAGATACACACCATTCCACTTTGGGTGGTGGCGAAACGTTGCCGTAAGTAAATTGCTTTTTAGAAAAAGTTTTAGTCAACTTGAGAAACTTTCGTTTCCGGTATAAACAGCTCTAAATACGCATTGACAACCATTGATTGGATATCTATAATATATATTGATAACCATCTATATGAGGGGCTTGTTATGGAAAACAAAAATTACTATTCGAAAATAAGTTTTTTTGATCGCTATCTAACTGTGTGGGTCTTGTTGTGCATGGCGGTAGGAGTGACGATAGGCAAATTACTTCCAATGATTCCGACATTTTTGAATCAATTTGAATTTGCCAATGTCAATGTCATTATAGCGGTTTTGATTTGGCTCATGATCTTTCCGATGATGCTCAAGATTGACTTTACGAGTATCAAGGACGTCAGTAAAAATCCCAAGGGTTTATTCGTGACCTGGATTGCCAATTGGGTGATCAAACCATTCACGATGTTTGCGCTTGCCAGCTTCTTTTTTTTTGTGATTTATCAGAATATTCTACCCGAGGAGATTGCCCGGGAATATCTTGCCGGTGCCGTTCTTTTGGGTGCAGCACCTTGTACGGCAATGGTTTTTGTGTGGAGTTCATTGACGAAAGGCAATGCAGCCTATACATTGGTTCAGGTCGCGACGAATGATCTGATTATTTTAGTTCTCTATGCGCCGATTGTCGCCCTTTTACTTGGTGTCAGCGGATTCACAATTCCGTTGGAAACGCTGTTTCTTTCCATTCTTTTATTTGTTGTCGTCCCTTTAGTTCTCGGCATTATTACCAGAACAACCATCATCCGTAAAAGAGGGTTGGATTTTCTGAATAACAATGTCATTAGCAAGCTTTCAAAAGTGACGGTTATTGGTCTGTTATTGACCCTCGTAATCATTTTTAGCATGCAAGCCGACCTAATTTGGAATAACCCGCTTCATATATTGTTAATAGCCATACCACTCATCATCCAGACGTTTATCATTTTCTTTGTCACATATGGCGCTTGTAAAGTTATTAAACTACCATTTAATATTTCTGCACCTGCTGGCTTTGTGGGAGCTTCAAACTTTTTTGAACTTGCAGTCGCTGTCGCTATTGCTTTGTTTCCCATGAATCCTGGTGTGGCTTTGGCAACCATTGTCGGTGTTCTCACGGAAGTGCCGGTAATGTTAATTCTTGTGAAAATTGCCACCAAAACCCAACATTGTTTTACAAATAAGGAGATAAAGTCATAATCAGATACTTACTAGATAGTTTTCATGAAGAAACATGAGGATAATAAACCATTTAAGATACAGGAAATTTTATTTTTTTCACACTTGTGTAGATTTTGATTCTCATTATTTATTCTGTAAGGCAAAAGCTGATGATATTATATACCGATTTGCTTTTATAAAACATTTGGCCAAAAAAACGAAGTTACACAATAATTCAATATGTTTATCAAAAAGGCAAAAAATGTCTTGATTATTAACCTCAATGTTAATATAATTAATATAGGAACGAAATTATGTGAGGTTTTTTAAATATGAAAGAACTATTAACCGAGAAGAAGAGTCACTTTGTTCAATATATCTTTGCTTGTTTCTTTTTCATCGTGTCTGATGTTTTGCAGGCATTTATTTTTGCGCGGATTTTTCAGACCATTGAAGTTGGAACGCCTGAATTCTTTAACGATACCGTCTGGTTGTCCGTCGGATATATTTTTCTCAGTGCGGCGTTGTTTTTATCTTCGCGGCTATTAAGAATCGCTTTTATGCGTGATGTGTTACTTTCTGTCCGTCTTCGCGCTTTTGACAAAATTCTTCATATGAGCTTAAAGAAATTCAATCAAAAGTCTCGTGATGTATATATTTCCAATCTCACTAATGATATCAACACTTTTGAGAACACCTTTTTTATTTCTTTACTTAATTTTATTTTGCGATGTGGATCATATGTAACTCTTTTGACTATTCTCATGTTTATTAACTGGCATGTCGGGTTAATTATTTTCATCGTTTCTTTAATCGTTTTGGGAATTTCGAAATTATATGAAGACAGAACTGTAAGGCTACAAAAGGAAAAATCAGATGAAAACGAGAAGTTCACAGTTAACATCGCAAATACTTTTAACGGATTAGAAATTCTTAAACTAAACAACATTGAACAGATGTTCCTTAAACGAAGCAAAAATCAAATAGCGACACTAGAAAAAAAGAAGATGAAATTTAACTTTTTTACTGCCCTTCAAAGTCATACAAATGAAGCTATTGGATCAATAGTCATGTTCGGCTTGTTAATATACTTGATGTACAGTCCTAATCAG
>JBAYZO010000092.1:0-3022 GCA_041672465.1 Eubacteriales bacterium
GAAAAATGGTATAATTTCTGCATGAGAACATCTCTCTTTCTTGGGAGGTACGGTGAATCATTGCAGAATCATTATACCACAAGGGCTGAGGTGTTCTCTGTTTTCATTTAACTTTACAATACGAAAAGGCTAAAAAGGAGAGTTTTATGGAGCAGACATCACTTATCGCGCAAAGGCTTAAATGGGCGCGCAACATTTCCGGCATTTCAACGGAGGAAATGGCGAAAGCGGCCGATATCACGCCGGACGCCTACGCCGTGCTTGAGGAGGGCGAGAGCGATTTTTCGTTTACCTTTCTTTTTAAATGCGCGAAAAAGCTTGGCATGGATATTTCAGAGCTTGTGGGGGGCACCAACCCCACGCTTTCGTTTTACAACCTTTCCAGAAAAGGGCAGGGCATGCCGATACGCCGCAAATCGGCCTTTGATTACCGCCATATCGCGCCCTACCTTAAAAACCGCGCCGCCGAACCCTTCGTGGTGACCGCGAAATACGACCCTTTTCTTGAATCCACGCCGATAACGCTTTCCTCCCACGACGGGCAGGAGCTTGACTACATAATAAGCGGAAAGCTGAAAGTTCAGCTCGACGACCATATAGAATACCTTGAGGAGGGCGACAGCGTTTACTACGACTCGTCCCACCGGCACGGAATGGTCGCCGTGGGGGGGAGCGACTGCGTGTTCCTCGCCGTGGTTTTCAAAGAAGAATACTCCCCCAAAAAAGCCGACGAAAAGCCCGAGGAACAAAAGAAAAACGGGATAAAATACCGCTATGACGACCTTGTGTATAAGAAGTTTGTAAACGAAACTTTTGACGATGACGGCTGCCTTAGCGGGCTGAGCTTTAAAATACCCCAAAACTTCAACTTCGCTTATGACGTGGTTGACTTTCTCGCGAAAAAGTGCCCCAAAAAGCGCGCCATACTCTGGCTTTCGGAAAAAAAGGAAGAAAAAGACTTCACTTTCGGCGATATCTCTCTCTTGTCAAACCGGGCGGCGAATATGTTCAGGGACATGGGCATAAAAAAAGGCGACAGGGTTATGCTTGTGCTAAAGCGCCACTATCAGTTTTGGATCTCTATTATCGCTCTTCATAAAATAGGCGCCGTCGCCCTCCCCGCCACAAGCCTGCTGCTCCAAAAAGATTACGAATACCGCTTTAACGCGGCGGAGGTCAAGGCTATTGTCTGCACCGCCGAGGACGGCTGCCCCGAGGAAGTGGAAAAAGCCGAAAGCAACTACCGCGAGCTCGGCGTGAAAATTATCTGCAACGGCGAAAGGCCGGGCTGGAAACCCTTTAACAAGTCGCTTATGAACTACCCCGACACAATGGAGCGGGTTGAGACCTCAAAAGACGACCCGCAAATAATGTATTTCACCTCCGGCACCACGGGCTACCCGAAGGTCGCCGTCCACGACGCCACTTACCCGTTAGGCCATATCGTCACCGCCAGATGGTGGCAGACGGTAGACCCCGAAGGCGTGCACTGGACAATATCCGAGACGGGCTGGGGAAAGGCGCTTTGGGGCAAGATTTACGGTCAGTGGCTCTGCGAAACCTGCGTGTTTGTGTATGACTTCAATAAGTTTTCGCCGCCGGATATACTCCCGCTGTTCGGGAAGTACTCTATCACCTCTTTTTGCGCGCCCCCCACGATGTATAGGTATTTTATTAAGGAAGACCTTTCAAAATATGATTTTTCCACCCTTGAGTACGCCACCACCGCCGGCGAGGCGCTCAACCCCGAGGTGTTCAACCGCTTTAAGGACGCGACCGGAATAAAGCTGATGGAGGGGTTCGGGCAGACGGAAACCACCATGACGCTCGGCAACCTTTACGGGCGGAAAGCCAAAATCGGCTCTCTCGGGCTGCCGAACCCCGGTTATGTGGTTGACATAATGAAAGAAGACGGCAGTTTCGCCAATGTCGGCGAGGTGGGGGAGATTGTTCTTTCCACAAAAGTGCCGCCGGTGGGGCTCTTCCTCGGCTATTATAACGACAAGGAGACGACGGATGAGCTTTGGCACGACGGCTATTACCACACCCGCGACACCGCGTGGCGGGACGAGGACGGTTATTACTGGTATGTGAGCAGGCTTGACGACGTTATTAAATCGTCCGGCTACCGCATAGGCCCGTTTGAGATTGAGTCGGTGATTATGGAGCTTCCCTATGTGCTTGAATGCGCCGTCACGGGCGAGCCGGATGAAATCCGCGGTCAAGTGGTCAAGGCGACGGTGGTGCTGACAAAAGACAAAACCCCCGACGAAAGCCTTAAAAAAGAAATTCAAGACTATGTCAAAACCCACACCGCCCCCTACAAATACCCGAGGATTGTGGACTTTGCCGATTCGCTCCCCAAAACCATAAGCGGAAAAATTAAGCGAAACGAGCTTAGAAAGCAAAATTAACCCGTAAAAATACAAAGCTAAGGCGCGCCGTACGGCGCGCCTTTAGTCTTTTGTTTTACATTGTAACGGCTAATTGTTTTAAAACCGTTTATTTTCTCTTAATCGCGACTACTCCCGCAAGAGCGATAACAGATACGACGGCGAGAGCGGCTATTCCGATGTCCCCGGTGGGGGGAACGGGGGATTGGCTTGACTCTTCGGCCGGCTCGGAGGGTTCTTCAACCGACGCGGCGGGTTCCGAGGTGGGTTCTTCTACTTGTGAGGGGCTTTCGCTGGTGTCGATAATTCCCGAATCGGGGGGGACGGTACCAAAGTCGTCGTCATAAGAATCGGCGATGTCGAAATAGTAAAGGGTGAGGATATCGCCGACGTTCCCCGTGATGGTATAGGTCTGGGTTGAAAACTTGATTATCTTGTCTTCGGGCATATAACCGGCTCTTTCGGAAAGATATGTATACATATCCCAAACGCCGTAGTTGTCGCCTTGAACCTTGTAATAAGCTCCGCTTGCCTCCATACCGGTCAAGAACAGGTCGGCGTTGTCTTTGTTGCCGCGGTCATAAAACGCGTGGGTGCCAAAGCCCATTGCCGGGTTGCTCTTTTCAGTA
>JBAYZO010000093.1:0-2928 GCA_041672465.1 Eubacteriales bacterium
AAGTAGAAACCATCCTTCATGGGAAAAAACACCTTCTCTCTTTCAAGAATAATGACGGTAGCTATAACACTTTACGTTTTCTATTTTCAAAATGGACACTTAAAGAGGGCTGGGATAACCCTAATGTATTTACGATAGCTAAACTTCGTTCTAGCGGAAGTGAAAATAGTAAACTGCAAGAGGTTGGACGAGGTTTACGTCTACCTGTAGATGAGAATGGTAATAGAATCTCCAATGAAGAATTCCAGCTTAATTATATTGTTGACTTCACAGAGGCAGACTTTGCTAATCGATTAATAGACCAAATAAACGGAGAAATTCCACAAGCTTCTTCTATTAGCGAAGAAAGATTGGAACAAGTGGCCAAGAAGCTTGGCATGACTTCTGATGAGCTTTTTGATGCACTATATGATAAACATTACATAGACAGGCGATTAAATATAAAACCCGATACAAGGGACGCTTTCTTTGCAGAATACCCGGACTTTGCTACAGGATTGTCTTCAGGTAAGGTAAAAGACCGAAATGTAGCAAAAACAAAACCTGTAAAAATCCGCAAAGCTGTTTACAGTGAAATACGCAAATTATGGGAAGCAATCAATCAACGATACCTACTTTTCTATGATGATGATCTGGATGCTGATATGGCTAAAGTTGTTTTATCCTTGCTGGAAAAACCCGGTGTTTTTACAGACGTTGTCATGACTAGCTCCAGAGATATCGTTAAGAGCGATGGCTCACAGATGATGATTGTTTCAGATACAGGCGCCCAATATATAGTATCCAAACCTATTCCCTACAATGAATTTCTTAAGAGGATCACAAATGCTACAAACATTCCAATTAAAGTATTGCATGAGGCATTGTGTGAGTATGTTAAGAGGAATGGAACTATAAATCCAGAACATATTAATGAAAATTCTGTCAGCATGTTTATCCAACAATTTCATGACTGGAGAAGCAATAATTTGCAAGGTCGATTCCATTATGCAAAAAGCAATACGCCTGTTGGTGCAACAGCACTTACCTATTCAGACGGTTCTCCACGTGAAGATATTGCACAGGGACGTATCGGCACAAAGATAGCTCCGGGAACACCAAGCGAGAAGTATTTATATGATGCTTTCGCTTATGACTCACCGTTGGAACAAAAGAATATTATGTCGGACATCGAAGAAGTCATTGTATATGGAAAAATTCCACGTAGCAGCATTGCCATACCGACTATTACCGGCGAGATGTACAGTCCAGACTTCATGTATGTTGTAAGAAGGACTTCTGGTGAGAAAGAGCTTAACATTGTAGTCGAAACAAAAGACGTAGAAAATAAATCTGACTTACGTGGTACAGAAAAGGCAAAAATTAATTGTGCTCGTGTTTTCTTTGATATGCTCTCGAAAGACGGATACACTGTATATTTCCGTGATCAGTTGAACAACAAACAGATGGCTCAGATTATTAAGGAAGTATTGTCAGAGTGATTTAATTTAGGGGGATGAAAGGAAGATGTTAGAAGCAATTTTAATTAAACATTATCGGTCGATAGAGGAAGTAGCTCTTAAACTTCCTCAAAATAAGCCACTTGTCCTATTTGGACCGAATAACGCAGGAAAATCTAATATATTATCAGCTATACATAGATTACTTGGTGAAAGATATCCAACTTATTTTGAAATGTTGGAAAGTGATTACTTTAAACGTAATCAAAGTGAATATCCTACCGCACATATTACTGCTAAATTTACTGAGCCTTTATATTATGATAATAGAGGAAATGGACATGACGTTATAGCTGTAAGTTATGGCTATAATGGACAGGCTAATAATAATCTTTTGCACGATGGCAGTGGAAATAAAATATATCCCACAAACGAACAGCGTTCCGCTTGTCAATCTTTCTTGATTGATGCTGAAAGAAATATCCAGAGTGCTTTTAATTACAGTAGTAGCTACTCTTTGTTAAGCAAGTTTTCAAAGAAAATACATGAAGCCTTAAGTACAGAGCACAAAGATGAATTATCACAAGCCTTTAATAAAATTATAGCCTCATTTGAACAGACTGATGAATTCTCCGATTTTTTTAATAGATTTTCTGAAGCACTAAAGGGGGCAGTAAAAGGTTTTGTTCATTCATTGGCTGTGGATTTTTCAGCCTATGATCCAAACAATTATGCAAAGTCACTTCGGATCTATGCAAAAGAGGGAGATAATATTCGTGGATTTGAAGAATTCGGCACTGGTGAACAACAAGTCTTATTAATGGCTTTTGTTAAAGCATATATGGAAGTATTCACTGGTGAAAATTTTGTGTTGATTATTGAAGAACCAGAAGCCCATCTCCATCCTTTAGCTCAAAGATGGTTAAAAGAATATGTTGTAGATATGTGTTCATGTGGCATTCAAGTAATCATTTCAACACATTCTGCAGAATTCATAGATCCAGAATACTTAGACGGACTTGTTCGAGTACATAAAGAGGGTGGAGTTACTAAAGCAATACAACTATCCGCTCAGCAACTTTGCGATTTTTGTATAGGGTCAGGTGTTCCAGAGAATTGTGTGTCACCAGAAAACATAGTTGATTTTTACTCGACAAAACTATTTTCAGACCAGTTAAAAGGAATGTTTGCCGAAACAATCATTTTAGTGGAGGGAGCTACTGAATATTTTGCTCTGCCAGTGTATTTAAAACGTAGTGGATATTCTTTAGCTGAACATGGAACCGAAATTGTTAATTGTCGCGGTAAGGATGCAATCCCCTTGTACTGGAGGTTATTTAAAGCATACGGTTACAATTGTTATGCCATATTTGATTGTGACAGGAATGCATCAAAGACTAGGGATGTGTTTAATGGCATCTTTTGCGAAGAAGAATGGGATACAGAAACTGAAAATTGTATTGTTAGAGCCGATTATGCATACTTCGGT
>JBAYZO010000094.1:0-2799 GCA_041672465.1 Eubacteriales bacterium
CCGCTTTTCGTCCTTCCCGAACAGGCCGCCGAAAACCCCGGACTGTTTCCCGGTTCCCCCCGCGCCGCATTTAAACCCGGCGTTCATTAGATAGGCAAACGGCTGCACCAGCACGGCGCTCTCCGGGCCTACGATATGGGCGCCGAGTATTTTTTTGTCTTCCCCGGCGACAATTTTTATAAAACCGTCGTTTTTGTCTTTCGCCCCCATGGCAATCCCGGCGGCGACGCTTGAGTAATAATTTTTACCCGTCCGGACTTTAAGTCCTTTTTCTTTCGCTTGCTTTTCTGTGATCCCCACATGCCCGACTTGCGGGCTTGTAAAAATCGCCCATGGCACCGCGTCATAAGAGGCTTTTTTCTTCTCTCCGCTTGTAAACAGATTATTCACAAGCACTTCCGCCTCATAATTCGCTTTATGCCTGAACTGATATTTTCCGTTGATATCGCCAATGGCGTAAATATGGTTTATATTTGTTTCAAGATATTCGTTTGTTACGATATATCCTCTGCCGTCCATGGCGATACCTGCGAGCGAGGCGCTTAGCTTATCGGCGTTTGACCTCACTCCGGCGGCGATAAAAATCTCATCGGCGGTTATTTTCTTTACCTCACCCGTTTGAATATCTTGAATTTCAAGCTGTTTTTGCCCGTCATAAGCCGACGCGGAAATCGCTTTGTGAGAGGAGTAAACCTCAACTCCGTTTGACAAAAAGGTTTTTTCAACAAGACTGCTTATTTCCTCTTCTTCCGTCGGCACGACTGTTTTAGCTATTTCCACAAGCGAAACCTTTACCCCGAAAGCCGAGAAAATATGGACAAACTCAGCTCCGACAGCCCCGCCGCCGATTACAATAACGCTCTTCCACAGTTTTTTGGGGTATTTTTCGCCGAAAAAGCTTTCATAGGTCAAATAACCCGTCTCTTCAAGCCCGGCGATGCCCGGCACAAACGGCCTTGCCCCGGCGGCGACGACAAAATTCTTGCCGTAAATCTCCCCGCCCGGGAAGTCCCCCGATTTTTCAAGGCTAAGCGTGGTTGGGGAGGTAAAAGCGCAGGGAGTGTGGTAAACGTCAAGGTTGTTTACTTTTTTCAAGCCCTTTTCAATTAGCTTGTTTTGGTCTATCTGCGCCCATACCCTTTTTGTCACCTTGTCCCAGTCAAGCTCGGGCGTTCCGAGATTAACCCCGATTTCACCCGATTTTTGAACGCTCCTTATTAAATCCGCGGGGTATGCCAACATTTTAGAGGGAATACAGCCCTTGTTGAGACAGGTTCCGCCAAACTTGCTTTTTTCAACAATGGCGCAGGACAGCCCGGCGGAAAGAGCCGCTTCCAAAACAATAAGCCCCGCCCCGCTGCCGATAACAACTAAATCATAATTTTTCATAACCAAGCCGTCCTTTCATAAATATAATTGTATTATGGTTACTTTCGCGGTTTATCCCTTATAGATGATTTAAGCCTTGGCGATTTCCCCGCCGAAAGCGGCCGCTTTTTCTTTCATATCGCCGTCGGGGTTCCACAGGCACTTTAACCCTTCGTTTATTAATTCAAAGCCCGCGCCCGACAGCATTTCATTGAGATGCTTTACGCCCTCGCCGCTCCAGCCGTAGCAGCCGAACGAGGCGGCCTTTTTGTTTTTAAACTTTAAACCTTTAAGGAAGCTTAAAAACCCCGCGGCATGGTGGAGCACGCTCCCCGAAACGGTGGGAGAGCCAAAGACTAACGTTTTTGAGCGGAAAACTTCGGTTACAAGGTCGTTTTCGTCGCTTTTTGAAAGGTTGCGAACGCTTACCGATACGTCCCCGTCGGCTTTTTCAATCCCCGCCGCGATACATTCCGCCAAAGTTTTTGTCCCATTCCACATGGTGTCGTAAATAACGGTTATTTTGTTTTCTTGATAGTTATCTGACCACTTAGCGTAAAGGTCGACAATCTGCGCCGGGTTATCCCTCCAGATAACGCCGTGGCTGGGGGCGATAATATCTATCGGCAGGTTAAGGGCGGCTATTTCGCCGAGCTTTTTCTTTACCAGCGCGCTAAAAGGGGCGAGTATGTTGGCGTAATATTTAATGGCTTCCTCAAAGAGCGCGCAGTCCTCCGCTTGGTCGTTGAACAGCCTGTCGGTGGCGAGGTGCTGACCGAAAGCGTCGTTGCTGAACAGAATGTTGTCTTTTGAAAGATAAGTCGCCATGCTGTCCGGCCAGTGGAGCATAGGCATTTCGACAAAAATCAGCTCCTTGCCGTTCCCGATATTTATTTTATCCCCTGTCTTTACCACTCGGAAATCCCAATCTTTGTGGTACTGCCCTTTCAGCGACTTAACGGCGTTGGCGGTGCAGTAAACGGGCTTGCCGGGGATTTTTTCCATAAGCGCGCAAAGCCCCCCGCTGTGGTCAACCTCGCCGTGGTTAGCCACTACAAAGTCAATATTGTAAAGCGCCCTTTCGGATTCCAAGTTATTTACAAACTCTTTCGCGAAAGGCGCCCAAACCGTGTCGATGAGCACTCTTTTTTCTTCTTCGATCAGATAAGAGTTATAAGTCGATCCCTTATGCGTGGAGTAATCGTGTCCGTGGAAAGTTTTAAGTTCCCAGTCGCTTTTCCCCACCCAGTACACATTGTTCTTAACGAGTTTTTTCATATAAACAAGCCTCCTTGAAATTAAATACGTATTGTAAAGTTAAATGAAAACAGAGAACACCTCAGCCCTTGTGGTATAATGATTCTGCAATGATTCACCGTACCTCCCAAGAAAGAGAGATGTTCTCATGCAGAAATTATACCATTTTTCATG
>JBAYZO010000095.1:0-2671 GCA_041672465.1 Eubacteriales bacterium
TATTTTATGGAAAACAGACCGTTTATTACGGCGCAAGAAATAATCAAGCAAATATTAAATGATCACCCACAAAACGCGACATATTCTGGCGTTGAAAGGTCGGTTTATAGAACTCTTGAAAAGTATAGTATTGAAATGTTAATTGCAGATGGCGTTGACTTGCGCAGGGATTGTATGAAACTCGCAAGAGACTTTAAGAATCAAAAGAAGGCAATATAATGCCAGCCGTTGATGAGAAAGTTAAGCAACAAAGGCTTGTAATTGACCAAGCAAAAACCAAGAGCGCAAAATTTCTTGTGTTTGCGCCAAATTTGTTTATTAATATTTTAATGGTTATTGCTTTAATGTTTATTTCAATGATTGATAAAAACAACAAGTTTACATGGGAAAGCGTATGGTCGTGGGCATTTCTATTTACAACCATTATACTTGTAATAATCTATCAAATAACACATTGGTCTGCTTTTGATAGCCGATTAAAAAAATTAACATTAAACGAAGAAAACATAACTTGGTTTGAAGAACAAGAGAAAGAAATTATAAACATCATTAACACGGTTGAATGGCAAAATTATCGAACATATTTCGTAAAAGATAGAAATGACGAACAAAAAGTTTTGGCTTGGAAAATCAATATTCAAAATAAAATTACCGCATTAACAACAAAAACGAAGAAAAAAAATACCGACTTGGAAAACGAAGTCGTTAGCGACTACCAACGCGCCAATTTGACACCAGATAGCGTTTTGGCTATTGAGAAAGATATTCACAATCGTCAAGATGGAAATCGTTATATAAGGCGTAAAAGGGCATTAGAAGAAATGATTACGGACGCATGGATTGCTGAACACATCAGCAAGATAAGCATTGATTACAACGAAATTGACATTAATTTCATTGAAACTGGCGACATGATGAAAGGTCAATCGAAAGATAAAACAGTAAAAACAGGCAAATATGCTAAAGATAACGCTCCATCACGTTTTATAACAACTTTAATCACAGTTGTTGTTTCTGTTTTCACGGCAGATTTAATTATTAATTGGTCGTTGGGCGGATGGGTTGATTTCGTTTTACGCTTAATGTTTTTAACGGTTAATATCGTCATGGGATCAAATTATGGCAACGTTTTTTTCACAGACACCGATATTCACAATACAAAATCGCGCAAAAAGATTGCCGGAGAGTTTGTTGTGTGGTGTGCAAAAAAACAAGTCAAGCAAGGAATATAAAAAAGGCACTCATTGAGTGCTTTTTCTTTTTAAACCGTTGTATTATTTTCTGCAACTATTTTCAAATCAAAATGTAATTGAATAAGTTTTAAAACAAAAGCAATAATTGCACAAATTGATATAATTACCATAACATTAGCAAGTGTATTTATTTCCGCTTTAATAGCCCAAATAAGCCACGTAAATAATAGAGGGCTAATAACTGCGGGCAACAAATAAGGCATTGAAACAAGATATGGGTTGACAATAAGTCCAATTTCTTTTTTCATTTTAATTCGCTTTTTAATTAATTTAATTGCGCCAATCAAAACACCGATTGCAACAAACACGCCAATAATATTCATACTCATTGCACTTGTCGTTTCTTCAAGCGACATATAAGATAAAAACGTGGTTGCAAGTGGGATTATAATGGCAAAAACAACAACAAACACGCCGATAAGTTTCGACCATTTAGCATTAGTCATATTATCACTTCTTCATTAAATCCGATATTTTAGTTCCGAAAACAGTTTCAACTTGTTGGTTCGTTTCCGCTAATTCAATAACTTCATCAGCGGTTATTACTCCGTCTTCAATAATTTCTTCGACTTTAGCAACCGTTTCTTTTGCAAATTCATTATCAATTATTTTAAGCGCATTTAAGGCTGTTGTAAATCCTTGCTTCTGCTCTGCCGTTAAAACCTTGCTTGATAGGTTAACATCAGCGCTGACTTCAAGATATTCAATAACCGCTTTTGTTCCGTCTTTTAATGTTTTATTTTCAAGGCGCAAAGCTTTAATTTCGCTTGATAAATCAACAATTTTTTCGCCATATTCCCCGAGTGTTTTTAATATTGGTTTATTTGAGTTCTTCAAGATCGGAATGACATATTTAGCAAACACCCCTAATAAAGTCAAGGCACTACCGCTTAAAACCCAATTTTTTATGGCTTCCCAATTCCATGTCCCAATATTTTGCCAAAGTTCATTTAAGCCGTTTACAATATTTTCAATAAAGTCAGCAATACTTAAAAAATACATAGTCATACCCCCTTATATACCAACATAATCATTTGGCATATATTTTTCCATGTTTTGCGCTATTTCAAGCGCTTTAGTTGCTTTAGTGCTTGATTCGTTTGCTTTGATTTTATATTCATTGACAAGTTCTTCAAGTTTATAAAAGTGTTCAAACATTTCTTTAATTGTGATTTTTTCGCCATTGATGTCAACTTCGATTTTCATAAAATCAATATAGCCAGTGCATGTATCACCGCTTTCGTTTTTATAAATAATACATACCGATCCGTTTTTTGCATTATTTCTGTTCTTTAAAAACTTTGACATTTCTTCTGCTGTTTTTTGTGTTGAAGATACATTCATAAGTTTCGCCCTCTTTTCTTTTTTATTAATAATCGGCCGTTTTTACGCTACGGCCAAACGGGTTTCTATAACGC
>JBAYZO010000096.1:0-2665 GCA_041672465.1 Eubacteriales bacterium
CCCCTTTTGAACCTCCGCGCCGCTTTTGGCAAGCGACTTTTGGTCATGCGATTTCGACGAACCGGTGGCGCCCCCGCAGCCGTCCCGCCCCGTTCTGCCGCCCACAAGTATAACGACATCGCCGGGGGAGGGTTTTTCCCGCCTTACGTTCTCGGCGGGAACGGCGCCGATAACCCCGCCAATCTCCATTCGCTTGGCGACATATCCGGGGTGGTAAAACTCCTTTACCTGCCCGGTGGCGACCCCGACCTGATTGCCGTAGGACGAATAGCCCGCCGCCGCGGTGGCGGTTATCTTCCGCTGGGGTAGCTTGCCCGGCAGGGTGTCCTCGGCAGGGGAGAGGGGATCCCCCGCGCCCGTGACCCGCATGGCGGCGTAAACATAGGCGCGGCCGGAAAGCGGGTCGCGTATCGCCCCGCCAATACAGGTGGCGGCGCCCCCGAAAGGCTCGATTTCCGTAGGGTGATTGTGGGTTTCGTTTTTAAAGAGCAAGAGGTAGTCTTCGTCCTTGCCGTCGACGTTAACTTTAATCTTAACCGTGCAGGCGTTTATTTCATCCGACTCGTCAAGGTTCGTAAGCTTTCCTGTCTGCTTAAAGTGTTTCGCGGCTATCGTGGCGATATCCATAAGGCAGACGGGATTTGTCGCCCCCATGGATTTTCTTAACGCCAAATAACGGTTATATGAGTTTTCAAGCTCTTCCGATTCAAAAGAAACCTTTTCAATAGCGGTTAAAAACGTGGTGTGGCGGCAGTGGTCTGACCAGTAAGTGTCGATAATTTTAATTTCGGTAAACGTGGGGTCGCGGTTTTCCGACGCGAAATAATTTCGGCATAAGATCAGGTCGTCCTTGTCCATGGCAAGGGAAAAATCCTTTATAAAAGCCGAAATCCCCTCGCCGTCAAGGGAGGTAAAACCCGCGGCGACTTGTATTTCCTCAGGGGCGGGCTCTTCCGCCTTAAGGGTTGTTAAGGTTTCAAGGGTTGCCTCCCTGCACTCAACGGGGTTAATAAAATAGTTTTTAATCTTTTCGGTATCGCTTTTTGTAACGTCACCGTAAAGCAGATATATCTTCGCCGTCATAACTGCCGGCCGGCCGCCGCCGGAGATAATGGCTATGCACTGGGAGGCGGAATCGGCGCGCTGGTCAAACTGCCCGGGGAGGTATTCCACGCCAAACACCCCTGATGCGCCGGAAATGTCAAGGACCTCCGAGGTGTCGTCAAGCCTGCTTTCGGAGAGCACAAGGCTGACAGCCGAGTTAAAAAGCGCCCTGTCTATCCCCTCTATATCATAGCGGTTGACAACCCTGACTTTTTTTACGCCGCTTATATGGAGAAATTCGTTAATTTCCAAAAGCGTCGCCTTTGCCTCGTTGTCGTATCCCTCTTTTTTTTCTACATAAATCCTGTTAACCATTTTCACGCCTTTTTGTAAATCGCCGCGGCGCCAATGTCTTTTCGGTAAAACGCGCCGTCAAAGCTAATTTTATTTATATCATTATATGTCATGCTTATCGCTTTTTCAAGTGTTTCCGCGACGTTTGTCACCCCAAGCACCCTGCCTCCGTTTGTGACAAGCTTCCCCTCGTTAAGTTTTACCCCGGCAAAACAAACCTCGCCCGTAAGGCCGGGGCGGAAAGTTATCTCGCTCCCTTTTTTATATTTCCCCGGGTAGCCCTCCGACGCCATTATAACCGTGCAGGAAGCGCCTTTTTTTAGCTTTATGTCGGTTTCCCCAAGCCTTTCCTCGCTGACGGCCTTAAGCAGGCTGAACAAGTCGTTTTCCAAAAGCGGTATTACCGCCTGCGCCTCCGGGTCGCCGAAACGGCAGTTGTACTCGATTACCTTGGGGCCGCTTTTTGTAAGCATAAGTCCGAAGTATAAACACCCCTTAAACGCTCTCCCCTCCTCCCGCAATGCGTTTATTGTGGGGAGAAAGATTCGCCGCAGACAGGTTTCCTCAATTTCTTTTGTGTAAAACGGGTTTGGGGCGATAACCCCCATCCCGCCCGTGTTCGGGCCTTTGTCGCCGTCATACGCCCGCTTGTGGTCCATTGACGACGCCAACGGGCAAATCGTCTTTCCGTCCGTGAGCGCCAGCACCGTCACCTCCGGGCCGGTGAGGAATTCTTCTATGACGACTTTGTTCCCGCTGTCGCCAAAGACTTTTTCGCCCATAATCCTCTCAAGCGCGTTTTTGGCGGCAGCGCTGTCCTCGGCGATTATCACGCCCTTGCCAAGCGCCAGCCCGTCTGCCTTTATGACAACGGGGTATTCGCAGCGCTCTATATGTTTTTTCGCGCCGGCCAGCGAATCAAACACAAAATAAGAAGCGGTGGGGATTTTGTGCCGGCTCATAAGGCTTTTGGCGAAAACCTTGCTCCCCTCTATCATAGCGGCTTTTTTTGAGGGGCCGAACACTTTAAATCCCGCCTCCTCAAGCGCGTCCGCCATTCCAAGCACAAGCGGGTCATCGGGCGATATGACAATAAAATCAATTTGGTTTTTTTTCGCGAAGTCCAAAACCCCCGGGATGTCCGTGGGGGAAATATCCGCGCGCTCGGCGTCAAAGCCGATCCCGGCGTTTCCCGGCAGGGCGTAAAGCGAACTTATTTCAGGCGACTTCTTCAGCGCTTTGATAATGGCGTGTTCCCGACCGCCGC
>JBAYZO010000097.1:0-2604 GCA_041672465.1 Eubacteriales bacterium
GTAATATATTTGCGTATCCAAAATTCCAGCCCAAAATTAAAACTTAAAAAAAATTAAAAAAAAAATTAAAAAAAATTAAAAAAAATTGTTATATTTATTTTTAATAGTTATTTTGTTATAATGGGAAAAACGATTACAATAAAACTTTCCGACGAAGATCATAAAAAATTCGTCGAAATCTGTAGAAAAATCGGCAAAAGGCGTTCTTTTTTTGTAAAAGAGGCCGTTATGGATAAAATAAATAAATACGGAGATACAGAATGAAAACCGATCTTCCAAAAATCGAAATGGTTTCCCTTGATTCCATCCACAAGAACCCGAAAAACCCCCGAATAATCAAAGACGATAAGTTTAAAAAGCTTGTTAATTCAATTATACTTTTTCCGAAAATGACAAAGCGCCGCCAGATTGTGTATGATGAAACAGGTATGATTCTCGGTGGGAACATGCGATATGAAGCAATCTTGTACATATCCAAAATGAGTCAAGACGAGATAACAAAGATTCTGAAATCAAAATATACCGGGCAAAAAATTGATGACAATATTTCTGTACTCTCACCATTGTTTAATGGCGTATTCCCTGATGGGTGGTGTGTTTGCGCTGATGAATTCGACGAAGAAGAAAAGCAAGAATTCATTATTAAAGATAATGTTGCTGGCGGAGAATGGGACTGGGACAAGCTGGCGAATGAATGGGACGTATCAGAGCTTGATGAATGGGGGCTTGATGTTCCAGTGGCAGGGAGCACGGAAGATGGGAAAGGTGATGACGGTTTAGACATAGAAAAATATTACAAATTAGAAATAGATTGTAATGATGAAAATATTCAGGAAAAAATATATAACGAAATGACAGGAAGAGGGTTTAAATGCCATCTTTTGACATTGTAAAAGAATCGCATCCATCGGAATCTTTTAGAGTAAAGCAGACTCTCGATAGATTTGAAATTAAAGAGCACGTAATAAAAGAAAGGTTTGTCGGAGAATTAAAAATTCCTGATGAGTGGAATATAGGACTAATAATCGGGCATAGCGGTTCTGGTAAAACCACTATTGCAAAAGAACTTTTTGGTGAATTTATTTACACAAATAATTACTATTCTCCATCTGTAATTGATGATATGCCAAAAACTAAAAATGTTGAAGATATACAGAAAATGTTTAATTCTGTAGGCTTTTCATCACCACCATCATGGCTTAAGCCTTATAGTGTTTTATCTAATGGTGAAAAGATGCGTGTTGATCTTGCCGCTGCTCTTCTTTCAGGAAATGAAATAATAATTTTTGATGAATTTACAAGCGTTGTTGATCGCCAGGTTGCTAAAATAGGTTCTTTATGCACACAAAAAACAGTAAGAAGAAACAATTCAAAATTTATAGCCGTATCATGCCATTATGACATAGAAGAATGGCTTATGCCCGATTGGGTATTTGACGTAAACGAAATGAAAATGAAGTATTCTACAAGGAGGTATCTTCGGCAACCAGAACTCGAATTCAGAATTATTAAAACAAAAGAAAAAGACTATATATGGGGAATATTTGGGAAATATCATTATTTAAGTCATATTCTAAATAAAGCATGTGACATGTTTGTTATAATGCACAATGATATCCCATGCGGTATGTGTGCGGTTCTTCATTTAGTGAGTCCACATGTTAAAAATGGAAAAAGGATTCACCGAACCATAATACACCCTGATTATCAAGGCGTTGGAATAGGTCACAAGCTATCAAATTTTGTTGCAGAATATTATTTAAGTCGTGGTCTTAGGGTATTTTCAACAACGACTAACCCGGCATTTACAAACAGCAGATTGAATGATGGGAAGTGGAAGCTAAAACGACAAGGAAGAACTTCTAATATACAAGGGCCAAAGGTAAAGAGTAATTCGTGTAATAGAATTACTCTTTCTTGGGAGTATATCGGTGATCAAATGTCGAAGTCGAAAAAACCTAATTGACCGGGTACTGGAATAAATAGAATTTTCTTAGGATTTGATAAAATGAAACCGTATGGACCTTTAAACCACCTGGAGTTTAATTTGTTTACGCAATCTGATATTGTTACCTTTCCGATTATGCCTCCGGTTTTTAGTTCAAATTTATCCGGGCATGGTATTCCCATTAATTTCATGAAGTCAAAACCTTTTTTGTCGAATGTTTTTCCTGCATGGATTAAAATTTCACCCCTGAAATCAGTTTTCCAAGTTCTATTTTCAACCGGCTTTAACCCTTGTATTATAGCCCACGCCCACGGCTGTTTTATGGATAAAGTTTTCAAGTTGATTCTCCTTTTTCAAGTTTTCTTTGTTCGCTCTTTTTGTTCCTTGCTGCAACCATTTTTGCATAGTGCTCAGGAGATCGGCGTTTTGAAGCCCCGCGACCTGCGGAGCCTCCTTTCTTGCCGATTTTTGAAAGATATTTTTTTATTTCATTCACAAAATTTCCTTTCATTCAAGGTTTTCATTCATTTTTATGAGATTTTCAGAGCGTTCTTTCGAGAGAGAAAATTCATCAATCTCTTCAATTTTCCATTTTGTAATTCTATTTTTGTTTTTCTGATAAAATTCTGCATCAACTTCGAGTTCAAATATCGACC